>JAHJXP010000025.1 GCA_018827585.1 Pseudomonadota bacterium | reverse complement strand
CGCATGATTTTACTTAAGGAGACGAATATGGAAATTCAGGTGAATGGAGAAAAAAGGCATTGGGACGGACCCGTCACGGTTCTCGATCTCCTGGAGGCGCTGGGGATTCCTCCCGCAACGGTTGCGGTGGAGAGAAATCTGGGGATCGTCCCGAGGGATGAAATGGCCCGGGAGATGATTCATGACGGGGACACGATAGAGATTATCCGGATGGTGGGGGGAGGGTGAATGAACAGAAAGATTAGAAGAGAGAGGTTTCTACAGACGGATCTCTACCCGGTTACCTGCGAACGCCATTCCGTGGGTCGGTCGAATCTGGAGGTTCTCGATGCGGCGGTCCGCAGCGGGGTCGGGATCATTCAGCTCAGGGAGAAGGAGTGTACTGCCGGAGAGCTCTACCGGATGGCCCTCCGGTTTCGGAAAGTCACCGCGGATGCCGGGATATTGCTCATCATCAACGATCATGTGGATATCGCGCTGGCGGTGGAGGCCGACGGGGTCCACCTGGGGCAGGAGGATCTTCCCCTTGCGGCGGCGAGGGCCATCGCACCTGATCTGCTCATCGGGATCTCCACCCATTCCCGGGAGGAGGCACTGAAGGCGCAGCGCGAAGGCGCGGATTACGTCAACATCGGCCCGATCTTTCCCACCCGGACGAAGGGGGGTGTGAAACGATTTCTGGGACCGGAGGCGATTGCCGAGATCGCCGAGGGGCTGGAGATTCCCTTCACCGTCATGGGAGGGATCACCGGCGCCAACATCGACCAGGTGCTCGCTCAGGGGGCGCGCAGGGTGGCCGTAGTGACGGCCGTCACAATGGCTGATGATATGGCCGGTACAATCGCGTCCCTGCGTGAAAAAATCAGAAGGGCAGGCATGGAAACAAAATAGGAATACGAATTCCTTCTTCGGGCGTCAGATCAGAAGAACGGAAAGGGCGGCGAGAACGAGCATTCCCTTTAGGGTCCCGTCGAGGCCAAGCCTCCGGCATGGCGGCGGCCCGGATCAGGTCGGGCAGGTGACACCGTGACGCCGTAGCGCGCCAGCCCCCCGACGCCTCGCAGGCCTTCGCCGTCGGCGGATGGATAAGAACGATGCCCTCTCCTCCCTTCATTTCCCGATTCATCCCTTTGATTCGATTGGAGGCAGTGAAAAACCCGCGGTCACGGTATCCGATCGGAGATGGTTTGGCAAGGAAGGTTGGTGGTGGATTACGGTCCTCTATCCTCCTTGACTTGCGTATGATGATTAAGGTATTGCACGGTCATGGAAATCTTCATGCTGATGGCGGTGGGCATCACGGTGTCCGCGGCCCTGATGATCAACAAGAAGCGGGAGCCGCTGCACCTCTCCTTCGCCACCCTCTGCCTGGCCATCACCTTTCACAAGGGAGGGATCTTTTTCGACGACTTTTTTCAACACCACGCCTGGTTCCTTATCGAACAGCTTGGGCTCCTGGCCATCCCCCCCCTTGCCATCAATTTCAGCCGCGACCTGTTTCCCGACCAGACCATTCTCACACCGCGAGACATCCGCACCACGGCCCTCTTCAGCACGGGACTCGCCGGCCTTCCCTTCACGCCTTTCGGACGCTGGATATACCTGGAATCAATCTTTTTTTTCTACGCGGCCGCCGTTTTACTGCTCTGTTATTTCTCACTGATCTTCTATGCGAGGAGAAAAGCGGCGGGCATGGAGAAGAAGCGCCTCGTCTATCTCATCATGGCCTGCACGGCGGCGATCGCGACGTACAGCGTTCCGCCTCTGTTCAATCTGATCATCGCCGGCATGCTCTATTTCATCCTGATCATGATCACCCATCCCCACCTTACGGAGCTCCACGACCTCATGACCCGCGCCCTGGTGGTCCTTATCGTCACTCTCTTCACCACGGTGATCTTCTTCCTCGTCATCGGCTTCTTCGGTCAGGGCCCCGCCCCGCCGTTCACGCTGGTGTTCATGGTCTCCTTCCTGATCATCATCTCCGTCGGACCGTTCCAGGTCATCCTGAAACGTCTGCTCACCCGGATCTACCCGGAGATCAAAGACGTCTTCGCTTCTCCCTTCGATCTGGACGAGAAGCTGGAGCGGGAAAAGGCGCTGCTCCTGGAACAGATGGCCCCCGTCCTCGCCCACGAGATCCGCAACCCCCTCGGCTCGATCAAGGGGGCCGCCCAGGTCCTCCGGTCGGAAGCGGAAAGCGAGGAACAGAGAAATCTCCTGGACGTGATCACCGAAGAAGCGAATCGCCTCAACCGGGTGGTCTCCCAGTTTCTGGACTATGCGCGTCCCTACGCGCCGGACTTGAAACCGCAGCCGATAAACGCGATCATCGAAAAGGCCGTGGCCGTCCTCGAGGCGGACAGCCTCTCCGCCCGGATCAGTGTCGAATTGGAGCTTCAACCCCATCTGCCGCCGGTCCCCGTGGACCAGGAGCAGATACACCAGGTGATCCTGAACATCGCTATCAACGCCATCGAGGCAATGCCCGACGGCGGCATACTGACAATCCGGACTTCCCGAATCAAGAGCGACACGGGAGATGCGGTGGGGATCTCCATCCGGGACACGGGGGGGGGGATCCGCCGCGAGGATCTCAAACAGATATTCACACCCTTCTTCACGACCAAGGAGCGGGGGGTCGGGCTGGGGCTGGCCGTCTGCCAGCGCATCATCCGGAACCACGGGGGACGCATCCGGGTGAAATCGATTCCCGGTCAGGGTACGATTTTCTTCATCCGTTTCGAAACGGTACGATAGGGTGTGGGGGGCTTGACAGATCCGGGCCATCCGGGCGATAGTGCAGGCCGGAGGAACGGTGGCGGGAGCGCCCGCGGATAAGGCAAAGGAAGATTGAAGGCCTTGTAAAAAGTCTTAAAAGTTTCGAAAATGGGACGGCTTCGTAAAAAGTCCGCAGGCAAGGCGCGCGAATCCTGAGGAATGAGGTGTACTTTGGCGTACACCGCAATGGTTGTGAGGTTTTAGCCGAATCAAACCCGGAGATTCCTCGCTTCGCTCGGAACAAGCTCCGGGTGAAGTGCAACGCAGCATCCGGACTTCTTACGAAGTCGTCAAGATTGAAGGAAAAATTGCAGATGAAAGCGGCCCGGATACTCGTCGTGGACGACGAATTGAATATGCGGCTGGTCCTCAAGGCCATGCTGAAAAAGGAGGGCTACGAGGTCGTCACGGCCGCGGACGGACTGGAGGCCCTCAAGATCCTCCGGGATGAGAAGTTCGCCGTCGTCGCCACGGACCTCAAAATGCCCGGCCTCGACGGGATGGGTCTCCTCGAGCGGATCATGATTGACGATCCCTCCCTGCCGGTCATCATCCTCACCGCCTACGGCACGGTGGCGAACGCCGTGGACGCCCTGAAGAAAGGCGCCTTCGATTACCTCACCAAACCCTTTGAGCAGGGGGAACTCAAAACGGTCGTTCTGAAGGCGGTCAAGACCCGCCTGATCAACGACAGCGACCTCTCCACCGCGACCGACGCCGATCCCCACCGGATCGTGGGCACCAGCGGCCGGATGGCCGATATCCACGAGATCGTCCGCAAGGTCTCCCCCACAACGACCACCGTCCTTATCACCGGCGAGACGGGGACCGGCAAGGAGTTGATCGCCCGCGCCATCCACCGCAACAGTGCACGGAGCGTACAGCCATTCATCAAGATCAACTGCGCCGCCATCGCGGAGAACCTTGTGGAAAGCGAGCTTTTCGGATACGAAAAGGGGGCGTTCACCGGCGCCGTGACCACGAAACCGGGGAGATTCGAACTGGCCCACCAGGGTACGCTCTTCCTGGACGAGGTCGGGGAGATCCCGCGGGACATGCAGGTAAAGCTCCTCCAGGCGATCCAGGACCAGAGCTTCGAGCGGGTGGGCGGTCTCAAGACCATCTCCGTGGACGTGCGTCTGATCGCGGCCACGAACAAGAACCTCCTGCAGCAGGTCAAAGAGGGAAAGTTCCGGGAAGACCTCTTCTATCGTATGAACGTATTTCCCATCCACGTCCCGCCGCTCCGGGAACGGACCGAGGACATCCTTCCCCTGGCCGATTTCTTTCTCGAAAAATTCAATCGGAAACTGGGACGAGCGGTTGCGGGAATCGACGCGGAGGTCCGGGACTGCTTCCTGGCCTACCACTGGCCGGGCAACATCAGGGAACTGGAGCACCTCCTCGAACGGGTGGTCCTGATGGCGGAGGGACCGCTCATCACGATGAAGCTGGTTCCGGAGGAGGTCGTGGCTGCGACCGGGGAAAACCGCCGCGCGTCCGCCGATCTGCCGGAAGAGGCGGCCGGACGCGACGTCCTGAAAAGTCACATGGAGGGAATGGAGAGGCAGATCATCGCACGGTGTCTCGAGGAATGCGGCGGCAACGTCACCCGGGCGGCCGAGCGGCTGGGGCTGAGCCGGAAGGGCCTCCAGCTCAAGATGATCAAGCACAACTTACGGAAACCGCGGGGGTAACATTTGACGGCTTTTTTACCAGAAGGTCATATTTTGCGCCTTCACAGGTTATCCGGAACGGGGTTCCCTGTAAAAATGGTGAAATTTTTTGTTGAAATAATTCGCTATTTTTGTTTAATTGGCCCGTACCTTTTAGATTCATAGTCCGGCTATCCCGCTCCAATTCGACATCAGGACAGGTGCACGCATGAAAGACCAGGATGTTCAAGAACAAGCAATCAATGCCGTCACGATCCTGATCAAATCTGTCACCTCTCTCCGGCTCTATCCCCCCACCAGCGCCATCGTCAACCAGACCATCGACCTGCTTCTCCAGGCTTGTACGGAGCTCCTGGAAGAGAAGGACCCGCTGATCCTGGCCGAAGCGGAGCGGAAGCTCCTCGTCGACGGTGAGCCGGCGGATCATAAAGACCAGGAAAAATACAGATCCGCGCCTTCGTCGAAATCCTCACCATCCTGGATATCCGGAGCATCACCTTCGTCAAGGGTCTGGAAAAAGAAGAACTCCTTGCCTTAATCCAGGCGATGAGCCTGAGACCGGAAACCGCCCGCGCCGAGGGGGGCCTGCAGGCGATCCTCGACCGCCAGGCGGTCCGGCATATCCTCGTCAACGAAATGATGTTTGTGGCCAGGGACAAAGACCAGCAGATCATCGCGGGCATGGACCTCAAGGACGATGACATCCTGAGTATCCTCATGGAGGCCGATCCCGAGTCGACTGACCTGCAGCAGATCATGGAAAAGGCGAAGGATCCCGAATGGATCGGACAGATCTTCCAGACCGGGATGAAGCACATCGTCGAGCAGCAGGACTTTACGCCGGGCGTGCAGCTCTCGGAGAAGCTCGTCCATATGGTGCGGATGCTGGAGAAGATCGCCGACCCCGCGGATCAGGAACAGCTCGCCGATCTCGTGGCCCGCTCCGTCGCGGAGTTGGATAACGAGATGATCAGCCTCGTTCACTCCCGCGACGTTCGAAATCTCTTCGGGGGTCGCCTTTTCGATAACGTCATCGGGGAGCTTCCCGATGAACGGTTCGCCGAAGTGGCCGACGGATTGGCCCATATGGCGGAAGCGCCCGGAGAGCAAGGCCGGGCGGCGGCCCTTTCCCACGAAGTGCTGATGGATACGGAGAAGGGCCGGAGGCTGGAGAGCGAAAGGCAGACCAGGGAGGCGCAGGAGAAGGAAGAGCGGGAGCTACGCTTCAGCCGTCTGAAGGAGAAGCTCCAGTGGATTCAGAGAGGAGACGAGGCCGGTCCTCTCGACCCCAATCTCAAGGCGGAGCTGCCCGGAATCGTCATGGAGCTCTACGGCATCGGCTACGGACAGACCGCCGATGAAGTCCTTGCATGGTTCACAGAAAAACTGACCGATCCCAACCCGGAGCTCGGCGCCTGGGCGGCCGAGTCCCTCTCTCAGATCCTGGAAGGTCTTATTGCCGCCGGCCTGACGGATCAGGCGAGTCGCCTCGCTGAAATGCTCTCCCAATGGTTCGCGACCGAGACCGTCTTCAGCCCCGCCTGCGAGCGGATCTGCCGGCAGCTGAAGGAACTGGAGCAGGCCCTTCTCGAGCGTGATCCTTTCGGAGAGGTCCATCCCATCCTGGACGCCCTCAGCATGATCCAGTCCGGGAAAACCCCCAGAGATCCGGCCATGCAGGCGATGGCGGCCGGGTCGCTCCGCGAGCTGGCCACAGACGGGCTCCTGAAGATCCTCTTCCGCGAGTTTATGACCAACGAGCGGGGCCATCAGAAGGCGGCGTCCCGAAATCTGGCCCGACTCGGGGATGCACCGGTGGAGGAGCTTCTGGACATCCTTCGGGAAAGCGAGGACAGCACCGAACGTGTGCGGATTCTGCAGGTGATTACCGAGATCGGAGCGCCGGCGATCCCCAACATCATCGGGAGGATCATCCGGAACGAACCCTGGTACGTCCTGCGGAACCTCGTTTACCTGCTTGGTCGCGTGGGCAAAGAACCCCAGGCCGCGGATCTCGCGCCGCTTCTTCTCCATGCGAATCAGCGGGTGCAGATGGAGGCCTTAAAGAGCCTCCAGCGGATCGGAGGAAAGTGCCGGGCGGAAATCCTGCTTTCCGTCCTGCCCAAGGTGGATGACGCGCTCAAGATGAGCATCGTGGAAACCTTGAGCATCATCAAGGCCCGCGAGGCCGTTCCCCTCCTTGTGGAGATGCTGCAGGCGAAACCTTCCGGATCCGCGTCCCTGAAGGCGGATTTGGAGGAAAAGATCTGCAACACCCTGGGCAACATCGGCGCCCGGGAAGCCCTTCCGGCGCTCTCAGAAATTGCCGATTCCAAAGGATTTTTCGGCGTCCGGTCCTACTCGGAAAAGGTGAAGATCGCGGCCGGCAAGGCGGTGGCCTCCATCACGCGGCGGTAAATCTCAGGCCCTGAATTGATCCCGCCGGCCAACGTTGGAATTACCGGGCGACCAGCCCCCCCTCCCCTACACGCGACCGCGCGTCGGCTTTCATGATGAGCGCCCCCCAGGCCAGCAACAGCGAATCCAGCCAGAAGGCGGGAGCGATGCCGAACGCGCTGCCGAGCGTGCCGACTGCCACCGGCACCAGGACCTGGATGAACTTATTGGCCGTCTGGCGCATTCCCATCGCCTCGCCGCTACGCCCGTCGGGCGCGCGGTTGTAGGTGATGATCAGCGACAGCGGGCTGCCGCAGCCGAGACCGAGGCCCAGGACAAACGAAATCATCATCAAGAGGGTGACACTGGTGACGAACGGGAACATCAGGAACGCGGCGGCGGCCAGACTGAGCGAACCGAACAGTGCGGCCTCTTCGCTGCTTCTCCTGACCAGCATCGGCATCAAGCCCCTCATCATCAGCATGGCGGTCGCGTAAGTCCCCATGATGATGCCGATCAGGGACGCCGACAGCCCGAGCGAGTGCCCGTAGATCGGCATGTAGAAGTTGAACAGCTCCAGTCCCGTCTCGATGATGCCTGCAGTCAAGAGCGCCCGGCGCAGCGGCGCATTGCGGACCAGGTCCGTCATGGGTTTTTTCGCCTCGCGATCCGCCGCTGCCGCCGGCGGGAGACCGCCGGCGAAAAAAATCAGAAACACCACCGGCGCCGCCGGAATCAACGAGAGTAAGAGGTAAGTGAACCCGTGCCCGGCAAGATCGATCGAAAAACCGGCCAGTGTCGGACCGAACATCGCACTCAGGGCGACTCCCAGACTGAAGATGCCGAAATTGCGCGTTCTCTGCACCCCGCTGCCGAAGCTCCCGATCAGATGTTGTATGGCTACCGTGTAAAAGATGTAGAAACAGCCGATCATCGCCGCAGACGCGTACAGCGCCGCCAGGTGCGGCAGGAGGAACGGCAGAAGCAATCCGCCGGAAAGGCCCAGCGATCCCAGGAGCATCGGAATCCGCGGCCCTAAGCGGTCCGACAGCCTGCCGGCAAAGACTGCGAGAAAAAACGGAAACAGGGAATACAGCGATATCAGTATCCCGACGACAAACGCATCGGCGCCGAGTTCCATCGCATAGAGCGACATCAGCACCTTGCTGCCTTTGAAGGCGATCTGGTTGAACACCGTCGCGATGATGACGAGATAAAATATCATGGAGGCCTTTACGCGGACACATCCAGCCTGAGCACAAGCCGCTTGTGCTCTTCAGGCGTGATCCACGCCACGCAGAGATAATTGGAAATCGTCTCATCATCCAAACCGATGCGGCGGGCCTCCTGCACGGTTATCTGGTAGGCCTCGATTTCCGTCTCCCTATCCACATAAGCCTTGCTTCGGTCGTAAAGATTCCGCCCCTGCAGGTGCTGTTTTACATGGCATAGCTCGTGAATGATGTCCAGATACAAAAACTCGTCCGAAGTGCTGCGCAGATGCGCAAGCCCGATGGTGATGGAGCCGTCGTCGTTGTCCACGAACATCTCCCTGGGCCGGTCCACGACAAACACCCTGGTGTGCGCAATGACCCGGTCGATCTCTTCCGCTTCGGCAAAGACGGTCCGCAGAATGCCATAGGCGCCGATATCCGGAAAAACCTCCTCCAGGCGGTATTGCCCGGCTTCAAGCAGGCGGTTGATGCGAAAAACATTTTTCATCCTTGTTTCACCTCGCCTGCACTCCATTTCAGGATGACGGCGGCTCCGGCATGTTCGGAAATAAATCGCCGCCCCCGCGGGCGGCGAAAGTCGTTTCGAGCGCTTTTGTCATCAATTATTGATGGTCTCGTAAAAAGTCCCTAATAGCACTCGTCTGTCATTCCCGTAGATACGGGAATCCAGTCTTTTCAAGATGTTCCCAGGGTCCTGGATACCCGCTTTCGCGGGTATGACGACCTTTTACGAGTTCGTCATAAAGCTCTCGTTTTGCGATCCCCCCCGGGGCTGCGTCGGCTCACCGAATGTCCTGGTGATACCTCTGGAGCGACTTGACGCCCGCCCGTCCCGATCGGTGTTCGAAGATCCCCACGGCGGAGGCGTACGCCGCCGCAGTCGTGGTGATGTAAGGGACTCTGTATTTGATCGCCGCCTTGCGGATGTAGGCGTCATCATACGCGCTCATCCTGCCGATCGGCGTGTTGATGACGAGCTGAATCTCCCCGCTCTTGATCTCGTCGACGATGTTCGGGCGCTGGAGTTCGTGAACCTTGTAGCTCAATTCAGCCTTGAGGCCGTTTTGCCTGAGGTATTGGCAGGTGCCGCCGGTGGCCCTGATGCGGAAGCCGAGTTCCTGGAATTTGCGGGCCGCTTCGAGGATGAACGGCTTGTCGTTGTCGGTCACGGAAATGAAGACCGTGCCTGCGAGCGGAAGCGGCGATTGCGCGGCTTCCTGGGACTTGAAGTAGGCCAGGCCGAATGTCGGCGCCATGCCCAGCACTTCGCCGGTGGAGCGCATCTCCGGTCCGAGAATGGGGTCCACTTCGGGGAACATGTTGAATGGCAGGACGACCTCCTTCACACCGATGTATGGAATGGTTTTGCGCTGCAGGTTCAGGTCGGCGAGCTTCGCCCCCAGCATGAGCTGCGTGGCGATGCGGGCCATCGGGACATTGCACACCTTCGACACCAGCGGCACGGTGCGCGAGGCGCGCGGGTTGGCTTCCAGCACATACACCTTGTCCTGATGGATCGCATACTGGATGTTCATCACGCCGCAGACCTTCAGTTCTCGGCTGATGCGGAGCGTGTATTCCTCGATGGTCTTGATGTGCCGCTCGCTGAGCGTCACCGGCGGAACGGCGCAGGCGGAATCGCCCGAGTGGATTCCGGCCAGCTCGATATGCTCCATGACGGCCGGCACAAAGGCGTCGACACCGTCGGCGAGCGCGTCGGCCTCGGCCTCGACGGCGTTGGCGAGGAAGCGGTCGATCAGGATGGGGCGTTCCGGCGTCACGTCCACGGCGGCGTTGACGTATTGCCTGAGCGTCTCGTCGTCGTGGACGACCTCCATCCCGCGGCCGCCCAAGACGAACGACGGCCTCACCATCACCGGATAGCCGATGCGCGCGGCTATCTGCCTGGCCTCCTCGAAACTGGCGGCCATTCCCGATTCGGGCATGGCGATGTCCATCTTCTCCATCATCTTCCGGAAGCGGTCGCGGTCTTCCGCCAGGTCTATGGTATCCGGCGAGGTGCCGAGAATCCTGACGCCTGCGGCGGCGAGTTCGCCCGCGATGTTGAGCGGCGTCTGGCCGCCGAACTGGACGACGACGCCTTCCGGCTTCTCTTTCTCGTAGATCGCCAGCACGTCCTCGACGGTCAGCGGCTCGAAATAGAGTTTATCGGATGTGTCGTAGTCGGTGGAGACGGTCTCCGGGTTGCAGTTGACCATGATCGTCTCGTAACCGGCCTCGCGCAGGGCGAAGGCGGCGTGGACGCAGCAGTAGTCGAACTCGATCCCCTGGCCGATGCGGTTCGGGCCGCCGCCGAGAACCATGATCTTCTTCCGGGAGCTGGAGGGCACCCGGTCGGGCCGGTTGTAGGTCGAATAGTAGTACGCCGCGTTCTCGACGCCGCTCACGGGCAGGGCGTCCCAGGCCTCTACGCAGCCGAGCTTTGTGCGCTGTTCGCGGATTCGCGCTTCGGCAACCCCGAGCAGTTTGGCGAGATGCCTGTCGGCAAAGCCGTCCATCTTTGCCCGGACGAGCAGATCGTCCGGGAGATCCCTGCCCTTGAATGCAAGGATCTCTTCCTCTAACTCGACCAGCTCCTTCATCTGACCGATGAACCACGGCTTGATGTGGGTCTTGGCGAAGAGTTCCTCCACCGTGGCGCCCTTGCGGAGCGCCTCGTACATGATCCACTGCCGCTCGCTGGAAGGCTCGTTGAGCATCGTCATGAGCTCCGCCAGGGAACGCCGGTTGAAGTCCCTGGCGAAGCCGAGTCCGTGGCGGCCGTTTTCGAGCGAGCGGATGGCCTTCTGGAAGGCCTCCTTGTAGGTCTTGCCGATGCTCATCACTTCGCCGACGGCGCGCATCTGCGTGCCGAGCTTGTCTTCGGCGCCCTTGAATTTCTCGAAGGCCCAGCGGGGGAACTTCACGACGACGTAGTCGCCGGAGGGCGTGTATTTCTCCAGGGTCCCGTCGCGCCAGTAGGGGATCTCGTCGAGCGTGAGCCCCCCGGCGAGTTTGGCCGAGACGAGCGCGATGGGGAAGCCGGTGGCCTTGGAGGCCAGCGCCGAGGACCGCGAGGTGCGCGGGTTGATCTCGATGATGACGACGCGGCCCGTCCGGGGGTCGTGGGCGAACTGGATGTTGG
>JAHJXP010000024.1 GCA_018827585.1 Pseudomonadota bacterium | reverse complement strand
ATCCAGGTCGAAGAATACAAATATCAATTGCGATGACCGCTTAGATTCTTGTCACGGCATCGCTGGATAAAATAGTTTCAAAGTTGCGAGTCCACGATGTCGTGACTATTATTATTGTCCACGATGTCCTGAACGTTGTCACCTAGCTGAGTTGAAGATGAGGGACGTGATGACCAAGCGGGTGATAGCAGTCGGCGACGACTGCCCTCTCGAAGAGGCGGCCCGCATCATGGTCGATCACAAGATCGGCTGCCTGCCGATCCTCAAGGACGACGAGCTGATCGGCATCATCACCGAGACCGATATCTTCAAGACCTTCGTGGAGATCATGGGGGGCCGCGAAGAAGGGCTGCGCCTGACCCTCGACGTGACCGAGAAAAAAGGCATGCTGGCCGCCATCGCCAAAGAAATCTTCAAACAAAACGGAAATATCATCAGCGTGGCCACCTTCAGCGGCCATAATGCCAGCGACCGCATCATCACGGTCAAGGTGGTCGAAGCCCCCAAACAACCTCTGCTCAAGAATCTGGAGACCGCGGGCGTCAAGGTGCTCAACGCCATAGATGTGGTCGGGGGCGGTTATGCCCCTCTGGTGATTGACGCGAAGAAGTAGCCCTATAAAGAGCTCTGAGGGCTCCGGGGCCTTTCGTTTCTGCATGTATTCCCGGCGTAATTTTTCAAAGGTTTCTTAGGGGGAGTCATGCCGGTCGAATACATCAGCCGAATCCGTGATTTGTATCTCAGTCTGGGGTATGGGGCCTACAAGTGGACTGTCAATGAGACCCCGCCGCCGTGGCAGCCGCTGCGCAAGCCTTTGGCCCAATGCAGGCTGGCCCTCGCGGCTTCCGGCGGCATCTATGTCGCGGGCCAGAAGGCCTTTCACTACAAAGACGACACCTCATTCCGGGCCATTCCCAGAGACGCGGCCGTCGCCGACCTGCGCGCCACCCATTTTGCCTATGACCTGACCGACGCCCGCCGCGATCCCAACGTAGTCTTCCCCATCGGCACTTTGCGGGGGTTGGCGCAGGAAGGGGTGATCGGCGCCCTTGCCGGGCACGCCTATTCCTTCATGGGGGGTATCTACTCGGCCCGGCGCGTGACGGAGGAACTGGCGCCGGCGCTGCGCGAAGCGCTGGTGCGGGAGCAGGCGGACGCCGCGCTCCTGGTGCCTGTCTGACCGGTGTGCCATCAGTCCGTCGGACTGATAGCCCGCCTCCTGGAATCCGCCGGAATCTCCACCCTGTGCATGAGCAGCGCCCTCGACATCTCCCGGGCGGTAAACCCGCCGCGCACCGCTTTCCTCGACTATCCCCTGGGTCACACCGCCGGCAAGCCCGGCGATCCGGCGTTGCAGAGAGAGATCATGTTGCAGGCGCTGGAGGCGTTCACATCTCTCACCGCGCCGGGTGCGGTGAAGATGCTGCCGTTTCGATGGTCGGAGGACGACAGTTGGCAGAAGACGGCCATGCGGGGCAAGGACGATCGCCTGCCCCGCCTCGACACACCGCAGTATCAAAGCGAAGATGATCGCAGTCGAGCCGAAGAGGCCTGTGCGATCTGCCCGCCCCGGACCTCTTGACCCGCGCAAAGAGCGAGACGCCCCGACCGCGTCTATTCCCATATGCGTTTATCTTCTATCTTGGCTGATCGCCCGCCGCCTGGTGTAACAACAAATTTCGATTTCAAAACCGCAGACCACGATTGATTCCTGCAAAGGGGCAGAATCTGATTGTCAATTTTGTGACTCCGGCATGCATCAGCAGCCGAATTTTTTTGATCTGAATGGGGTAATCGTCAACCTGGATTCAGAAAAAGAAGCCGCAATGGTTCTAATCCCACTTTCGCTTGTCTTCTATTTTTTTACTGCCTTCGGGGATTTCGGCGACAAAGACCGTGTTTCCCCTCAGCTTTGTCGATTCCCTGATCTTTTCGTCAATGGCAGTCTTCAGGGTGTCTGTTCCTGCAACCCCATGTTTGAGCTGGATCTCCACCGTCATCATATCCGTTACGCCTGACCGAGTGACCACAACCCTGATCTTTTCTATTTCACCCGAAAATTTCGCGGCGGCTTCATCAATCTGGCGGGGATGGACAAACATACCTTTGATCTTCGTCACCTCATCCGCCCTGCCCATGATGCCCTTCAGTTTATAAGAGGTCCTGCCGCAAAGGCACTCGCCCTCATCTAGTACGGAAAGGTCCCCGGTGCCGTAGCGGACAAGCGGATAGCATTCGTTGCTGAAATCGGTGACCACCACTTCGCCGATGCTGCCTGCCGGAAGCGGTTCTCCGGTCACGGGGTCGCAAATCTCGATGTAAAGATCATCGGAAATGTGCATGCCGTTTTCCTGCGGGCATTCATAAGCAACGCCTCCCAGTTCGGCAGTGATGTATGCCTGACGCACGATGATGCCATAGTCGTTCAGCCCTTTTCGCAGGGAAGGGGACAAGATTTCTCCTGCAACCAGGGCGATCTCCATGGAAAGGCCTTTTGCGGTGTCATGGCCGAGCTCCTCCATCTTTTTGATAAGGGACATGAGAAAGGAGGGAACGCCGATATAGCCGTTTATTTTCAATCCCGCCATCGTCTTCGCCTGGATCTCCGTATTTCCGACACCGGTGGGTACCGTAACGCAGCCGATGCCGTTGCAGGCCTCATCGAGAAAAATTCCGGCGGGAGTCAGGTGGTAGGAAAAGGTGTTCATGACGATGTCACCCGGCCTGAATCCGGCATTGTAAAGGCATTTACGCAATCCCCAGTAATCTTCTTTTCTTCCCTCTGGATCATAGATGGGACCGGGAGACACATATATTCTCTTCAATTTTTCAACCGGCACTGCCAGAAATCCCCCGAACGGCGGGTTGTTCTGGTGACGCTCCGGCATCATGTTTTTTTTCAGGACGGGAAGTTTGGAGAAATCGTCGATATTTTTGACAGCTCCCGGATCGACGCCCCTGCCTTCAAGAAATTTCTTGTATCCAGGCGCTTTTTCATAGGCGTAATGAAACGCCTTGAGCGAATCTCTTTCCTTGAAAGCGGTACGGTCGGACCTGCCCATCCGCTCGGCCGTTTCGGCATAAAAACCGCTGTTCCTCTCTTCCTGGGTCCTCTTAGCCATAGACAGACTCCTTCATTTCCGCCTCAGGACAGCCATCTTTCCCTTCGCTTGTAATGCTTTGCGTCCTTAAACTCTTCTTCTGCCCCGCATCGGAAAGGCCGAGGGAAGGCTCATCCGGCAGCATGAGCCGCAGGCGTGCCATCAGCGCCCTCCCGATGGCGAGCATCAAAATACAAATAGAAACAAACTGCGTGTTTCGGAATGGTTTATCCTATTCCGAAACACGCAGTTGTTGAAAAACGGTTATTTGGGATAGGTGGCGCTGAATGCCGCAACGCCGGTCACATTGTCAGCCTTGAACACGGCAGAACCTTCTTTCACCTGTACTGGAAATGAAAAATCCGGAATGTTCGTCCACCATTTTTCAAGCTGGTCATGAACGGCTATCCCTTTTTCCTGGAGCCTAAAACCACCCGTCACCCCCGCACTCATGAATGCCTCCCAGAGGCCAAACATGGCAGAGACCCTTAGCTCGTTTGTCTTCCCGGCAGGAATCCACATCACTTCCTGAGAGCCGACGGTATTCAGATCAAAATCTTCAAATGCAACCGTAAAGTTCAGGCTTTCCAATGCCACCGGGTAAGGGTTCGGGTTTTTGATGTCAAAGATAAAATTGAGACCAAGGGGCGAGCCATTGTTTCCGGCTTTTCCTCTTGTGACTTCAACTTTGGAGCCATAGAACCAGTAGCCCCAGTAGTTAGCAACTTCAACCCTGTTTAGGGTCACAACCGGGGTTTTAAATTTTTTCTGAGTTGATTTTACCTCTTTCCCCGCGCCAAAAAGAAGGCCCGGAACAAATAACAGACATACGCCAATCAATAGAATTAATCTTTTCTGCATTATCGATCTCCCTTCTTATTCTATTCAAGGGTTAGGTGATCCACCTTTTTCTCCGCTTATAGTGTTTGACGTCTCGAAAACTTTTCCGGCCCCCCACATCGGTCAGGCCGAGATAGAAATCCTTGATGTCCGGATTCTCCCTCAGTTTTTCTGAAGTGTCGTCCATGACAACGCGACCGTTCTCCATCACATAAGCATATGGGGCAATGCTCAAGGCAAGTTTCGCATTCTGCTCCACCAGAAGAATCGAAATGTTTTCCTCCTTGTT
>JAHJXP010000199.1 GCA_018827585.1 Pseudomonadota bacterium | reverse complement strand
TCATGCCCCCTGATACCATAGTGCAAAAGGAAAAACCAGAACTATTTCATTCTTCAATCAAGACAATTACTTGTCTTTATGAATGACTTAGCCCTGCGGTATAGCCGAGGATTTTAGACATGGAAGAATTAAAGAAAGTATAATTACCGGCCAAATCCACTTCATAATAGCCTTCTTGGATGTTTTCAAGGATGGTCCAGCCGCTTTCCTCACTCTCCTTTAAAGCCTGCTCAACCTTTCTGCGCTCTGATTCCGATCGCTCCTGCTTTGTCTTGGATTGATCTTTCATCGCGTTGTTCCCTTTGTGATGAGATGATATGTGAGGGCGGACAATGTAACAAGTGACGGGCCATGACTAGTTGAGGGTTCTCAGTCAAAACAGTATAAATAACAAACGCTGAATGGGGGTTATTGTCAAGTGGATTTTTTACCGATAAACGCAGATTACCATTTAAAGTCTTGAACTTTTAGGCACGAGTTGGGTCTGTGGACTTCAGGAAGCAAACACCCTGATAACCCCAAAACCCGCCTTCCAAAATCTGCATGTTTCAAACAGATATACTCAAAAACCAAGAAAAATCAGATGGATTGTTTTTTATCGGTTTGCATCCCAGACCACATATTCCCTGACGGGCCAGAAATTCCGATCCTCCCTGGAAGTGACTTCAAGATCGCATAATGGAACATATCCTTTCTTTTTGACTTCCTTCACCTGGACGATTACACCGCGGAGGTCATCTTCCTCAGATTCAATGCCAATGACTTCCATGATATGATCAAGCCTGAATGGCTTACGTTTGGCTACGTCTGTAAAGTAGGCATCATCCTCATCTTCCATCCGTTTGACTTGGAATGGAAAAGAGAGATGCTCTCTGAGCCACGGTATCCAGTCTCTTTCCATCCATTCTTGATATTTCCTTTCATAGGCATCTTCATCATCAGGGAGATTGCCTTTGTGGGATTCTATTAGGTCCCATGAGGTGTCGTAACTTTCTGTCATGATATTTCTCGATGATGTTTGTTAGCGGCGCGATCCCTTAACGCTCCAGGTAAACGGCGCCAATATCGAAAGCCTCCTCCGGAGTACCAAACCATTCTCCATTGGGGAAAATGCATCGTTCGTATCTTTCGTTGCTGTACGTGTAAAAGGAGGACCCGATTCATTGCAATGGGTTTCTCCATTTGACCCCTGGAAAGCGTGAGAAATCGGTATCGGTGGAGATCAACTCACAGCCGTGTTCACTGGCCAGGGCGGCCAGGTGCGCGTCGGTCACAAGGTTCGCGACGGCCTGGCCCTGGACCAGCATCTTTTGAAAGACGGTCCAGCAAAGACACACAGGCGAGGCGCCGGACAACTGCGCATCCCACCATTGGAGCGCAATCGCATGGCGGGGACTCTGCTGGTCTTCGGCATACAAGAGGATGTTGGCATCCACGAGGATCACCGGTGATCCTCCCCTTCGATCTGCGACAGGAGCGCCTGGATGTTGTCCAGATTCCTCCCGGCTTTCAGCCCCATCTTGTGAGGGCGGGTGCGATAGGGTCGGTTTCGCGCGGCATCCTCAACGGCCTGCAACCCGGTACGCAACGCTTCATTCACCACGTGGCGAAAAGGCGCACGGAGTTTTGCCGCAACAGCTTTCGCCTTGTCCAGAACATCGTCGTCTATGGTCAGTGTCGTTCTCATGGCATCATCATAGCATCATGCAGTGTGATATCAAGGCATCACGAAAATTCTCTTGACGTAAAAAAGATTTATCATGTACTCGTGACATTGAGAAGGGAAAGGTCAACCGATCAAGTAAAGAAAGCATACGGGAGACGGATCGCCGCACCGGGAAGCAATGCCCGGCGGCAGAAAGGCCATCGGCGGCCTTATCAATCAGAAGGAGGACCCGATTCATTTGTCGAAAGAAAACGTTCAACGGGATCACGATCGCGCTGGCCCGGGAAGGCTTTTCGTGGTCGGAATCGGCCCCGGAGGGCCGTTAGATCGGACCCGCCGCGCCGAGGAGGCGATCGGGGCAAGCGATTGCGTCGTGGGCTACACCCGCTACGTGGAACACGTTGCGGACATCACGGCGGGGAAGGAAATGATCGCCACGGGGATGACCCAAGAGGTGGAGCGCTGCCGGATGGCATTGGACCGAGCGAAGGCGGGCCGGACCGTTGCCCTCGTCTCCTCCGGCGATCCGGGCGTCTACGGGATGGCCGGCCTCGTCCTGGAGCTCGCCGCCGCCGAGGGGATCGCCGTTCCGATCGAAATCGTGCCGGGCGTCTCGGCCGCGAACGCCCTGGCGGCGCGCCTCGGGGCGCCGCTGATGTGCGACTTCGCGGCGCTGAGCCTGAGCGACCTCCTCGTCCCCTGGGAGACGATCCGCGAGCGGCTGGAGGCCGTCGCGGCCGCCGATCTGGTCGTCGCGATCTACAACCCCCGCTCGCAGAAACGCACCCGGCAGCTTGACGAGGCGGCGACGATCTTTCGCCGCCACCGCCCCGGAACGACCCCCGTGGGCGTGGGAACGGCGGTGGGCTTGCCGAAGGAGCATATCCTTCTTTCCGACCTGGACCATTTCCTTGAAATGCCGATCTCCATGCGGAGCGTCGTGATCATCGGTAACCGCTCCTCCCGGCGGATCGCGGAATGGTTCGTGACGCCCAGAGGGTACGGGGTATGATCCTGCTGATCGGCGGGACGAGCGAAACGGCCCCCCTCGCCGCCGGCCTCGCCGCGGCGGGATACGATCTCCTCGTCTCGACGGCGACGGCAGCGCCGCTGGCGATCGAGGCGCATCCCCGGATCTCCCGGCGGGCGGGACGCCTCGACGAAGAGGGAATGGTCGCGCTGGGAAAGAAAACGGGCATCCGGGCGATCGTGGACGCCGCCCACCCCTATGCCGTCTCCGCCCATGCGGCCGCGTACAGCGCGGCCCGGCGCCTGGGAATCCCCTGCCTCGTCTTCCGGCGGCCGGAGGCGCTGCCCCCGGAAAGCGGTCCGCCCTTCGACGACCCTCATGCAAACGGCGCGGCGCCCGTCCTCGACAAAAGCCGTCCCGTCTCCCCCGCGGAAAATCCCGCCGGAACCGGCGCCGACCGCGCGGAAGCTGCGGGAAGCCCCGTCCATTTCGCCGCCGATCACGCCGAAGCCGCGGAAATGGCCTTCGCCATGGGCCGCCCGGTCCTCTTGACCACCGGCTCCCGGAACCTCGCCCCCTACGCTAAGGCCGCCCGCCGGACCGGCGTTCCGCTTGCCGTCCGCGTCCTGGACGCGTCGGAATCGCTCGCCGCCTGCCGCGAGGCGGGCATCCCGGAGGAGCGTGTCATCGCCGGACGCGGGCCTTTTTCAATGGAGGAGAACCTCGCCGCCATCCGGCGCTTCGGGATCGGCGTCATCGTCACCAAGGAGAGCGGCCGGGCCGGCGGCCTCGACGCCAAGCTCGCCGCGGCCCGCATGGAAAACTGCGCCGTCGTCGTCATCCGGCGGCCGGAAATCCCCGCCGGCGGCCCCGCCTTCGAACGCCCGACCGCCCTCATCGCCGCCCTGCAGGCGCTTGTCCCGCCGGGCAGCGCGGAGGGTTCCACCCGGCGGCAGTCGGCAACCTGAAATAAGGATGTTTCGCGGCGTGCAGGAAAACCCTTGACAGCCCGATTCATAAAATCCATGATGGCAACAATCCCCTCATTTGCCAGAAACATCGGAGAGACATGCCGATCAGCTGCGGGATATGGAGGTTCCGGAAGAGGCCATTCCGGGGATGGCTCAGGGGGTGATCAAGGCGGCCGGCCGATACCCCCCGGAGAATTATCCTGATAGGCGCCGCGCGCATCTATCGAAACGCTTTGTAAATGTGGATATTGCGAAATATGATGTATAAATAACGGCTTCGCAAGCGGACCAAACTGCACAACGCCCGACAAGGAGTCTGATCATGAAGATGAAAACAGCCCAGGATTACTTGAAAAGTCTGCGGAAATTGAACCATGCGGTCTATTACAAGGGGAAAAGGATAAAGGATGTGACCCGCCATCCGGCTACGGCCCCGCATGTCCGGGCCGCAGCCCTGACCTACGCCCTGGCCAACGACCCGGAATATAGAGACCTCGCCACGGCCGTCTCCTCTTTGACCGGCAAGACCATCAGCCGTTTTACCCATGTCCACCAGAATACGGTGGATCTGATAAAAAAAGTCAAATTGCTGCGCGTCCTGGGGCAGAAGACCGGGTCCTGCTTCCAGCGCTGCGTGGGGCTGGACGGCATTAACGCCGTCTACTCGGTGACGTACGAAATTGACCAAAAATGCGGCACGGATTATTTCGCGCGGTTCAAGAAGTGGCTGGTCTCAATTCAAGAGGAAAATCTGATGGTGGTCGGGGCAATGACCGATCCCAAAGGGGACCGCGCCAAAGGCCCGGCCGAGCAGGTCGATCCGGACCAATATCTCCGCATCGTCGAACGCCGTCAGGACGGCCTGGTCATCCGTGGGGCCAAGCTGCACATGACCGGCGGGGTCAATTCCCACGAGATCCTGATCATGCCGACCACGGCGATGGATGAGAAATCCAGAGACTACGCCCTGGTGTGCGCCGTACCGGCCGACGCCCCCGGGGTGACCATGATCTTCGGCCGCCAGGCCAATGACGACCGCAAGGACAACAGGGAACGGATCGATTCCGGAAACCCCCTTTTCGGCGGCGTCGGCGGCGAGGCGGTCATCGCCTTCGAAAATGTCTTCGTGCCCTGGGACCGGGTGTTCATGAACGGGGAGACGGAATTTACAAACCCCCTGGTCTATCGTTTCGCCGCCCACCACCGGGCCAATTACGGCGGCTGCAAAACGGGCCTGATAGACGTCCTGACCGGAGCGGTGGCCTATCTGACCCAGATTCAGGGCACGGCCAAGGCCTCCCATGTGCGGGACAAGGTGACCGAGATGATCCATCTGGGCGAAACCCTTTACAGCTCTTCCATCGCCTGCGCGGCGGAAGGCTGGCCCACCCCTTCGGGGGCCTATATGGTCGACACCATGCTGGCAAATGTGGGCAAGCACAATGTCACCCGTTTTCATTTCGAAGTGGCCCGCCTGGCCGCCGATCTGGCAGGCGGATTTCTGGCGACCATGCCCAGCGAATACGATCTCAAGAGCGAAGAGGTGGGGCATCTGGTGGAGAAGTACTTCTCCGGCGCGGCCGGCATCCCCACCGAAGAGCGCATCCGGATCGGCCGGTTGATCGAGAGCATGACCGGAGGCACGGCGTTGGTGGAGTCCATGCACGGCGCCGGCTCCCCGCAGGCCCAGCGGGTGATGATTTTCCGGGAGGGGAATCTGGAGAAAAAGGTGAAACTGGCCAAGGCCCTCGCCGGGATACCGCCGGGACCAGGCAGGGGGCGCACCTAAAGAGTCAGTCCTGAAAAATGCGGTTTGCAATCTTCGTAAACACTGGGTTAGTCGGACAGCGAGGCAGGCGAGAGCGTGGAGTCGCGCCCTTTATATTTTAATAAATATCCAGTTGTACCTTTATGGCCTCCACTATCTTCGCCATATCATTCTGAGAAAGAATGCCTACGCGCTGAAAGAGTCGTGATTTACTGACGGTTGCCAATTGATCCGCCATGGCCTTGCTCTCTTTACCATCGAAAACCACAAGCGCCTCACTAGGATAGAGGCGGTCTGTCTTGCTGGTCAGAGGGACAACCTGAACTCGATTGAGAAACTTGTTTGATGCGTCATTGCTGACGATGACGGCAGGACGCTTCTTCTTGATCTCCTCACCAACAGAAGGGTCAAAATTGACCCACCAGACCTCACGCCGTTTCATGAGCCACATCCTTAAAGGTAATCTCAGCCCACTCGGCGGCTTCCTTTTCCCGCTTCTTGTCCTTGGCCATTTCAGCATAGGCCTCCTCGAGATTGGGGCGCACTACGTGTGGGCGGACTATTTCCTGAACAAATCTACTGATTTTTCCGGGGCCGATGGTCTTGTGGAGACCATCATAGACCTCTTCATCAATGGTTATGGTTAGTTTCTTCTGCATGGCATACCTCCTTTACACGTATACTATACGTATAGTCACTCGGCATGTCAATAGCAAAAGGCGACCGTTAGCCGCGACTGGTTCTATTTCATGGGGGCAACGGGGCGCGGCTGAGCGGCAGTATCAGCAGTGAATACCATCAGACCGACGGCCTGAAATGCGATCAGACCATCATTGTGATCACGCCCAAATCGCCGGCGGGTTATCCCGAAAAAGTTGCCTGTCTTCGATGCGGATCAGCTTCGTTCCAGCAGTTCAATCCTGACATTTTCGGGGCCGCGGATAAAGGCGATCTTCTGGCCGGGCTTGATTGTCCGCGGTTCCATGACAAATTCCGCGCCGCGACTCTTCAACTCGGCGGCCGCCTCATCCAGGTTGTCCACCAAAAGCCCGAAATGGTCGAGGCCCAGGTGACGCACGGGATGGCTGGCCGGCACGTTCTCCTCGGCTTCTATCTTGAAGATGAAGATGACCAGACCGTTCAGGTCCAGATCGATCCTGAGTCTTCCGTCATACGTGACGCCTTCGACCGCTTTCGCAGCGAACATGGTTTGGAAATACTGGGCGACGGCCTTGGGATCTCTGCTCTGAATGTGGAGATGGTCGAAGCGGTAGGTTTGCGGCATGGGGTCCTCCTTTAAGGATAAGAATGAGTTGTTTTGCGGGGTGAATCTACGAAAAGCGGAAGCGCATGTCAAGAAATACCGGACTTCTTCAGAAATATTTTATTGGGGGTATCCACTTGACTGCAGTAAGTAACTGTTATCATATTGAATATAAAGACAATTCAACCATTGGCGCTTCCATATTGAAAAATGACCGAAAGTTCCATTGATTCAATCTGTTATCTCCAATTT
>JAHJXP010000198.1 GCA_018827585.1 Pseudomonadota bacterium | reverse complement strand
GCGGACGAGTTGGAAACGGGCAAACGGTTCCGACGGGTCGATGCGGATGTTGTAATAGGACTTGTCGTCACGGAAATCGACGTTGTACCGGGGACGATGCTCCTTGATCAGATTGTTCTCAAGGATCAGCGCCTCCTTTTCCGTCTCCGTGATGATGAACTCCACATCCCGGACCCGGGAAACGAGGAAGGGGACCATCGCCCGCGAATCGGTCCGGGCAAAATAGGCCCGGATGCGCGCCTTCAGGTCCCGGGCCTTTCCCACGTAGAGGATCTCCCCTGCCCCGTCCTTCATGAGATAGACGCCGGGGCCCCGGGGGGCGTGGCTGATCTTTACGTCCAGATCGGCGCTCATCGGCTTCAGGCCGTCATTATTCTTTCGCTTTTGCACCTATTGTCTTCCGCAGCGTATCCCCGAGCGAACCGAAAGAGCTGGGCGCCTTGCCCACGTACTGGTGGAAATCCTCTAATTCCTCCGCCTTCTCCTCCTCGGCGTCTCCCAGCGGCGCAAGGGAGATCCGCTTTTTCTCGCGGTCCACCTTCTCGATCTTCACCGCGAGGCTCTGCCCTTCCGCCAGCACTTCGGAGGGGTGGCTGATCCGTTTTCCCCGTCCCAGTTTGGAGATATGGACCAGGCCGTCTACGCCGGGAATCAGGGTCACGAAGGCGCCGAACTTGGTAAGACGGGCCACGGTCCCCGTAAAGGATGCCCCCTCGGGGAATCCCGCCTCGACCCGCTCCCAGGGATCGGGCTGGCTCGACCGCAGGCTCAGGGAGACCCGGTTGTTCTCCCAGTCCAGCTTCAGGATGACCGCCTCGACCTCCTGGCCGATGCTCAGCCGCTCGGAGATGTCGGCCACATGTTCCCACGCGATCTCGGAGATGGGGATAAGCGCCTGGATCCCTCCCAAATCGACAAAGGCCCCGAATTTCTGAAGTGAGACGACCGTCCCCCTCACCGCCATGCCTTCTTTCAGCTCCGCCTTCAGGACCTCCTTCCGCTTCGCCTGCTCCTCTTCGAGTATCGCCCGATGGGAGAGAACGACGTTCCGCCCCCGCTCCCCGTATTCTATGATCCGGAAGGTGAGCCGCCGCCCGACCCATTCCGCGGGAGTCGCCACGCGGAAGAGTCCCATCTGGGAGAAGGGGCAAAAGCCCCGGACGTCGCCGGCGACTTTTATTTCGAAGCCTCCCTTGACCTCCTTCTCGACCACCCCCTCTACGGGGATGCCGCTGCGCGAGGCGTCTTCGAGAAAGGCCCGTCCCGCCTCGCCCGCGCCGATCTTCGTCGTGAACAGCTTTTCGTTGTGCTGCGACGACAGGAAATAGGCCCGGATGGCCTGCCCTTCCCGGACGCCCAGGTTGCCCTCCGCGTCGAGAAACTCCCGCCGGTCCAGATAACCTTCGTGCTTCCCGCCCACGTCTATGAAAACCCACTCCGGCGTGATCTTCACGATGAGGGCATCCACGCGCTGGCCCGGCTTCAGCCAGCCGCGCTCCGGCTCGCTTTCACCTAACAGTTCGGCAAAACTCTTCTCGCCGCCTTCCTCTTCCATCTTCTGATTGGTTTCCTCCATAAGTTCTCCTCATGCAAAAATGAAACGCCCGGCATATTGCTCCCGCTCCAGGCTGCTTGTCAAGGACAAAACTGGAGGCAAATCATATCCCGTACTTCTTCATCTTTTTATAGAGATGCGTCCTGTGTATGCCCAAGAGGGCGGCGGCGGCGGTCTTGTTGTTGCTGGCGGAGGCAAGGGCGCTGACAACGGCGTCCCTCTCCGCCGCGTCCACAACGCTGTCAAGGGAGGTGCGCATGGCGCCGCGCCCCGTCTCCTTGCCCTGCCGCAGGAAAAAGGGGATGTCGTAAGGCTGGATCGTGTCCCGCTCCAGCAGGCAGGTCACACGGCTGAGCACATTGACAAGCTCCCTGATGTTCCCCGGCCAGTCGTAGTTCAGCAATATCTCTTCTGCCGCCGGGTGGATCTTTATTTCCGGAAAAGAGGAGTTCTCGGCCATGCCTTTAAGCAGGCTCCTTGCGATCGGCAGGATATCGTCCCGCCGTTCCCTGAGCGGCGGGAGATGGAAGCGGATGACGTTGAGACGGTAATAAAGATCTTTTCGGAATCTGCCTTCGTTGACCATCTCTTCAAGAGGCTGATTGCTTGCGGCAATCAGCCTGAAGTCTGATTTCACCGGAGCAGTACCACCGATGCGCTCCAGTTCCTTCTCTTCCAGTACGCGCAGGATTTTGGGCTGCATGCCGTCAGGCATATCGCCGATCTCGTCAAGAAAAACGGTGCCGTTATTGGCGAGCTCGAGTTTGCCGTATTTGCCGGAGGGGCTGGCGCCGGTAAAGGCCCCTTTTTCGTATCCGAAGAGTTCCGATTCGATCAGATCCTTGGGAATTGACGCACAGTTGATGCGGATGAAAGGATGTAGCCTCCTGGGGCTTGCGTTGTGTATGGCCTGGGCGAACATCTCTTTGCCTGTCCCTGATTCGCCCGTGAGGAGCACCGGAAAGTTTGTCGCCGCCGCCCGCAGCGCCTCTTTTTTCAGGTTCAGGATCGCGGGGGTTGTCCCGAGAATGCTGTCAAAGGTGTAGCGCTCCGCGCGGAGGGAAAGCAGCTCCTCTTCGTACAATTTGAGCTTGGATTGGAGAAAAGAGAGCGCCCTGGCAAGCTTGCCGACATCACTCACATGCTTGAACATGACCTGCCCGAAGACGGCGACGACTTTTCCGTCCTGTTTGATGGGAATGCGCTGCACCACCATGTCTTGCCCTTTGATGTTGTGCGCCTTGTTGATTTCCGCCTTGCCGGTCTTCGCCACAATATGCATGCGGGTATTTTCTATGACCTCCGTCGCATGTTTTCCTATCTGTGCCTCGGGATCGATGCCCAAGAACTGGCCGTAGGGCTTGTTGAAGTAAATGACATAGCCTTCCGCATCAGTGACGATGACGCCGTTGTAGATATTGTCCAGGATAAGTTCCAGAAGCCTGAGGCGGTCCAGGGGGGAGTCGTTATCGCATTTGGGGACTACCAGTTCTCTCATGCGAAGCCTCCGCTTGTCATCCGATATTGACAATTCGTTGTGCCAATTGTTCTACAAAATGTAGCAAACACTCTACGGCCGGCATGATACATCATGTCCACGACAAGAGACAAGCGAAAATAAAAAAGCGGCCCCGACAAAAAATTCAATTGAAATCATTGCAATATTTTCCGGCAACCGGCGAGACGGGGGAATGTGGTACGGGCTTTGCGTAAGGAAAGCAGGAAGCATTATTTACCCTGCGCACGAGGCAAAGCATGGCTGCAGCAATCAAAGAGCCCAAGATACGGCAGGAAGACATCCTGAGAGTTTTGGACGGGGATTTCAACATCAACAATGTCTGTATAGTGACCGGCGCCAGGAGCGGGATAGGCAGGGCGACGGCCATTGCTGCCTCCGCAAACAATCTGATGACCGTGGGACTCGACGTGGACGCGGCGGGAGGGAAAAAGACGCAGCAAATGGCGCGGAAGATGGGCGGCCAGATGATATTC
>JAHJXP010000197.1 GCA_018827585.1 Pseudomonadota bacterium | reverse complement strand
CCGCTGTCCGTGCTACCATTTTGGCTGTCAAAGAGCGTTTTCTGAGCCCGTGGCGCCAGCTCAGAGATATTTTAAAATCGGCGACTGAAAATATGCTCTACACCGTCAGAATCGCCGCGTGACTTTTTACGAGAGCGTCAAATCTGATTTCCAACGCTTTCAATACATTATTAGGAGGAGAAGATGTTTCAAAATATTGTCTTTCAGACACCGGCCGTCATTTTCGGAATTGATGCGCTCAAGCAGATCGGCCAGCAGGCCGCAAAACTGGGCGCGGGCAGCGTACTGCTGATCACGGGTCCCCAGGTTAAAAAGGCGGGCCTGCTGGAAAAGACGGAGTCCTTTTTGAAAACCGAAGGGATTTCCGTCAAAGTGAACATCCAGGACCGCGACACGCCCGAACCGGCCACCGATGTGGTGGAAGCGACAGCGGAGATCGCCAGGAAGGGCGACTTCGACGTAATCATCGGTCTCGGGGGCGGGAGCATCCTGGACGTGGCGAAGATGGCCTCCGCGCTCTGCACCAATCCGGGGAAGACGGAGGATTATTTCGGCAGGGAGCGGGTCCCCAAACGGGGAAAACCCACGATCATCGTCCCCACGACCGCCGGGACGGGGGCGGAGGTGACCAAGCACGCCATCTTTCTGGACCGGGCGATCAATGTGAAAAAGGTGGTTGCCTCAAGCAATCTCCTGCCGAATGTGGCCATCGTCGATCCCGCACTGACTCTCACTTGTCCTCCCGCCGTGACGGCCAGCGCCGGGATTGACGCCTTCATCCACTCCGCCGAGGCGTACCTTTCGAAAAATGCCAATACGATGACGGATGCCCTGGCGCTGGAGTCCATCTCCATCATCACCAAGTGGCTGGGGCCGGCCTTCGCCGACGGGCAGGGCATGGACGCCCGGTATCACATGTCCCTGGAAAGCCTGATGGCGGGGGTGGTCCTCAACAATTCCGGCACCAGCCTGGTCCACGCGATGGCCTATCCGGTGGGCGGGGAGCATCACACCCCGCACGGGGTGACCCTGAGCGCCCTGCTGATTGCCTGTTTTGAATACGTGGCGGTGGCCAAGGCGGAGAAGATGGCCGCGCTGGCGCGGGCGATGGGCGAGAACATCGACGGCCTGGCCCCGCGGGACGTGGTGGACCGTGTTCTGGACGCCATCCACTACCTGATCAGGAGCGTCGATCTGCCCGCTTCGCTCACGGATCTGGGCATCAGCAGGGAGAAGACCGATATTCATCAGTGGGCGGTGGAGGCCCACAAGGAGCAGCGGCTCCTCACCCGGTCGCCCCGGATCCTGTCGGTGGAGGACATTGAGAAGATTTATGAAAACGCGTTCGAATAATGCGTAAAGGAGAAGCGTTTTATGCCAAAGCTGACGAAGGAAGCCGTTCGCGAGGTGACCGCAGCGATCTTCCGCGCGACGGGGGCCCCGGAAGATCCCGGCGCAGGGGCGTAGACGGATCTCAACTGAGATTGACGGAGACCAGGGTGGAAATGCCCTGTTTGGGCATCGTGACGCCGTAGAGACTGTCGGCGATCTCCATCGTCAGTTTGTTGTGCGTGATCAACAGGATCTGGGAGTGGGAGACGGTCTCCTTGACGAGGCGGTTGAACAGGGCGATGTTGGTGTCGTCGAGCGCCGCGTCCACCTCGTCTAAGAGAAGGAAGGGGACGGGGCGGTAGAGGAGAATGGAAAAGATCAGCGCGATGGCCGACAGGGATTTTTCGCCGCCGGACAGGAGGGTCACGTTCTGCATCCGTTTCCCGGGGATCCGGATGTTGATGTCCACGCCCGTCTCGAGGAGGTCGTTCTCGTCGGTCAGGATCAGTTCGGCGCGGCCGCCCGGAAAGAGACGGGTGAACACCTCCTGGAAGCACTTGTTTACCCCCGCGAAGGTTTCCGCAAACCGCTTCCGGGAGATGGCATTGATCCGGGTGATCGTCGCCTGGAGGGTCGAAAGCGAGGCGTTCAGGTCGGTGATCTGGGCGGAGAGGAACTCATAGCGGGTCTTTAGTTCCTCGTGCTCGCTGAGGGCCAGGAGGTTGACCTCGCCGAAGTTCTCGACGGTCCGGCGGTCCCTCTCCAACTTCCCGGCGAGCGTCGCGATGGCATCGGGCTCGATCGGCCGGAAGTCGGAAATGAGCTGGGCGAGGTCCGTGCCGTGTTTCTCCAGAATATTCTGCCGGAGGTTCTCCATCTGCATGACGATCTCCCGGAAGGCCACCTCCAACTCGTTTCCGTCGCGGAGCTGCTGGTCGAGGGTCTTTTTGACCTCGCGGATCTCCGCCTCCCGCGCCCGGAGGAGGGCCTCCTTTTCCGACTGGGAGTTTCTTTTTCCGGAGAGAGTCGCCTCCAGCCCTTCGTACTCGGCGTAGAGCCCTTTGAGCGCCTCCTCCTCCGCGACAATCTGGGCGGCCAGCGCGCGCGACTCCCGGTCGCAGGCCTCGGCATCCTTCATCCTGGTCTCGATCTCGCGGGAGCGGTCGGCGAGGGAGACCTCCAGGCGGGTAAGCGCCTTCAGATCGGCCTCCCGCTTTTCCTCGAGGGAGGTCAGGCGGATCTTCTGTTCCGTGAGGGCGTCCTCCTTCTGTGCCAGATCGTTCCGGAGCGCATCCCACCGTTTGCGGGCGACGTCCATCTCCTGGTTGAGGGCCGTCTCGCGGGTCTCCAGGGCCTTCATTTCCGCCTCTTGCTTCGCAGTCTTTTCCCGGGACTCGGACGCCTCCGCCCGGAGGCTTTCGCGGTTGAAATCGAGGACCTTGAGCCGCTCTGCGACCTGGCGCCTCTCCCCTTCGAACCGCTCGACGTCCTTCCGGAGGCCGTTGATCCTCAGTTCCGTCAGGTGCAGTTGGGAGCGGAGCCGGAGGAGCTCCTCGTCCCATTGGGCGATCAGGGAGGCGGTGTGTTTCCTGCCGTTCTGTTCTTCCTGGAGCTCGGCCGTCAGCGCCGCGACCTCTGCGGCGAGCTCGGCGATTTCGCGCCGGTTGCGCAGGAGACTCTTTTCCCCGCCCCCGCTGCCGCCGGTCAGGATGCCGTTCGGGCTGATGATGTCCCCCTCCGGGGTGACGAAGGTGCCGCAGAAGCCGTTCTGCTGCCAGAGCGAGATGCCGCTTTTGAGGCTGGGGATGAGCAGGACGTCGCCTAAAAGCTCATTGACGATGGGCCGGTAGTCCTCCTGGACGACGATCCGCTCGATCAGGGGCACCGCTTCCCTCAGATGCTCGAAGGCGGACGCTCCGGAGGCGTGGGGCCGGACCTCAAGGGGGACGAAGCTTCCCCGGCCGAGGGAGGCGCTCTTCAGGTAATCGATCGCCCGGATTCCGTCCTGCTGGTCTTTCACCACGACGTACTGGAGCTTTTCCCCCAGGACCGCCTCCACGGCCGTCTCGTACTCGCGGGGGACCCGGATATGGTCGGCGACGAGTCCCAGGAACAGCTCGCGGGAGAGCCCATTGCGGCCGGCCGCCTTGTCGCCGGTCAGGAGGGACTTGACCCCTTCGTTACACCAGGCGTAACCCTCCTCGAATTCCCTGAGCGAAGTCAGGCGCGACGATTTGCGGCCGCTCTCCTCGCGGAGCCTGGCGATATTCTCCTCGCTCTCCGCCAGCTCGCCTCTCGCCCTTTCCAGCTCGTCGGCGATCTCCTCCCTCCTGCGGGCAAGCTCCGCAAAGCTTTCCTCCTCGTCCTCCAGTCCGGTGCGGAGCTTGTCCAGGGTGCGCTGCAGTTCGGCCAACCGCCTGCCGTTCTCCTCGATTTCCCGGTTCTCACGGGCCTCTCGTCTTCCGAAGTCCTCGATCATCCGGCCGAGGCCCGCCACCGCGTTCTTGAGCTTGGCCTTTTCGGTGACGATGTCGATGTATCTGACCTTCTTCTCTTCCAGCCCCTGCTGGCAGGTCCGCTCCATCCTCCGAAGCTCGTCGAGGGCCTGACCGCTTTCGGCGAGACCCCGCCGGAGGCTGCCGATCGCCCCCTCCGCATCCGCTGCCGCTTCTTTCAGGGCGGCGATCTCGTCGCCGGTCTCTCCCTCCCGTCGCTTCAGGGCCTCGGCCTCCGCAAGGTCTTTTTGCCTTCGGGCGGCCAAATCGGCGCTCTTCCGCCGGGAGAATTCGATCCCCTGTTCCTTGATGTTGATGGCGTTTTTCGTCCCGTAGAGCTTTTCCTGGTGGGAGGAGATAAGGTTTTTCTGTTCCAGCGCCTCCGCCTTGAGCGCCTCCAGGGCGGCTTCGAGGCCCTGCATCTGCGTCCGGATCTCCAGCTCCCTGTTCAGGTGGGCGTTTTTCAAATCTTTTAGGGAGTTCCGGCGGGCCGACAGGTCGAAACAAGCCTGGAGGGCGACGGTCTGCTCGGCCTCCTTGACTGCCTTCTTGAGGGCCCTGTACTGCTCCGCTTTTTTTGCCTGCCGGGAGATCGATCCCAACTGCGACTTGACCTCCCGGATGATGTCGTTCAGCCGGACCAGGTTCTGCTGGGTCGCCTCCATCTTCCGGATGGCCGACTCCTTCCGGCTCTTGTACTTGGAAATCCCGGCGGCCTCTTCGATGAACTGCCGCCTTTCCTCCGGCTTCGCCTCGACGAGAGAGGCAACGCTGTTCTGCTCGACGAGGGAGTAGGTCCGGGCGCCGACCCCCGTCCCCATGAAAAATTCCCTGACGTCCAGGAGACGGCAGGGAATTTTGTTGATCGTGTATTCGCTTTCCCCCTCGCGGAAGAGGCGCCGCGCGATCATCACCTCGCTGCATTCCTCATAGTTGCCGGGGAATTTCTGCTCGTCCGCCGTCAGCGCCATCGAGACCTCGGCCATCCCGACGGGGGCGGCGTCCTCCGAGCCGTTGAAGATCACGTCCTCCATCTTCTTCCCGCGCAGCGTCTTGACCCGCTGTTCGCCCATGACCCAGCGGATCGCGTCGCCGATGTTGCTCTTTCCGCAGCCGTTGGGGCCGACGATGCCGCTGATTCCGGGGGAGAAATCGACGACGACCTTCTCCCGGAAGGATTTGAAACCGGTGATTTCCAGTCTCTTGAGCTTCATCTTCTCTAAAATCCGTCAGAGTGCAGAATTTTGGCGGATTCTAACAGAAGAAAAAGCGCTTGTAAAGGAAAAATACAATAGAATGTGGTGTCGGGAAGAGACGCCACAAGATATAGTGGAAATTTGGGAAAATGGAGACTTTGCCCCTATTTTCTGCAGGAAAATAAGGGCGCTGTCCCAAATTTTACAGCCAGATCGCGCCGGTATCGGCGCTCCCGACCGTTTTCCGGTAGGCCGAAAGCATCCCGGGGGCGGGATGGTCCGGTCGGGTATATCCGGCTTCCTTCCGCCTCCGCATTTCTTCTTCAGAGATCAGCAGTTCCAGGCGACCCTGCGGCACATCGATTTCGATCTGATCTCCGTCCCGGACAAAGGCGAGCGGGCCGCCTTCCCAGGCTTCCGGGCAGACATGTCCCACGCAGGGACCGCGGGTGGCCCCGGAGAACCGGCCGTCCGTGACCATCGCCACCGAGGTGTGAAGTCCCATCCCAACCAGCATGCCGGCAGGAATGGAGAGTTCCCGCATCCCCGGTCCGCCTTTCGGGCCCTCGTACCGAACGACCAGAACCGACCCCGGTTTCACTGAATGACTCAGAATAGATCGGCGCACATCCTCTTCCGAATCGAAGACGAACGCCGGCCCCCGGTGGACGAGCATCTTCGGTTCGACTCCGGTCTTTTTGACCACGGCGCCGTTGGGGGCGAGGTTTCCCCGGAGAATCGCGTAGCAGCCGCCTTCGGCCAGGGGATTTCCGGAGGGCCGGATGACCCGGCCGTCCGGCGCGGGCAGGCTCCGCAGCATGTCGCCCAGCCGCCCGCCCATCGGGAGCGCGATTTCCAGATGCAGGTGCTCCCGGATGGCCCCCAAAAGCGCCAAAACGCCTCCGACCTCATGGTAATCGTTGATGTTGAACTCCGAAGAGGGCTTGAATTTTCCGACTACCGGCACTGAGGACTGGATCTTATCGAAATCCGCCAGGTCCATTCCCAGATCGAGCAGCGAGGCGCAGGCCATCAGGTGCAGCACCGCGTTCGTCGACGACCCTGAAGCCGACAGGTAGCGGATCCCGTTTTCCAGGTTCTCCGCGGTCAGAACATCCCGGAAGGCGCGCCCTTCCCGGACCAATTCCACGATGCGCTCCCCGACATCCCGGGCCTGGCGGTTCTTGGCCGAGTCGAAGGTCAGCATGGT
>JAHJXP010000196.1 GCA_018827585.1 Pseudomonadota bacterium | reverse complement strand
CGTAAAAAGTCCGGATGCTGCGTTGCGCTTCACCCTTCGTCGTTGCAGCGTACGCTAAAGTACGCCTCACTCCTCAGGGTTCGCGCGCCTTGCCTGCGGCCTTTTTACGAAGCCATCCTAAATTCACGACTTTTGCGACTTTTTACGAAAGTGGGAAGCCTGCCCCCGGCGTGTCGAGGGGCGGAATCTCCACCGTCAAAAAGTCTTTGCTTCTCGGCCCCAATTAAGTTAGAAAATCCCCATGCATCAGCTGATCGATGAATATCTGAATTTCCTGGCCGTCGAAAAGGGGGCTTCCCGGAATACCATCGAGGGATACAGCAGGGATTTGAACCGGTATGCGGGATTTGTCGGTGAGAGGGGCATCCGGGAAATCGGGGGGGTAGGGACGCAGGAGTTGCTCTCCTACCTGGCACGGCTGCAGGGGGAAGGGCTCGCTGCCAATACCGTGAATCGCGCTCTGGCCGCGCTCCGGGGTTTTTACAAATACCTTCTCCGGGAAAAGAAGGTGGAGAGCACCCCGGTGGCCCACGTCGAACTCGCCAAGGTCTGGATGCACCTTCCCGACGTTTTGAGCCCGGAGGAGATGGGTCTTCTGCTGGCGCAGCCCGGGTCGGCGACGCCCGCCGCCGTAAGAGATGCCGCCATGATGGAACTCATGTATGCGACGGGAATCCGCGTATCGGAACTGGTGTCCCTGACGGTAAACAGCATCAACTGGCAGGTGGGGTATCTGGTCGCCATGGGGAAGGGGGAAAAGGAGCGGATTGTGCCCCTGGGCCGAACGGCGTATGACCGGGTCAAGAGGTATCTCGACGTGGCGCGGCCGCGCTTTCTGAAGGACCGGGAATGCGACACACTCTTTCTGAACCGGTCGGGGAAGAGACTGACCCGGCAGGGCTTCTGGAAGATCGTAAAGAAGTACGCGGCAAAGGCGAATTTTGCCAAGAAGGTCCATCCCCACACCTTCCGCCATTCCTTTGCCACGCACCTGCTGGAAGGCGGGGCGGATCTGCGTTCAGTCCAGATCATGCTGGGCCATGCCGATATCTCCACCACCCAGATCTATACCCACGTGACAAGGGAAAGACTCAAGGAGATCCACCGGAAATATCATCCGCGGGGGTGAGCGGATTGGAAAGAAAAGGACCCAGGGCGGCGGGGAATATGAAGAGGTCAGACGTTATGGGATATCTCTCGGGAAAGGCGGCAAGACCAAAAAAGAAAAGCATGGGCAAATCCAAGAAGGCGTGGGCCGCGCTCCTGATCGTTCTGATCATTGCGGCGGCCGTGGCGGCCGGGTTCCTCTTTCCGCACAAGGCGCGGGGCGTCGCCGCCGGTCTGGCGAGGCTGAAGAATGCCTTTTTCTTTGCCGTCCTCGGGCAACCCCCCCGTTTCTATTCGCTGACCCTGGAGAAGAACGGCAAGGATTACCGCATTACTGCCCAGGATGTCTTTGAGGTCTCCTACCGCGACGAATTCGTCATCAAGGAGATTTCGACGGATGTCCTTTTCGGCGGCGGCGTCACGGCGGATTTTGAAGGAATCGGGGAAAAGGACGATTCGGGGAGGCTCCTCAAGGGGATAGAGCTGGTGGACAAAGCGGTGCTGACCGGCCGGAACAGCCTTGGGGAAGGCAAGCCGGGCGACTTTTCCCTCCGGATCGAATACAAGGGGGAAGAGATCGCCTCCATTCCCGTCCGGATCCAGATCACCCCGCAGGACTGGCTGCGTTACGCGCGGAGTTCGGGGAATCAGAAGGTCCAGATAGAATACCTCAAGCGGGCGATTGCCATGAGCCCCGAGGATGCCAACGTGCGCAGGATGCTGGCTTCCATCTATTTCCAGGCGGGCATGACCCGGGAGGCGATTGCCCAGTATCAGGAGGTCCTGACTCTGAGGCCTGATGATGCGGCCGTCCTGGCGGAGCTGGCGAAGTGCTATCTGAAAAGCGGGCAATACCAGGAGGTGATAAGAACCTCCGAGCGGTCCCTCCGGGCGAACCCGCAGGACGAGGACGCGCTGGCCAATATGGCCCTGGCCTGGGGAAGCCTGGGAAACTGGAATAAGGCCATCGCCTCTTATCAGGCCGCCCTGAAGATTAAACCCGACAATCCCGTCGCCATCTTCCGGCTGGGAGAGGCCTATGAGAAGAGCAAACAGCTGGCAAAGGCGGCGGAACAGTACCGTCTGGTCCTGGAGAAGGTGCCGAAGGCCGATCACGTCGCGGTCGCCCTTGCCGACGTATTTTTAAAAATGGAAAATTTCGACGAGGCGATCCGGTGGCACCGCGAGGTCGTAAAACGGCAGCCGAAAAACGCCGCTGCCTATGCGAATCTCGGTGTGGCGTATGGCGGAAAGGGACAGTTCAAAGAAGAGATCGAAAGTTACCTGAAGGCCATCGCGCTCAAGCCGGGCGATCCCATCGTCCACTTCAATCTGGGGGTCGCCTACGAGAAGGGCAAGCGGGAACAGGAGGCGGTCCGGGAGTATCAAAAGGTCCTGGCACTGAAGCCCGGTGATCAGGAAGCGCTGGAGAGACTTGCCGACCTCTATTTCAAGGTCGGTCGTTACCGCGAGGCGGCGCCGCTCTATGAGAAGGTCCTCCGGACGACTTCCCGGAAGGGGACCATTCATTCCCGTCTCGGTTTTGCCTATGCCGAGCTGAAGAAGCCGGCCCTGTCCGTTGCGCATTACGAAAAGGCGCTGCGCAACGGGGTCAAGGATGCCGAGATCAGCCGTTCCCTGGCGGCGGCCTACGACAAGACGGGGAAGAAGAGGGAAGCCCTGGCGGTGTACGAGAAACTGGCCGCCGCCAATCCCACGGTCGAGGTACTCAACATCCTGGCCGACGCCTACATGCAGGAAAAGCTCTACGACAAGGCCGTGCGCACCTACAGGAAACTGATCGAACTGAACCCGAAGAAGGCCGCCTATTATTCGAGCGCCGCTTATGCCTATGGTCTCAGCGGCGATCCGGACCGCGAAATCGAATACTATCAGAAATCGCTCAAGTTCGATGCGGAGGACAGCGAGGTCTATATGAATCTGGCGGCGGCCTATGAGAAGAAGGGGCTGTTTCAGGAGGCGCTCAAGGCCTACACAACCGCCTACGAGTTGAATCCCGACTCGGCGAAGGCGGCGCGGAAGATCCCGCAGATGAAGATCCGGATCATTCAACAGAAACAAAAACAGTGAGAGCCCTGTCTTTAATCGACTTTAGCTGGATGAGGCCAATTTTAAAAAAAAATGACGAAGCCGTTAGTGAAGGCGACCTCATAAAAAGTCGCAAGTCTCCCTCCCCCTTGACGGGAGAGGGTCAGGGTGGGGGTG
>JAHJXP010000023.1 GCA_018827585.1 Pseudomonadota bacterium | reverse complement strand
GAACCTTTCCTCTTCTTAAAAACCGACAGATGAGACATACCGGAACCGCCTGCAAAAGTCAAAAACAACGGGCTATCTGTTCCATTCCTCCTGAATCCGCTCATCGAGCGGTTCATCCACGGCATTGCGCAGCCATGACGGATCGAACCCTTCTGCCGAAGTACCATCGACACTGATTCTTACCTTGGTTCCATCGGACTTGTCGGCCAGATTCACAATGGCCGCGAAGGTCGTAAAATCATACTGGCGACTCAAAGCGCCCGCGGTGTTGAGTTTTAGTCCTGGATTTTCATGGAAGGGAGGCGAATATTTTTCCCACATAATTTCCTTCCTGCCACAAAAGGGGATACTGCTTCTCCATGTCGTCCCAGCTCTTTCCCGCGGCGCCCGGGATCTTGTCCAAGGATGTATCCGCCGGAGCAAGGATGTATCCGTCCAGTTCAATCCTCTTTGTCTTGAATTTCCGGTTTACAGAAAGTGCACGCAGTTTTTCAATCGCGGCAAAGCGGTCATTGTCCACTATTCCCTCATGATGAAGACCGTGGGGATCGAGAAAGACGACACAGACCGATTTCGTGTTTTTGTTGCGTATCCAGAGGATGAAGTCCGGGTAGAAACTGCTTCGGAAGAACATGCCTACTCCGACTTTGGGGAGGTTCCTAAGCAGGCAAACCTCTATATCTCGGTACTCCGGACTCTTGCAGTTTATCGCCCAGAAGGCCCGCAGGTCCTCCACCAGCTTGCGCTCGCTCTTGACAAGGGGCGGCGGGCTTATGCTCACATGATCCTGCCATTCCTTTCCGCCTTCAAAAAGAAGCGGATTGAACAGGTGCCAATCCAGGTGAAGCCTTGGCAGCGGCTCCCCCGCATCTTTGAGAAGTTCCCTTTCCTGCTTCGCGAATTTCTCAAGCAGCGCCTTGATTTCCTTATAGAGCCGTTCTCCCTCTCCCTCGGTGTGTACCGTGATGCGGTACTCGTATGTTATCTGCCGTTCTTTGACCAATCGCCCGGGTTCGGCGTGTGCGCTTTCGGCCTGCCGTTCCCGCAGACGCACGAATTTGTCGAGGTAGATATTAAGCGCACGAGACGCCGCTCGGTAAACCTTTTCCGGATCCGATCCCTCCTCTTCCAGCATGCGGAGTTCGCAACGTGAATCCAAAACGTTTCTGAGCGCTGCACACGCTATAAAGACATTGGAATAGCCTCTCGCAACCTTGTACTCCACCAAGTCGGCATGAAGCCGGTCAATATCCAGAAGGCCGGGGTAGGGTGGCTCTTGGGGAAGGATGATCTTCTCCCTCCCGGCCCTGGCTGCCTGTTCGGTGGCGCCGCTGCCTCCGGGACCCAGGCTCACAACCTGCGGAAGGAGGTCGAGTTTAACCCGCGGGCCGTCGTCGCTCAAAACCCACGTCTCGGCCGAGCAGTCGAAGCCCTTCAGTGTCTGCGGAATGTAGGTCCATAGAGGAAGTTCCATCTGAACAATTCGAAGCGGCGAAAGTTCCTTGGCGAGGTCCTCTCGTTCGAGCATCTGTCGGAAGGTCTGCAGGTAGTCTGCATTCCAACCCGTGATGTAAAGGGTTTCGAGGCTTTCAAGCCAGTCTGGCGCTCCCCCAAGAGCGTGGCTTCGCCTGAGCGACTTGTCCTTGCCCTTCAAACGCACCCCCCGGCCAAAGAGCTGGATGACCTGTGATCCCTCGCCTTTGCCGATGCGCATGAGCCCCATCGAGGATACCCGCCAGCTCGACCAGCCCTCAATGAATTTTTTCGCGCCGATCAGCATGTTGATGGGCGAATCGGCGCTGCTGATGCGCTCGAAAAGAGAATCGTTGATCACATCCTGTTTGACTTCGATTTTGAGCTTCTCCTGAAGATATTTCCGGAAGTCGGCGACGTCTCCGATGTTGATGATGCCGAAGTAGGGGAGTTCCTTCCCCGATGCGGCCGTGACGCGCAGACCGATCTCGCCGCTGCGCTTGATTTCAACCACTTCAAGCCCGCCCGAGCCGTTGAAGAGTTCGCGGCAGATACGCCTGTATAGGGTTTCTGCCTGCTCTTTCTCAAGCTGCTTGACGTACCTTTGAAACAGGTCATTCCCTGAATCCAATTCGGAAAAACCGCTCTTGCCGGCGATGGTCTTGGCGATGCGCTCCTGAGCCCAGTCCTGGTCTTCAAGGAATCGTCGCAAAAATGCAACCACCTCGCCCACATCGGTGCGTTCCTCATCGGCCGTCTTGGTTGTGTCCTTCTCGTCCGGCCGCTTGCGGCTCACACTCGTCCCTAAAAGCACCCAGAGCGGTTTTTCAATGTTGTAGATTCGCGCCTCCTCGCCGTGACTCCGGTGAAGCATAGCCTGCTGATAAAAGATGAGCAGCCCGCCGAGCATGAGATCGTGGGCTTTATCGGCGGAGGCCTTCTTCAGGTTGAGCACGCGGAAGGTCTTGCCGTAGCCGTCGCCGTAGAAATACCGGTAGGAGTAGTCAAAGAGGATGGACTTGCCGTAGGTGGAAAGAAGCTCCTCTTGCACTTTCCGGTTTGCCGCTCCGATGGCCTGCGCAAATGTCGCCGAGTATTCCAGAATAAAACCGTCCTTGCCGAGTGTCTCCTGCCGGTTTTTCCAGGTGCGGGCCTCGCTTCCTGTTCCTTTATGTCCCTCGTCCACGATGATCAGGTTCCGAGCGCCCAGCTCGGCAATGGGGACACTCACGCCCTCGCCAGACGGCTCCTTGGAAAGTTTGTGGATTTCGATCACCTGCACACGGGGGGCGAACAATCCGCTCTGATGGTTGCCGCGCTGGAAGCGCCCGGCCTCAAGACCGCTGTCTTCAAACTCCACAAGATGCTGGGCGGAAAGGCCTTCACCGGGGGTGATGAGCAGGATATTGTCGAACTCGGCCCGGCCGTCGGAACGCCGGACCAGTGATAGGGGGTGTTTGCCCGACTTCAGATAGTGAAGGACCTGCCAGATGTTTACATGCAGAAGAAGCGTTTTTCCGCTGCCCGTGGCCATGAAAAAAGCCAGCCGCCGCAGGTCATCCGGAGAAAAGCCAGGAATATCGGTAAAATCAGCCTTGCTTTTCCGGAATGTTTCCAGTTCCTGCAGAAAGGCCGTGGGGTTTTCGGTGAGGCGGTCGAGAAACATCTCGGTGTAGAGCAGCGCCAGGTACTGGAAATACTTGAAGGCTTTGAACGGTTCGGACAGTCTGTTTTTGGCCAGCCGCGCCTCGTATTCAATGATCCGCAGGTCATATCGGGCAAGTGTCTGCAGATCGAGTTTGATCCCGCTGCGGCCGACCAGCACATGGTAAAAACGGCTGTGGCCATCCAAGCCGGGGCCTTCTTCCTGTTCCTTAAGGGCGCGCCGCAGATCGTCGAAGCGCTCCGCGCCGAAAAGATTGTGAAAAAATCGGTTTAAGACCAGAGAGCGCTCGATGTTCATGCCTCGCTCCCTGCCATCAACTGTTTGAAGGGGCCGTCAAGAGAGGCAAATCCTTTGGTCGCGAGCGCATCCGGATGGAGCATTGCCGGATCGGTCCATGGACGAAGAACGTGTGTGTTCATCACTGTATCCTCCTGCGGCTCATGTTTCGGCTCATTGTACGAGCCGGAAATTCATAATAGACACTGCGACCGCGGCCTTGTGCCATCGGGACACCCCACTTTATCATTTCGGCTAAATCGCGTTTGGCAGTGGCCGCCGGCGCTCCTGTTGCCTTCTCGTATTCCTTATAAAATTAAAGAGATTCATGCCTCGCCTCTCATGAGCCTCTTGAAGAGGCCGTCGAGGGAGGCAAATCCCTTGGCGGCTGTGTCGCCGTTTACCCACTGCTCCTCAAAGGGTCCGAGTTCCTTGGCCTTTGACTCGAGTAACTCCCTGTCTTTCACGGGATCAAGACCTGTCATGTCGCGCCACACGACGAGGACTCGTTTCTTGCCCTCACGATCGCTTCCCACCACGGCCCGATACATGCGGCCTTGCTTGTCTTTGCCCGTTTTGTCTTTTGGGTTTGTCCAGGTGAGCATCCGCCGGACACGCAGACCGTAGAGCCAGTTGAAGGTCTCCACAATATCCGCCGTTTGGGTTTTGGGACCGTAGTCGGTCAGCACTTCCAGCGTGTAGTCAAAAGGATGCTCAAGCCTTGCCAAGTTGAGCATCGAGTCGCTTGCCTCAAGCGGCAGTTTCACCATATAGCGGATCCGGTACTCCTCATCGCCGACGACTTTGCGGTACGCCTTCTCCCGATTTGCAAGCCTTTCAATTGCCCTATCCGAAAAGGTGTTGTGCAGGGCGTCCTCATAGCTCTCCAAACGGATGACCTTCACCAGTCGCGGCGTCCGCTCAGCCTCTTCTTTGGTCGGCAGTCGCTTGGGTTTCCCGTTCTTCCACTCCGGCGTGAACATCACCTTCTTTATGCGCGGTGCCAGCACAGTGTCGAAGTAGTCTCCCATCTCAACGAGAATGAATTTGCGCCGTTCGCCGTCCTCGCGGTTGAGATTGATGACCGCATGGCCTGTGGTGCCGGAACCGGCGAAAAAGTCCAATACCTGCGAGTCGCGAGATTCGGTTCCAAGTCCAGCGTCAAGTAGAGTTACGTAGAGCGTGACCGGATGACTATATGTGAAATCGAGGCCAAGGTACTCAAGCTCCTTCCTGCCGCGGGAGCCATCGCGAATAATCGACGAGAGCGCCTTGTACTCAGAAAGGTAGACCTTTCTTTGCGGCTGTGTAGTTTCGTCCGGGCCAAAGACAATCTCACCCTTGGCGAGAAGCTCTTTCATCTTGCGTGGCGACTGCGACCAACCCCTGCTTGGCACAGGGCAGGGCCTTCTTGTCACAGGATGGATAAGAGGTTGGAAAAATTCGGGTGGTGGTGGATTTGGATTTGGCCACGTCATTGCAACTAACCTATAGACGCGTCCGTCGTCATCTAAATATTGGTACGCGCGCTCGCCTCCACTGAGCCCTGTTGCCCGTCTTACCCATTCATTGAATTCTTTCTTTGCACGCTCCGTCACACCCTCATGTCTGTGAATGATTGACGTTGCCATTGAGAGAATAAGCCTGACATTCTGAGGTCTTGCCATGAAGGCGCGAGCATCGGTTGCACAGAACAGGATGTACTCATGTTGGATGGCCAATTCTTGCGCGCCCATCATTGGATTCAGCTTGTCCCATACAGCAGTACCAACATAATTAAACATTTGCTGTAACAGGAGACGGAGGCGCTCGTACTCGTTCTCGTCTATATGGCAGATAAAAGTACCGTCGGCTTCTACCAAGTCCCTTGAGGCCAGAATGCGATCCATCATCATGGAAAGCCAGCTGGAATGACGATACGCATTCTTGTAAACGAATCCACTCGCGTCAGTATTGTAAGGCGGGTCGATGTGTATGCAGGACATCTGCTGTCGGTATCGTGACAACAACAGGTTAAGTGCCTGGAAGTTCTCGCTGTGGATGAGCAGCCCATCGGTTTGCTCATCTATGTCTTCGATGTTCTCCAGAAGCCGGGCGGTGAAGTCGGGCGGGAAGTGGCGCGTGTCCACCACCAGGGTGGGATTTTGCTCAAGCACCTGCTCAGTGATTTTGCCTTTGGTGTTGAACAGGTCGGACTTCGGCTCCAGGGCGTAGAGCGCCTTCCACTCGTCAAGCTGTTCCTTGTTGGTCAGCACATCTTTCCATAAGCCGCGGGGGATGTTCTGAATGAGGATGAGCCAGTCCGTCCGCAGGATAAACTTTTTCTTTTCGAAAAGCCGTTTCTGGGCGTTTTCGATCTGGGCGAGGAAGGTGATGACCGTATCGGCCACTTTGCGGAAGACGCGCAGCATGCGGCGCTTGGCGTCGAAGTCGCCTTCGAGGTCCAGCTCGTGCACTACCTGGTCGCGGATGAAAAATTCCAGCTCCTGCCGCAGGAAGCCGCCGAGATTCTTGTGCACGAAATAGTCGGTGGTGTTCTTTTTCGTGAAGTGGGAAAGCCTCCGGCGCAGGAGCGTCGGAGGTGTCTCTCCCTCGGCCTCTCGGCCGGTTGGTGAGGGGGCTGCAAGTGCAGAACCGAGGATATTATCTTTCACAGCCTTGAGGATTTTCGGCGCGGCCTCGTCCAGGATGGCCTCCTGCCCCTTGGCGTTCTTTCCATATTTGGCGGCTTCGCCTTCGATCGGCAGGCGGTATTCAAAGGGTATGGTGAGGGTGCGGGTCTTGTCGTCAAAGACTACATCATCCGGCTTCGGGAAAAAGTAGCGGGTGTCGCCCTTGGTGTTGTCCTTGGGCGTGGTCGCCTCGGCAAGGCGGAAGCGCACGCGGTACTCGCTGCTGACCGTGGGGACCGTGAAGGTATAATCGCGGAAGGCTTCGCCGCTTTTGACATAATACTGATCCTTGTTGGCCCAGTGGAAGAAGACCTCCTCGCCGTTGTAGGGTACCGCATAGGCAGGCCGGGCGCCGAAAAAGCGCCGGGAGATGAAGTCCCCGTTGTCGTAGTAGCGTGAGAAAAAGGAATAGAGCAGGTTGAATACCTCGGCCCGTTGCGCCTCGGACGCCTCCACGGCTTCCAACCGTTTGCGCGTTTCAACATACTCTTTGACCGCCTTGGTGCCGGCGTGGGCTGGGTTGGGTTCGCTGCTGGAGAGGATCGCATCGTCGGCTATGGTGTCCCGCGCCCGCTTCGCCAGCTTTTCCACCTGTTCTTGCATGTTTTTCCT
>JAHJXP010000281.1 GCA_018827585.1 Pseudomonadota bacterium | reverse complement strand
TTGACGCTCTCGTAAAAAGTCACGCGGCGATTCTGACGGTGTAGAGCATATTTTCAGTCGCCGATTTTAAAATATCTCTGAGCTGGCGCCACGGGCTCAGAAAACGCTCTTTGACAGCCAAAATGGTAGCACGGACAGCGGCAAAAACCGCCCCGGGGGCAGCATGGAGGGTCGCCAAGACCCTTTTCACCCTGGCAGCCCGGAAGAGGTTGACGCCGATGGCCTTTAAACGGGCGCAGTAGCCCACAGCGGACAGACCTCGGACCCTGAGTCGTTTGACCCTTGTCTTTTTGTCCATTTCCGAAAAGGTCGATTCGACCCCCGAGCGCCATCGATACTTGTCCTTGAACTCCGGGGTATGCTCCCTGGCCCGGCGACCGGCAATCCTCAGTGTCTTGAGATCAAAACGGAGATAATGACGCTTCTTCCCTGCTTTGACAGGACATCGCTCCCGCTGAGGACAGGCGCCGCAATGCTCCGAGGCAAAGGCGACGCTGCAGGTTCCCTTCTTCCCCTGCTTGAACTTTATCGGAGCATGCCCCTGGGGGCAGGCGACAATCTTCCCCTTATCCGTCTGCGGAAAGTCAGCCAGACGGAGGGTTTCTTCCTTCGGTGTTCCCATGACGGGGGAGATGACTTCAACATCCAGCTCCTTGGCCTTCTCACTGTTTTCGTCGCTTCCGTACAGGGAATCCGCCAGAACCTCTTCCGGGACAAGCCCCCGTTCCTTTGTCGATTCCAGGGCGGGGATCAGGGCGTGGACGTCGCTGACATGCGCCGATTCGACTTCCACATGGGTGATCAGATTCAGGGTCTTCTCACGAATCGTTTCATCGGGGGAATCACAGTAGGTCTCCATCACCTGAACCTGGTATCCCTGACCCTTGTGGGCGTCATACCCGGCGTCCGGATCGGAAGGATTCTGGAGAGAAGACGATAAAATCTTCTTCGGCTCCTTCAACGCCATCTCCGCCGGCCCCGCATCAGCCACGGTTACGTCGCATTGATCCTTCAACACCCGCAGCAGGACGCCGAAGGTGGTCAGGGACTTTACCTGCTTGTTCTGTCGGAAACGCTCCACCAGGGAAAAGAGGTCCCGGCTGACCGTCTCGAGGGTCTTGGCCGATTCCGAAGGCTTCACCAGTGAAAAACAACCCAGGGCCTTCTGAGTCAGATATCTCTCTAAAAGTTCTTTCTCAATCGTTTCAAAGATCGCCCGGCGCTGCCGCTTCAGATTGACCAGGAAATTATGGATGCTCTGGGAAAAGATGCAGATTCTTCCCAAACGACGCATGTTGGAACGAATGTGAACGGAATCGATCCGCTGCTTGGAGACATCCACCCCAAACACTTTCGCCAAGGTCTCCGTCGTCGCGTTAAAAAGCTCACGGTCTAAACCCTTTTCCGTAGCAATGTGACGGAGCGTCCAGAGGGTCTTGGTACACAGATACTTGGCTTCGTCCGACTCGCCGGGAACGTCCAGGGCGTAATGCCATTGAAGATTGAAGGAAAACTGGGATACCGTCTCTTCGTCCGTCAGGTCATGCATCTGCTGGAGGATCAAGGCCCCCAAAGCGGCAAAGATCTCCTTGCCGGGCCTCCCGAAGCCGTCGGTGCAACAGGAGGCGATCTTATGAACGGGCAAATCGGAGAGAATATGTTCCCGGAACAGACCGGCCCAGGAGTTGTCCAAAAGTTTACGCCTTTTGGGTCCCAGATAGTCCCAAGGATCGATCATGTAGGGCGTTTTGTGATCGCGGGCATGAATCATGGCATCAGCACCTATGTCGTTAATATTTAACATGATTCATACCATTTTTAAGAAACCTTGTCAAGAGAAATATGCACAAATATTAAATTATTTTAAAATGTTACGCCGATTTTGACTTTTTACGAGGTCGTCAAGGTTACGGCGCCGCGAAAATCTTCTTGAATTCGTCGCCCCACTTTTTGGTCTCGTCATCCGACAGCTCCCGGATCGGGATCACCTTCGCCTTGTCGATTCCGGCGATCGGCGGATAGACGCCCGGGGCCAGAACGTATTCGCCCACCTTCTCGGCCATGATCTTCATGGCCTCCGTGGAGAGCCAGTAATCCACGAACAGCCGCGCTGCGTTGGGATGGGGAGCGCCGGCGGCGATGGCCATCCCGCGGGGGGTCCCCATCATGGGCTGCGAAACCTGGGCCCAATCCAGGGGCGCGGGCGCCTTGGTGATGATGTATTTCGGCATGGAAATCCCGATCAGCATCTCGCCGCTCTCGATCGGGGCGGGCGTGGGACCGAACGACGCCACAAACATGGGCTTGTTGGCGGCCAGGCCCTTGAGGAACTTCATCCACTCCGCTTCCGATTTGATGACGTTTTCCTTGAGCCCGACAAGCCAGGAGATGGTCGTCGAATGGGAGGACGGATCGGCCATGACGATCTTCCCTCTCCATTTCGGGTCCGTCAGGTCCTCGTACTTCTTGGGAACGTCGGCCGGCTTGACGAGCTCCTTGTTGTAGATCAGGGCGGCGTATTCGATGCCAAAGCTCTGGATCTTGCCGTCCCTGTTCGCCCATTTGGGATAGCCGGCCGCTGCGGGGGACGTATATGAGGCCAGGACCCCCTTTTCCATGAGCAGTTCCAGGACCGGCATGGGCGCCTGGAGGACGTCGGCCACGAGCTTTCCGGCGGCGTGTTCCGTCAGGACGGTCGCGATGAACTTGGTGGTGGAGAGCCTCGTATACTCCGCCTTGACGCCGTATTTCTTGCTGAACGCCTCCAGGATCGGCTCGACGGCCGTGATGTTGGCATAAAACGTCACCTTTCCTTCCGCTTTCGCCTTTTCCGCCAGGGTCTGCCCCCCGGCCGGAGCTGCTACAAAGACGAAGGGCGCCATGAATACAGTCAAAACGACCAGGACGATCAGCTTTTTCATGATTTCTCCTCCTTCCGTTGATGATCCGACCCAAGGTATGGGTCATTCGGGCGATGGGGGGACAGCGCCCCCCTTCCCCCCTCCTCATTTAATAACTGCCGCCGGAAAGGTTCTTCCACGGCAAGATCCTCGTATCATGTTTCTGAATAACACCCTTGGCGGAGAAATGTCAAACCCAACCCCCATTCAAAATTGCGGAGGCAGATCCCGGCGCTGAAAAAATTCCGGGCGGTCGGCCTGTCGGCGCAGATGGCGACGCTCCCCGAAATGGTCAGAAACCGGCTGACAATTGTCCCTTTTAAATGCTCTTCATGGCTTATACGGCCGCTTCGTGGATCTTCCGAAACACTTTCTTAAGTTGAACTAAACCGCTCTCGCGGTAGCTATAGAAGCAGTGCCGACGTACTGCTTTTTTGTTCTTAAAATTCAGTACATGCCTCATACTCCTTTCAGTGTCCGTCACCTTGAGACACACAAACCTACCCCGAAAGGAGAAAGCCATGAGCGCAATCAGACAGAGAATGATCGAGGACATGCAGTTGCATGGATACTCGGCAAAGACGCAAACCGCCTACCTTGGAGCCGTCAGAGGCCTTGCCGGCCATTACCACCGTACACCGGAAGACATTACCCAGGATGAACTCCGCTCCTATTTCCTTTATCTCGTGAAGGAACGAGGAGTTGCGAGAAGCACCCTCACGATCCATCTTTGCGGCATCAAGTTTTTCTTCGAGAAAACCCTCAAGCGGGAATGGCTCATTTTTAACCTCGTTCGCCCTAAAAAGAGGAAAAAGCTTCCGGCCGTCCTGAGTCCCGACGAAGTGAAACGCATCCTTTCTCTTGTCAAGACCCCCACCGTTCGCATGGCCTTGACCGTCATCTATGCATGTGGCCTTCGTCTTTCCGAAGGGTTGGCCCTGAAGGTACAGGACATCGACAGCTCGCGGATGCTGCTCTGGGTACGCAACGGCAAAGGGGGGAAGGACCGGTGTGTTCCCCTCCCGGAGCGATTGCTGGAGCTGCTGCGCGAGTACTGGAAACTGCACCGCCCCCGTCTCTATCTCTTTCCAAACCAAAAGAATCGTAAGCCCCTCTGTGCCACCACCCTGCAAAAGACCTTCAAGATCGTTCTCCTCCAAAGTGGAATCCGCAAGGAGGCTTCTATCCATACCCTGCGCCATTCCTATGCGACGCATCTGCTGGAGAGGGGCATCAACCTGCGGGTGATTCAGGAAGTTCTGGGGCATCAAAGCCCCCAAACAACAGCCCGCTACACCCATCTGACGGACA
>JAHJXP010000195.1 GCA_018827585.1 Pseudomonadota bacterium | reverse complement strand
GTCGCCGCCTTTCCCAGCCTCCTGACGCTTCTGACCAACACCCCCCTGCTGGAAGTCCTCTTCCCGCGGCGCTTTCCCAGCAAGCGGCGCGATTATCCGGGGCCGATCGAGGTCGATTCGGCCATCGGCGCCTGCATGATGGTCCGCAAGAGCGCCATCGACGCGGTAGGGATGTTCGACGAACGCTATTTTTTCTTTTTCGAGGAGACGGACTGGGCCAGGCAGATGCGCGCCGCCGGCTGGAAGGTCTTCCATATCCCCACCGCCTTCATCTACCACCTCCAGGGCCGGAGCATCGGCCGGAACGCCCGCTCCCGGATCGAATTCTACCGCTCCCGCTACGAGTACTTCCGGAAGTGGGAGAGCAGGCCTTATTACCGAACCGTCCGCGCCTTAATCCTCTTCCGCCTGTTGATGAACTCGCTGCTCACCTCTCTCGGCGTTCTCCTGACGCTCGGGCTCAAGCGGGATCTGCGGGACAAATGGTCGGTATATGGAGGTCTGCTGGTCTGGCACCTCCGGGGTTGTCGCTGACCCTCTTTCCGGCCGCATCCCCATTTTTTTCTTGACTTTGCCCGTCGATATCATTAGTGTCTACCCAATGTTCACGGAATGAACGCAAGGAAATCCGGACATGCCTCCTCAAGCGCCCGGCCATCGTGAAAGCGAAGAAGTCCTACGCATCCTGCGGGAGATCCGAAAATCGCCGGAGATGACGCAGCGCGAACTCGCCTCCCGTCTGGGGATCAGCCTCGGCAAGGTCAATTTTCTCGTCAATGCCCTGATCCAGAGGGGCATGGTCAAGGTGGAGAATTTCAGAACCTCGACCAGCAAGAAGGCCTACCTGTATTACCTGACCCCCGGGGGTATCGAAGAGAAAACCAGAACCACATACCAGTTTCTGAAAAGAAAGCTGAAGGAGTACGAGTCTATCGAGGAGGAGATCCGGCAGCTCCGTGAAGAAGTGCGCGCGAGCGGCGTGATGATCGATGAACAGGACAGGATCGACAAAGGGTTGTAACGGTTAACGAAGTTGAGAAAACGGGTGGAGTTGGCGAGGAGCGGGTGGATTCGCCATGGAATCCAGAGGGCGGAGCTGTATGAGGAATTGACCCCCGAATCCAAATACATCGTCATGAGCGACTGCCACCGGGGCAACGGCACGGCGGGCGATGAATTCGCGCACAATTCTCTCATCTATAAGTGCGCCCTGGAATACTACCTGAAGGAGGGCTTCACCTACATCGAGCTGGGAGACGCGGAGGAGCTCTGGGAAAACGACGATTTCGAGCAGATCTACATCACCCACACCTCGGTCTATGACCTTCTGCGCCGCTTCCACGATCCCGACCCGGCGAAGACCCGCTACCTCAAGGTCTTTGGAAACCACGATGAAGTCTGGCAGGAGGACACGACGTCGCTGGAGGGCATCTTTCCCGGCATTCAGGTCCACGAAGCGATCCTTCTGGGCCCCGTTCTTTTACTCCACGGACACCAGGCCGATCCTTCCTGCTCCGGCTTCGGCGCCAGGATCAGCAAGTTCCTCGTCCGAAAGGTCTGGTCCGGCCTCCAGAGATTCGGCATCGGCGACCCGACCCGGGCGGCGGAAAATCCCGGCCGCTGCGACGCCGTGGACGAGACGCTCTTCAGCTTCGCCAGGGGAAAAATGGAGCAACAGGGGGATATGAACCGGAAATATGGGGGAGGGGGCTTGACCCGATTAAGCCAGAAATTGGGATCGTGTCCCCATATTGCAGGCGGGATGGACGGTGCAATTATTGTCGCCGGCCACACTCACCGCCCCGTATTCGAAAATCTCTCTCTGACGGAGCGGCGCTGTCTGGAATCGGGCATCGGTACGCCGGGCGTCCGCCGGAAGGAGAAGGCCGATCCCGTCTATTACAACGCCGGCTCCTGCGTTCATCCCCGCTGCATCACGGGGATCGAGATCACCGCGGAGGCGAAGCCTCACCCTCACACCGCGGGGATTCCCGACGACATCCGCCCCCGCTTCACCCTTGTGAAATGGGGCCTCCGCGCCGACGCCCCTCTCTATCCCCTTGCGATTGCCCGCACCCCCCTGGAAAAGGGGTAGCAAAAAAGCAGGGGCTATTCCCACTCTTCTCGGAGGCATGAAATATGAACGAAAATGATTTTCAAAAGATCGACGGCATGATTGTTCGCCATGCCGGCGTCTTCGCTGATTCCATTCAACACAAGCTGGGCCTCGTTGTCGAAGGCCATCAGATGCTGGCGGATAAGCTCGACCGAGTGGAAAACAGGCTCGATAAGCGCATCGATTGTGTGGAAAGAAAGCTCGACGCGGTGGCCGCCCAAGGTGAGCGGAACACCGCAGCTATCGAGGGCATAAGCGGCAAACTTGGCGCCGTGGCCGCCGACCTGAAGGCCCACCGGGCCGACACGGAGGCGCACAGCCCCATCTTCCGGGTGAAGGAATAGCTGCAATAAAACAGTGAGAAAAACGAGCAAGAGGCTTATCAACCATCGATTTGAACCCTTGTCTCATTTCGGAGACGATAGCGATCTAAAGAATTATGTTTAT
>JAHJXP010000194.1 GCA_018827585.1 Pseudomonadota bacterium | reverse complement strand
GGGGAAAGATAGAAGAGTGGAAAAAGAATGCCCACAAGTAAATTGAAAGGCATTGCTGGCCTATACGAAACATGCTGTGAGGGGTCTTTTTATGAATGGGTGATCCCGAAAAGCAGTGATGTTGCAGCAGGTAACACAACGCAGACTGCAGAACGTCGTATATGTATGGCACCAGTCTGGTATAACGATGATGAGGCATTGACACTCATTGAAGATCGTTATGACCCGATGGATGAATTTAATTCTACTTGGAAATTGTGCCATTTTTCTAAGGGGCTGAGAGAAAAAAGACTGCCACACCGCCCCTATAAATTATTCAACCTCGAAACTGACGACGATCTTGTGGTCGTGAAGTGTAAAATCAGGCCGGTCTTGTTAATAAGAAATGTCACCTCGGACTGGCGCGTCCCAGGAAATATGGCAAAGATATACCATACATGGCTTTGCTTGCCGATTTTTACATATAAACAACGCCACAGCCAGCCTTACGTACTCAAAGATCAGGCACTTCAATTACCCCACCACTTTTATTTCCCGCCCGGGATGCCTGGCTTGGATGAAGAAGGCGTTGGTAAACTTACTGAGTTACAATTCATTCCTGAACAAAACATCTTTGCGAAAAAGAAAATGTGCGATGCTGAAAAAATGCAACTGCCCTTCTGTCTTACAAAAGAAGCCTATCAATCTGTGATCGGGCATATAGCTAATTTTTTCCCAGGTATTGAAATCTCAGGTGAAGCAAAGGAATGGTATGACTTCTTTGTCGAGCTGGTTAGCGAGGAAATTGCGAAATTTACTTCGAGCATCGCGCATTAATGAGATGCCCCGTTTTGGGGAACGGTCAAGAAGTAATGAAAGGTTGCTTACAATCACCTTGACATAAGTTAACATGCAGGTTAACATATCGTCGTGAACCGAACGATCATCTTCTACAGAACAGTGGACGGGAAATGCCCCGTCCAGGATTTTCTCGATGCGTTGCCTGGCAAAGTGGCCCAAAAGGTGGCATGGGTGCTCCGCCTTCTGAAAGACCTGGAGATGGTCCCAGCCACCTATTTCAAAAAGTTGATCGGGACAGAGGACATCTGGGAGTGCAGAATCCAATACGGTTCCAATATCTATCGGATATTCTGCTTCCTTGACAGCCATTCGGTGGTCATACTGACCCACGGTTTTGAGAAAAAGAGCATGAAAACGCCCAGGCAAGAAATAGAAAGAGCCGAAACCTATCGGCGTGATTATTTGAATCGGAAAGGGAAAAAGAGATGAGCGACCTGAAAAAATATATCGCAAAGCGGAAAAAGACGGATAAGGAATTTGCGGAGGGTTTCGAAGAAGGCTACGAGCAATTCAAGATCGGGGTTGTTCTCCGTCAGGCGCGCGAATCAGCGGGATTGACCCAGGAGGAACTGGCCCTGCGCCTCAAAACCCAAAAGACGGCGATTTCAAGAATCGAAAACCATGCGGAAGACATCAAGCTCTCCACGTTGGACCGGGTCGCCAAAGCGCTGGGAAAGCGTTTAGAGGTGAATATCTCATAGTTTTCAGTAAATTCGAAGCCTTTCCTGCAGGCCCCGATTATTACCGGGTGGGCCGGTCACGTCAAATTTTCGTCATTGCTGAGGTAGTAAGTGCTACTGACAGATCCCACAAAAAACTTGACAAAGCATACTTCTACATTTACCGTGAGACATACCTGAATTCTATCAGCTTACAGGATATGCCCTCATCGCAAGATGAGAGCTTTGCAAAACTGCCAATATTGTCATTTCGATTTCCCTGTTTCTTCTGTGCATGTCTGACATCGGCGCCGTGTTATTATTGATGTCACTGCAGATATAGCACCCTTAGTCATTTAACAACCAAACGATCATCATAGGACGGGCAACGCTTTTAGCACCTTTGGATTTGGCGCAGCCACCAGAACCTGGAAGGGAGCAAATAAACGTCAGCCCGCAGTATCGTGAGAAACCGCTTTACTAAACTCAAACTCTCGAAAGGAGGAATGGTGATGGACAAGATTCTGAGAATCAATATGAGCGCCGAAGAGGGGCCGGCAATCAGCACGGCGCCGATGGGGGATTACGCCGGACTGGGGGGACGGGGGTTGACGTCCGCCGTTATTTCGCGGGAGGTGCCGCCTCTCGCCCATCCGCTTGGCGAGGACAACAAGCTGGTCATTGCCCCGGGGATGTTGAGCGGAACCAGTGCCGCCATGTCGGGAAGGATTTCCGTGGGCTGCAAGAGCCCCCTGACGGGCGGGATCAAAGAGGCCAATTCGGGGGGGCAGCCTTCCCAGGTCCTGGCCCGACTGGGTTACGCCGCCATCATCCTGGAAGGCAAGCCGCGGGAGGATAACCTGTACAAGATCGTGATCAATAAGGACGGGGTGAAGATCACTCCGGACAACAGCCTCAAGATGCTCGGAAACTATGATGTGGTCGAAAAGATGAAAGGTGAGCATGGGGACAAGATTGCGTGCATCTCCATCGGACAGGCCGGCGAAATGAGGATGTCCGCCGCTTCCATTGCCTTTACGGACATGGAATTGCGACCCACGCGCCACGCCGGCCGGGGAGGCGTCGGGGCGGTCATGGGTTCCAAAGGGGTCAAGGTCATTGTCCTGGATGACAGCGGCCTGGCCAACCGCGCTCCGAAGGATCCCGAGAAATTCAAGGCCGCCAACAAGGCCTTCGTTGAAGGTCTGAAAAAGCACTCTGTGACCGGAGAAGGGCTTCCCACTTATGGAACCAATGTCCTGGCAAATGTGATCAATGAAGCGGGGGGTTATCCCACCCACAACTTCCTGTGGGGGCGTTTCGCCGGGGTTTCCAAAATCAGCGGAGAAACGCAGGCTGAGTTAGAGATTGCCCGGGGCGGTCTGGCGACCCATGGCTGCCATCGGGGGTGCACGATCCGTTGTTCCGGCACATACCTGGACAAGGATGGTCAGTTCCTGACAAAGCAGCCGGAATATGAAACTGTCTGGGCCCATGGGGCGAATTGCGGCATCGATGATCTTGATTCGATTGCCATGCTGGACCGCATGGACGACGATTACGGTCTGGATACGATTGAAATGGGAGCGACGATCGGCGTGGCCATGGAGGCCGGGCTGGCGAGGTTTGGCGATGCCCAGGCGGCCATCAACCTCATCAAGGAAGTGGGCAAGGGGTCCCCTCTCGGACGCATCCTGGGGAACGGGGCCGCCCTGACGGGAAAGGCCTTCGGTGTGGAACGGGTTCCGGTGGTCAAGGGACAGGCCCTGCCGGCCTATGATCCACGGTCCATTCAGGGGATGGGCGTCACCTATGCGACGAGCCCCATGGGCGGCGATCACACCGCGGGCTATGCCGTGACCGCGAATGTGCTCAATGTGGGCGGCTATGTGGACCCCCTGAAGCCGGAGGGTCAGATCGATCTTTCCCGAAATCTCCAGATCGCCACGACGGCCATTGACGCCACGGGGATGTGCCTCTTCATCGCCTTCGCCATCCTCGATCAGCCGGAAACCTTTCAGGCCCTGCTGGATCTGCTCAACGCATTTTACGGACTCAATCTGACGGCGGACGATGTGAGCGCATTGGGCAGGAAGATCCTGACGATGGAGCGGGATTTCAACAAACGCGCAGGCTTTTCGAACCAGCACGACCGGCTGCCGGAGTTCTTCAGAAAGGAAGCGCTGCCGCCGCACAATGTGGTCTTTCAGGTGACCGACGAAGAGCTGGATCGGGTGTTCAACTGGTAGGGAAATCCATTCACAGGGCAGGCGGGGAGGGCAGGGATGCCCTCCCCGCCGCCGTTGAAGTCCTTTATTAACACCCATGCCCTAAGCGGGCTCAACGAAGCATGAAAATCCCCCCCTTACCCCCCTTTGGTAAAGGGGGATAAGGGGGGGATTTTCATATAAAGGGTATGTTCAACACGAAGGTAGTGCCGGAAACACACCTGAATCTGACCGTTCACCCCGGCCTGATTCCTTTCTTTTTTCCCTTCCTGCAACAGGGGGTCGTCCTGAAGGTGCGGGTCGGCTGCAGCGTGAAGACTTTTCTTCTTGAAGCGCTCCGGTTGTCCGAAGAATATATAGAAAGGAGAATTCAGACTGTATTCCTGGATGGCCGGTCCGTCGACGACCTGGACAGGGTCACTGTCCGGAATGGGGCAGTCCTGGCCCTTTCCGGCGCCTTGCCGGGTTTGCTCGGCGCCGCCCTGCGGCGAGGCGGTTTCTACGCCCCCCTGCGCAGCCAGGTCACATGCAAGCAGAATGAGGAATCTCAGGCTATTGAGAAAGGACAGGTGACGCTTAAGCTCTTTAACCTGACCGTTCGAGAGCTGGGCCCGTCGCTTCTTGAACGGGGCATCGGGATTGGGGCTCGAGAGGCGGAGGATTTCTTTCGGGATCGGTCGGATGATTTCTGGGCGGGATGCCGCCGGGCCCTTGTGGACGGCCGGGCCGTCGAGCCTGACCGGCTGCGGCACTGGTCATGGGGCGCCGGACGGGTTGATTTAACGCTAAAGGCGGTTTGATTCCCTTCTGCCGGAGAGTGATCTCCGGGAGCAGCCGATTTCAGCCTCCCGCCACAGGAGGAAACACCCCGACACGATCCCCTTCCTGAAGCACTTCATCCCCCCTGGCATGTACGCCGTTCAGGAAGATAAGCTTGACCTTCTCCATCGGCAAATCAAGGCTGCGAAGGAGTTGCAGGATCGTCACCCCCTCGCCCACCTCGATCTCGCCTGTGAAACGGCCCGCTTCCCGGGAGACATAACGGGCCAGGGAAGCAAACAGATTCAGTTCGATCTTCATCATCCACCTCTTTGAATATTCATCCCCTTGCCTGATCTATTGTATATCCCCTGTCGAAGAATGTCCTCTTTTTTTCTCAAACCCGTGATTTCCGCATGGCCCAACGGGCCTGTTTATGATATCAATGCCTTCGGAAGGAGGGATGATTCACATGGCATCAGAGTGGCATCATTTGATTCACGAGCGCTCCAGAAAAATCGTCGATCCGGCGGGCCGGGAGGTTCAGGTCATCGAGGATCGGGCGGTTCTGGAAATCACCGCTCAGTGCGGCCTGAGCTTTCCTGAAATCTATACGGAGGCTTTAAGGCTCGGCGTTTATCCCTGCAGGTATCTCCGAAACCGGGATCTCCTTTCCGCGGCGGAACAGCTCCGCTTGGCGGAAGCACAGGTGGCTGTAGCCGGCGCCGGCGGGTTGGGCGGCCAGGTTATCATCCTCCTGGCCAGGCTTGGCGTGGGGCGCTTGATCGTAGCTGACCAAGACCGGTTTGATGAGACGAACCTGAATCGCCAGGCGCTGAGCAATGAACAGACATTGAAGCGGTTCAAAACGGAGGTGGCGGCGGAGTCCGTGGCATCCATCAATCCCGGCGTGAAGGTCATTCCGCGCCAGGTGAAACTGGAGGCCCCCGGGATCGACGAGATATTGGCCGGCGCCGAGGTGGTGGTCGATGCCCTGGATAATGTGCCGGATCGACTGATTCTCGAGGCCGCCTGCCAACGGCTCGGGATACCGATGGTCCACGGGGCGATAGCGGGCTTCGAGGGCCGGATGATAACGATCTGCCCCGGTGATCCCGGACTGAAACAGCTATACGGAACTGCTGAACCGCAGGATAAAAAGGAGAGCCCCGAAGCCATTCTGGGCACTCCGGCGGTGACTGCCGCCTGGATGGGGACCTTCCAGGCCATGGAGGTTCTCAAGATCTTGTTGAAGCGCGGGAGGCTGTTCCGCGGGACCATGGCGTATTTTGACCTGGAAAACGGCCGGTTTGAGGAATTTTTCCTTAACAGGGAGCAAATGACCAAGACGGGAAAGTCCATAAACTGAGGTAGTTCATGTCTGATATCATCCAGGTCCCAGGAAATTCAACGGAGTCGCTTCGCCAGCTGTTGACCGGCCTCGAAAAATGTTTTCCTCCCGGCCAGACGGTGGGGGTCAAGGTCCACTGGGGGGAGAGGGGAAACACCGGTTTTCTCCACCCCCGCTACACGCGCGAGATCGTCCGGTGGCTTCGGGAATCCGGAGTCGAACCTTTTGTCTTCGATACTACCGTCCTTTATTCCGGCGGCAGGCGCACCCCGGCCGACAGCCTGGATACGGCCGCACAGCACGGCTTCACGGAGGAGTACCTCGGCTGTCCCGTCCGGTTGGGGGATGTGGATGGCCGCGACGTGGAAGATATCCCTTCCGGATTCAAACATTTTTCCACGGTCCAGGTCGCCTCGGTCATCCGGAAGGCCGACGGCTTCGTTATCTTTTCCCACTTCAAGGGACATATGGGAACGGGCTTCGGCGGCGCGATAAAGAACATCTCCATGGGACTGGCCTCCCGCGCGCAGAAGCAGCGGATGCATGCCGACGCCCATCCCGTTCTTAAACCGGGAAAATGCAACCGGTGCGGCCTGTGCGCCGAGGTCTGCCCCGCGGGCGCCGCCGTCCTGCCCGAGGACGGGGACCCTGTGTACGATCTCGAGGTCTGCGTCGGCTGCTCCCAGTGCATCGCCCTCTGCCCGCAGACCGCTCTGAGGATCTTCTGGGAGACGGATGAGACCGTCTTCCAGGAGAAACTCGTGGAGACGGCCGCGGTCCTCTGGGAGCAAATCGGGCGAAATACCGTCCTCGTCAACGGGCTGATCCGGATCCTCTCGGAGTGCGACTGCCTGCCGGGAACGCATCCGGCCATCGCGGATGATTTCGGCTTTATCGGTGGATTCCACCCCGTGGCCGTCGACGAGGCGTCCTTGCAACAGATAGGCGCAAAACCCTTCGACCTGGCTCATCCCGGCATCCCCTGGCGCAGGCAGTTCGACTATGCCCGCGAGATCGGCTTTACGCCCTCGATTTGACCGGTGGCAATACTTGCGCATTGCCGCGCAGCTTCTCTATCTCCCCTGACGGAAATCGCCGCCCCGGGGAAGGGGGGCTTCGCTAAAGATTTTCCGATAAAGTTCATCCTCCCGGATCACGAGGCCGCGCCGGATGAGATGGTCCAGGTGCTTTTTCATGTGGACCCGCTCCCCGAAGTCAAAAAACGCCTTCGGCTCCCGCTCCTTGCCGTATATGATCCGGGCCTCGACGATCTCCGGGAGGGTCCTGGGCGTCTCCAGCAGGGCAAGAAGCTTCTTTTCCCTCTCCGCGATCACCGCCCCGTATGATTCCCAAAGCTCTGCCGGAGGCCGCTCGAAGAAGCCCTTTTCATGGCCGGTCAGGACGATCCGGGCGGCAATCCCCTGGAGGCGGGAGAGGGAGGCCCGCGTCTGGTCGATGTCGGAAAATACGTCGCCGTACCACGGCCCGAAACGGGTAAGATCGTAATCCCCGGTGAACAGAACGCCGTTCTCCCGGAAGAAGAAGGCCAGATGGCCGGGGGTATGGCCCGGCGTTGCGAGCACCTCCACGGAGACATCCCCCAGCCGGATAGTCTCGCCTCCCAGAAGGTTTCTGGCCGGTCTCCTCGGACGGAAATGAAACTGCTCCAGGAGGAGCGACTCCCAGAACGGCCGTTCCTCGGCATTGAAGCCGTACCAGTCCAGGAGAACCTGAAGATCGGCAAGAGGCGGTGCGTCCAGGGGCGAGACCCACAGGGGGAGGTCATCGAAGAGGTCCAGGTGCATGAAATGGTCCTCGTGCCAGTGGCTCAGCCAGACCATCTTCACCCCCTGTTCGGCGTGTAGCCGGATCAGCCTCTCCCGGCTGGAGGCCGGATCGATCAGAACGCCCGCGCCTTCGATGTAGAGGGAATGGCAGAATGGGTAGCGGCCCCGGTTTTCGCCGGGGAGGAAACGGACCGGACCGAAGGATTGCTCTTCCATAGCCGTTACTATAGAAACGACGTGCCGGAAATGTCAAGGGAAACAGGCCGCCGCTGTTTTCGCCCCTATTTCCTTGACCGGCCCGTAATTTTACCCTATAGTCCCGGAGCTTTTTGAGGCGTAGCCTTGACGACCCCGTGAGGCCTTTGAAAAAGGCCCAACTCTGTCATTCCCGCAAAGCTTGTCCTCGCGAAGGAGGGGAGCGGGAATCCGGAAGGTCTTCAATAGACTTGATTCCCGCCCGCGTGGGAATGACAACTTGGACCATATACGGAGAAATACAAAGGTATCCGGCTCTTGAAGAATTGCCCCCCTTTATTGCGCCCGGCGCCGGAGAAACGGGACAAGGGAAAGATCGAAAGATGATCGCTTACGAAAAAGAACTCAACCCGGAACAGTGGCGCGTGGTGATGGAGGAAAAGGGGCCGCTTCTGGTGATCGCCGGCGCGGGGAGCGGGAAGACACGGACGCTGACCTATCGCGTCGCCCGCCTGGTCGAGAACGGCATCCCGCCGGAGCGGATCATGCTGTCGACATTCACGAACAAGGCCGCACGGTCCATGCTCTCCCGGGTTGAGGCGCTCATCGGCAGGGAGATCGGCGGCCTCTGGGGCGGGACCTTCCATCACTGCGCCCATCTGACGCTCCGGGCACACGCCGACCGCCTCGGTTATGGGCGCAATTTTTCGATCATGGACAGCGAGGACGCCAGGCAGCTCCTCAACACCTGCATCGCCGAGTGCGGAGTGGCCGTAAAAAGTGAAAAATTCCCCCGGGGCGAAGTGGTGGGGGAGATGGTCAGTCTGGCCGTAAACACGGAGACGCCGCTTGGCGAAGTGATCAGAAACCGCTACCCTTTCTTCGCGCACCGTACGGAAGAGATCGCCGCCGTCGCCGCGCGCTACCGGGAGCGGAAGAAGGCGCTCAACGTCATGGACTTCGACGATCTCCTCTTCAACTGGCGGGAGCTCCTGCTGCGTTTTGAAGATGTTCGGGAGGCATATGCCGGGCGCTTCCTCCATTGCCTTGTCGACGAGTACCAGGACACGAACCGCCTCCAGGCAGAGATCATGGATCTGATCGCCTCCCGGCACCGGAACCTTATGGTCGTGGGGGACGATTCCCAGAGCATCTATTCCTTCCGGGGGGCCAACTTCGAGAACATCATGCGGTTTCCGGAACGGTATCCGGAATGCCGGATTTTCAAGCTGGAGACCAACTACCGCAGTACGCCGGAGATCCTGCACCTGGCGAACCTCTGCATCGAAAACAACGAAAAGCAGTTTCAGAAGACCCTGCGGGCGGTCCGAGGGCAGGGGCTGCGCCCGGTCCTCGCCCCGGCGAGAAACGTCCTCCAGCAGGCCGACTTCGTTGCCCAGCGCATCTTGGAGCTCCATCGCGGCGGCATCCCGCTCGGCGAGATCGCCGTCCTCTACCGGGCCCACTATCACTCCATGGAGGTCCAGATGGAGATGACCCGCCGGGGGATCCCCTTCGAGATCCGTTCCGGCATCCGCTTCTTCGAACAGGCCCATATCAAGGATGTCACAGGTTATCTCCGGATCCTCGTCAATCCCAGGGATGAAATGGCCTGGCGGCGTGTCCTAGGGCTGTACGCGAAGATCGGCCGGGCCACGGCGGAGAAGGTCTGGCGTTTCATTGCCGGCCGTTCCGATCCCCATGCAGCGATTCTCACGGAGGAATTCACGAAGAGCGCAACGCGCACGGCAATCCAGAGCCTGACCAGATTCCAGGAGACCTTCCGCCGCCTCCATGACTTTGCCGAAGCAGGCCCCGTCGAGCTGATCGACGCGGTCCTGAAAAGCGGTTACCGTGATCTGCTCCGGGAGAGGTACAGCGACGCCGCTTCCCGGGAAGAGGATCTGATCCAACTCGCCAATTTTTCCTCCCGCTTTGCCTCGTTGGCTGATTTTCTCAGCGAGCTCGCCCTTTTGACCAATATGACCGAAGAAGCCTCCCAGAAGGAGACCGCACAGGATCGGGTGGTGCTCTCCTCGATCCATCAGGCGAAGGGGCTGGAATGGACGGCGGTCCTGATGATCTGGTGCTCGGAGGGGATGATGCCTCTCGCCCGCGCCCTGAAGGAACCGGGAGGCGAAGAGGAGGAGCGGAGACTTTTCTATGTGGCGACCACGCGGGCGAAGGACCAGCTCTACCTCTGCTATCCGTTGATCGATTATGCACGGGGGATGGGCCATCTGCCAGTAAGCCCCGCCCGCTTCATCAAGGAGCTCTCCTCTTATTCCGCAAAGGCGAAGGATCGCCCCTATGACCAGTGGCAGATCG
>JAHJXP010000193.1 GCA_018827585.1 Pseudomonadota bacterium | reverse complement strand
TGTCCTTCCTTGTTTTCCTTTTTCCTTAAGGCTTTGTTTGAGCCGGTAACTATCCCAGGGACAGCTGACGATATGGGCTTTGTGGGTCAGTCGATCCAGCAAAGCGGCGGTCATGACAGCATCGCCAAACACCTGGGTCCAGTCCGCAAAACCCAGGTTGGTAGTGATCATCACCGACCCTTTCTCATATCTTTCCGCCAGGACCTGAAAAAGCAGTTCCGATCCTTCCTTTGAAAAGGGGATATACCCGAGTTCGTCCAGTTATGTGGAGCTCCACATAACTCGATGAATTAGGCTATCTCCCCGTCGACAAGCAGGGCGCCGAACTGTTGTTCCAGGTCATCTCTGACCGGTATGAATGTGGTTCCATCATCGTAACCACCAACCGTGCTTTCAGAGATTGGGGAAACATCCTGAACAACGACAACACCCTTGCCTCCGCCGCCATCGATCGCCTCATCCATCATGGTACGCTGGTACAAATCAAAGGAGACAGCTATCGAATAAAATAACCACCCTCCCAAAATACATAGACCCTTATCTGATGTGCCATGAGCATACAGACATCACATTGCTCCATCTTGCAACGCATGACTCATCGCTGGATATCTGCGCCTCATCGACAACTTCCCCCGCCTCCGGGGGGCATCTCTCACCGCTCAAAGGGGGGACATTCTCGCCGGCGCTAACAAGCTGGGCATAGGCAAGACAGAGGAACTGATCATAACAGGGAAACTTTCTGACCCGGTGATTGCCCTCGTACTTTTTAACGAATTTGTCAAACTCATACCGTGGCAGATGCTCCAGTATCTGTGCGAAGACCGTTTTTCCGGCGTTCATCGGCAACCCTCCCTCCCATTATTGGGAAGAAGGTACAGGCCGGAAAATGCAATGTAAATTCAAATCGAAAAAAATGAAAAAGGCTCATTTACTTTCCAATATCAACATATTACATGGTGGTCAGCTAACTTTAACCGGACAGCCGTGATTCGTAGTGGGTTTATTTCTTTTCTCCGCGATTACAGACTACATCTTTATTAGTTTCGGTAGTCTATTGTACCTTGGTACAGGTTTTTAAAATATTTTTTCTTCAGGGCATTTGAGCAAAAAATAATGCATATACTTGAAATGATAATTATTCTTCCGGAACCGAGTTAAAATCGGCTGGAAAACTCGGATCGTCAAAAAAATTTCCCTTTGACTTGACACGCAAGGGGCCATCCATTATCCTCGCCGCGTAAAAAGTATCTTTGCATGGTTGGCCCGGGCCGCCGCCTTCAAAAAAACAAGGAAGGAAAATCCATATGCCTCCAGAAATCATCAGAGTGGTCTTGACGTCTCCCGTGGATGAGCAAAATCTGCAGAAGATCGAGGCGGTCAGCGGGCGTATCCGCGTTGACCAGGTTTCTTCATTTATCATAGCCGAAAAAAAGGGGGATGGCGCCGGCAAAGAACAATTAGACCTGCTCTTGCGGCAGGCCGAGGTCCTCTATGGCTGGATCCACCACTTTCCCCGGAACCTGCCGGAGAGGGTGTCCCGCCTCAAGTGGATTCAAACCATGACGGCGGGCGTGGATCAGCTCCCGGCGGAGATCCTCAATAGCGGGATAAGGATAAGCAACACCAGCGGGATCCACGGCGCTACGATGGGGGAGGTGGTCCTGGAGATGATGCTGATGTTCGTCAAGGACGCCCCCGCCTGCCTGCAGATGAAGCAGGAAAAACAATGGCGGCGCTACAAGCCGAGGCTTCTCAGGGGCCAGACCGTCGGCATCCTGGGTCTGGGCGCCGTCGGGAGAGAGATCGCCCGGCTGTGCAAGGCCTTTGGCATGAACGTGACCGGGATCCGCAGGTCCGGCGGATCGGGAAGCCCTCTCCCCGAAGTGGACCGGATCTTTCCCCCGGAGCAACTGCCGGAACTTTTGGCAGGGAGCGACTTTGTCGTCCTGGCGCTTCCGCTGACGAAGGAGACAAGGGGCCTGATCGGGGAGAAGGAGCTGCGGGGGATGAAGCCCGGCGCCTATCTGATCAATGTGGCCAGGGGGGCTATCGTAGACGAGGCGGCCCTGATACGCGCCCTGGAGGAGAAATGGATCGCCGGGGCCGGGCTCGACGTCTTCGCCAGGGAGCCCCTGCCGCCGGAGAGCAGGATCTACGAGCTGCCCAACGTGATCTTCAGCCCCCACATCTCCGGGGAGATGCCGGATTACGAAGCGCGCGCCACCGAGGTGTTCTGTGAGAACCTCAAAAGGTATCTTGCGGGCGAGCCCTTTGTGCACGAGGTGGACAGGGAGAAGGAATATTGAGGGCCGGCGTCATCATTAATCTCTGATATGTGATACTGGGAGGGGTCATGGGGAAACGGGCATTCGACAACGAAAAGTATCTGCAGGAGCAGACGGAGGCGATCCTCGAAAGGGTCCGGCGCTTCAACAACAAACTCTATCTCGAATTCGGCGGGAAGCTCCTTTTCGACTACCATGCCTCCCGGGTCCTGCCCGGTTACGACCCCAACGTCAAGATGCGGCTTCTCCAGCAGCTCAAGGAGAAGGCCGACATCCTCCTTTGCATCTATGCGGGCGACATCGAGCGCAAGAAGATCCGGGCGGATTTCGGGATCACCTACGACTCCGATGCGATGAAGCTCATCGACGATCTCCGCGAATGGGGGATCGAGGTCCTGGGGGTCGTGATCACCCGGTTCGACAACCAGCCGGCAGCGAAACTCTTCAAAAATAAACTGGAGAGGAGGAACGTCCGGGTCTACACACACCGCTTCACGAAGGGCTATCCCACCGATATCGACGCCATCGTCAGCGACGAGGGCTACGGGGCGAACGAGTATATCGTCACGCAAAAGCCGCTGGTGATCGTGACGGGCCCCGGGCCGGGGAGCGGGAAACTCGCCACCTGCCTCTCCCAACTCTACCACGACTATCGGCGGGGCGCCAACTCCGGGTATGCGAAGTTCGAGACCTTTCCCATTGCCAACCTCCCGCTCAAGCATCCGGTCAACGTGGCTTATGAGGCGGCCACGGCCGACATCCGGGATTTCAACCTCATCGATCCCTTTCACCTGGAGGCCTATGGGAAGACGTCCGTCAACTACAATCGCGACGTGGAGGTCTTCCCCGTCCTCAGGCGGATCCTCGAGAAGATCACCGGGAAGGAGGCCCCCTACCTCTCACCGACGGACATGGGGGTCAACCGGGCCGGTTACGCGATTGTCGATGACCACCTGGCAAGGCGGGCCGCCTGCGAGGAGATGATCCGCCGCTATTTCCGTTACCGCTGCGAATACGCGATGGGGTTCGCCGACGGCGAGACGGTCCAGCGCGTCGAGCTCTTCCTGAAGGACTTCGATCTGAAGCCGGAGGACAGGCGGGTCGTGGCGCCGGCGCACCAGGCCGCCCTGGATGCGCAGGCGCAGGAGAAGGGGGACGAGGGGATCTTCTGCGGGGCGGCAATCGAACTGGCGGACGGGAAGATCATCACGGGGAGCAACTCCCCGCTCCTCCATGCCGGGTCGAGCCTGGTCCTCCACGCTGTCAAGCACCTGGCGGAGATCCCGGAGAAGATCAAGCTTCTCCCCCAGAACATCACCGATTCCATCTCGACTCTGAAGACCGACATCCTCGGCGAAAAATCTGTCAGCCTCGATGTCGAGGAGGCCCTGATTGCCCTGTCCATCAGCGCCACGACCAATCCGGCGGCCCAGTTTGCGATGGAAAGGCTCACCGAGCTTAGGGGGTGCGAGGTCCACATGACCCACATCCCCACGCCGGGCGACGAGGCGGGTCTGCGCCGCCTGGGGGTGAACCTGACCAGCGAGCCCAATTTTTCCACGAAGAGCCTCTTCGTTATCTGAGCAGGCCGTTGGTGATGCGCTCCTGCCAAGTCGCGAGGGCTATGAGGGCGCGGCGGGCGTAATGCAGGCCCCGGTCCTTTTTAGGGATGCGGCCGGTCAAGGGCGGGAAGAGGCCGAAGGCGACGTTCATCGGCTGGAAGGTCTTCCGGTCAGTATTGGTGATGTGGCTGATCAGGGCGCCGCAGGCCGTCTCCGGCGGCGGCGGGATCATCTCCCGGCCGGCGGCGAAACGGGAGGCGTTGATTCCCGCGAGGAGGCCCATCGCTGCCGACTCGACATATCCTTCCACGCCGGTGATCTGGCCGGCAAGAAAAAGTCTCGGGTCCGAGCGGAGCTGGAGGGCGGCCGTCAGCAGGGCGGGGGAGTTGATAAAGGTGTTCCGGTGAACGCTCCCGTACCGGGCGAATTCGGCCTTTTCCAGACCGGGGATCATCCGGAATATCCGCCTCTGTTCCGGCCAGGTCAGCTTTGTCTGGAATCCGACGATGTTGAAAAGGATCCCCTCCTTGTCCTCGCGTCTAAGCTGGACGACGGCGTAGGGGCGGGCTCCGGTGCGCGGGTCGGTCAGGCCGACCGGCTTCATCGGCCCGTGGGCGAGGGTTTCGATCCCCCGCCGGGCGATCACCTCGATGGGGAGGCAGCCCTCGAAATACTTGAATTCCTCGAAGGCGCGGAGGGGGACCTCTTCGGCTTCGGTCAGGGCCTTCCAGAAGCCCTCGTAGGTCTCCCGGTTCATCGGGCAGTTCAGGTAGTCCGCTTCGCCGTGGCCGTAGCGGGAGGCCGCAAAGACGCGGCCGCGGTCGATGGATTCCCCCTCGACGATCGGGGAGATCGCGTCGTAGAAATAGAGAGATTCCTCGCCGGTGAGCCGGCCGATGGCGCCGGCGAAGGCGTCGGAGGTGAGGGGGCCGGTGGCGATGATCGTGATCCCCGTGGCGGGGATTTCCGTAACCTCGTTCCGGATCAGATCCAGGGATTGTTCGGCGGCGAGCCGCCCTTCGATGAGCCGGGAAAATTCGGTCCGGTCGACGGCGAGCGCCTTGCCCGCGGGGACGGCCGTGACGTCGGCCGCCGCCATGATAAGGGAGTCCATCCGCCGCATCTCCTCCTTCAGAAGGCCGACGGCGTTTTCCGGGGCATTGGACCTGAGTGAATTGCTGCAGACGAGCTCGGCAAGAAGGGGCGATTTGTGGGCCGGGGAGAAGCGCTCAGGCTTCATCTCGCACAGGCGGACCCGGTGGCCGCGCCGGAGGAGCTGCCAGGCCGCCTCGCAGCCGGCGAGCCCCCCGCCGACGACGGTAATGCGCTCTCCCGTTGCCGCCATACTGAAATCTCCTTGAGGCCTGGTTTATTTGCCCTCCCAGTCATTGCGAGGCGCACAGCGCCGAAGCAATCTCATGAATGATCGAATGCTCATGGGATTGCTTCGCTTCGCTCGCAATGACTGTGGCGTATTTTTCCAAAGCTCTCTCCTTGGACATTGATAGGGGGACAGCTACCCTATTTTTTGTACTTCATTATGTTCCGGCAGGCCGGGTAGCCGGTGCAGCCGAGGAATTTTCCGTAACGGCCCCTTTTAACGGCCATCGGCTTTCCACACTTGTCGCAGAGGGTGTCGGTGGTCTCCTGATCTGCGCCGGGCGCGGCGGGGCGGCCCGCCGTTCGGGTCTTCACGATGTGCTTGCACTCGGGGTAGCCGGAACAGCCGAGAAAGGTGCCGTAGCGGCCCCTCTTGACGACCAGCGGTCTACCGCACTTCTCGCAGACGGCGTCGCCTTCTTTCGCCTCGGCGGGGGCGGCCACAACCGGCGTTCCGTCCGGGGCGAGATTGATGGTGTGCTTGCATTCGGGGTATCCGGAGCAGCCGAGGAATTTCCCGAACCGGCCCTGGCGGGCAAGCATCGGCTTGCCGCAGAGAGGGCAGGGGATGTCCGTTGGGGGCTGCTCCTCCTGGGGCCGGATGTCCCCGTTTTCATCCCGGGTGAAGTTCTTCGTGTTCTTGCAGTCGGGATAGTTCGAACAGGCCAGGAACCGCCCGTTTCTCCCCCACTTGATGACCATCGGTTTTCCGCACTTTTCGCAGAGGAGGTCCGTCGGGGTCTCCTCGCGCTTGATGTTGGTCATGTTCGCCTTCGCCTTTTTGAGTTCCTCCGTGAAGGGGCGGTAGAAGTTGTTCAGGGTGTCGAGCCGCTTGGTCTTTCCCTCCTCGATCCGGTCAAGCTCCGTCTCCAGCGAGGCGGTGAAGGCCACGTCCAGTATCCGGGGGAAGTTCTTGACGAGCAGGTCGGTCACGAGGATGCCGAGATCGGTGGGGATGAACTTCCCCTTTTCGAGCCGTACGTACTCCCGTTCCTGGATCGTGCTGAGGATCGCCGCGTAGGTGCTGGGGCGGCCGATGCCGTTCTCTTCCAGTTCGCGGACGAGCGAGGCCTCGGAGAAGCGCGGCGGCGGCTGGGTGAATTTCTGCTCCGGCTTGAGTTCCAAAAGTTTGAGAACCTCCCCCTCCCGGACCTCGGGCAGGAGCTTTCCGAAGCCGTTTTCGTCCCCGTTGTCCTCTTTTCCCTCCGTGTAGAGGGCGGTGAATCCGGGGAACTTCATGACCGACCCCTGCGCCCTGAAGAGGAAGTTCGCGGCGGCGATGTCCAGCGTGGTCTGATCGAGGAGGGCCGGGTTCATCTGGGAGGCAAGAAAGCGGTTCCAGATGAGCTGGTAGAGGCGGAACTGGTCGGGGGTAAGGAAGGCTCTGATTTCCTGCGGCGCGCGGGCAACCGCAGTCGGCCGGATCGCCTCGTGGGCGTCCTGGGCGGCCCCGGCGACCTTGAAGACCCTTGCCTTGGACGGCAGGTACGTCGTGCCGTAGTGGCCGCGGATGTACTCCCGCGCCTCCTCGAGCGCCTCGCCGGCGATGCGGACCGAATCCGTCCTCATGTAGGTGATCAGCCCCACCTGTCCCTCCGGACCGAGCCCGATCCCCTCGTAGAGCTTCTGGGCGGTGGACATCGTCTTTTTCGCCGAAAAGCGGAGCCAGCGGGAGGCCTCCTGCTGGAGCTTGCTCGTCGTGAAAGGCGGGGGCGGCTGGCGCCTGACCTCCTTCTTTTCCACGGCGGCCACAGTGAAGGCGGCCTCTTTCACGGAGGCGACGACCTCCGCGGAGCGCTCGGCGTCGCCGATCTTGGCCTTCTTCCCGTCGATCTTCGCCAGTTTCGCCTCGAATGGGGGCGGGTTAGACCCTTCCAGGAGCGCCGTGACGTTCCAGTATTCCTCGGGGACGAACGCCCGGATCTCCGCCTCCCTATCGCAGATGATCCTGACGGCGACGGACTGGACCCGGCCTGCCGAGAGACCCCGCTTCACCTTGTCCCAGAGGATGGGGCTGATCAGGTAGCCGACGAGGCGGTCGAGGATCCGCCGGGTCTGCTGCGCCTCGTAAAGGTCGAAATCGAGCTCGCGGGGATGGGCGAGCGCCTCGAGGATCGTCGCCCGGGTGAGGTCATTGAACAGGACCCGCCGGATCGGCTTTTTCTTGTCCCGGATCTCCTCGGCGATGTGCCAGGCGATGGCCTCACCTTCGCGGTCCGGGTCCGGGGCGAGAAATATCTGTTGGGCCCTCGCGGCAGCCTTCTTGAGGTCGGCGATCACCTTCTTCTTGCTGTCGATGATTTGATAGGTGGGTTCGAACTCTTTTCCCGGATCGATCCCGAGGGTGTTCTTCGGCAGGTCCTTGACGTGGCCTACCGAGGCGCGGACATCGTACTCCGGGCCCAGGTATTTGCCGATGGTCTTCACCTTGGTGGGTGATTCAACGATGATCAGTGAATTCAAATGTCTGACTCCTTGCTAACAAACATTTTCCCCGGCAACTGCCGGATTAGACCGCGGAGTTCCAGAATGAGCAGGCCGCTTTGGACCTCCTGCGGGGAGAAGCCGGAGGCGGCGATCAGCGTGTCGATCCCCGCCGGCTCCTTGGTTATCAGGGTGAAAAGTTTCTTTTCCGTCTCGGCGAGACCCTCGACAGCGGACAAGGGCGGCGCATCCGCCTTTTCCGGAGCGGGTTGCGTCTTGTCCTCCCCGGGGCGTCGGGGCGGTTTCTCGGAAAATGCAGGCAGGCCCCCGGCCTGAGGGAGGATCTCCTCGAGGATGTCCTCCACGTTTTCGATCAGCTTCGCCCCCTGCTTGATCAGGCGGTTAGTTCCCCGCGAGCCGGCGGACTCGATGGCGCCGGGAACGGCAAAGACCGAGCGCCCCTGCTCGGCGGCGAGCCGCGCCGTGATCAGAGATCCGCTCTTTTCGCCCGCCTCCACGACGACGACCCCCAGCGAGATGCCGCTGATGATCCGGTTGCGCGCCGGAAAATTGGGGGGGTTGGGCGGCGTGCCGAAGGGGAATTCCGTGACCAGGGCGCCGGCGGCGGCGATGGCCTCCGCGAGCTTCTCGTTTTCCGGCGGGTAAATCACGTCCAGACCGCACCCCAGGACGGCGATGGTCCTCCCTTTCCCGGCGAGTGCCCCCCGGTGGGCCGCGGCGTCGATCCCGCGGGCAAGCCCGCTGACAATGGCAATCCCCTTGAGGGCGAGCTCGCGGCAGAGCCTCTCGGTGGTGTACCTGCCGTAGGCGGACGCCAGCCGCGATCCGACGACCGCGACGGGGACATCCTCAGGTAGCAAGGTCCCCTTGACATATAGAAATGGAGGATAGTCGTAGGTGTTGAGTAAATTCTTAGGATAAAGCGGATCTTCGCAGGTGACGATGGCGATGCCAAGCTTGCCGGCCCGCAAGACCTCCTCTTCAGCCGGTTTCCAGGCGGAGAAGGAGCGGATATGATCCGCCGTCTTCGCGCCGATCCCCGGGATCACTTTCAGGGTCTGGGCGGAGGCGGAAAAGACCGCCTTAGGCGAAGAAAAGGCCTGCAGCAGGGTCCGGAAACCCACGCAGCCCACCTCTTCCACCGCCTTGAGGGCGATCCAGTATTTAAGCGCTTCCTCATCCATCTCCATTATCCTGGCCGGTTCATACGGGTCCGAAACTATGATGTTCCCGCATAAAAGTCGAAAAACGTCCTTTCTGTCATTCTGAGCGAATGCGAAGAATCTAATATCATCAGAGATTCTTCGGAGCTGATGCTCCTCAGAATGACAAATTAGGACTTTTTACAGCACCGTCAAATCATGACTGATTTTTCGAAAATTACGTGAAAACGGGCGAACGATATATCGGAACTCCAAGGGGTGTCAAGTCTTTTCACGGCGAAAAACCGTTGCCTTCTATATGGCTTTGGGTTAAAAGTCAAGAAATCGAGACCTTTCTCGGAATCCTTGCCACATCGTCATTCCTGCCCCGTATCGCGGTACGGGGTGAACTCCAGCAGGAATCCGGTTAAAACTTCATGGATTCCCGGCGGAGTGTACCCTCGCGAAAGCGGAGGCAGAAATCACAAAGGAGGGCATTTTTCGAGGGTCTCCTATTACCGTATGGAGTTGTTATGGTCAGACGATTTTTGGTAACAGCAGTTTCCCTTGTATTGGCGTTTTTGTGCCTTTCCGGCGCGGCGCCCCTCCGGGCGGAGACGCCGGCGCAGGACGCTGCCGGAGGCCTCTTCGGAGGGATGCCCGGCGATCTCAAGCCGGTGCTGATCGTCGACCCGCGGGAGATAGACCTGGGCGCCATCGGGCCGGGCGGGGAGGTCAAGGGGGACTTCCTTTTGCGAAATGTCGGCACGGGGCGGCTGGACTGGTCGACGGAGGGACCGGAAGGGTGGACCCGGAGCGGGCGTCAGGAACTCGCCGGCGTAGTCGAAGAAACGCCGGCGCCCGTCACGTTCCACCTGTTCTTCCTGAAGGAAGCAGGGCAGGAAAAGGCGCAAAGCGGTTTATTAGTCCTGCGTCTGGAGGCGGGGGAGGCGTCCGCGACTTTTCTTCGCGAGGCGCAGGTGGGCGAGTTGCGGGAAGCGATTCGGTTCTCCTCCACCGGAGGGACAAGGACGGTGTTTTTCCGGGTCAGGCTTTCCCAATTGGCCTCCGCGCCAATGATGGCGCTGGCCCCCGTCCGGATCGACTGCGGGACGGTCCGGGCGGGCGAGCAGATCACCCGGATGGTCCACCTGACCAACCGGGGGAGGGAGGTCCTGAAGTGGAGGGTGGGATTGGCGGGCAGGCGAGGCATGCCCGCGACCACAAGGCCGCTCACAGGGCGTTACGTCTCGTTTCTGAACGAGGCCGTCGCCGGCACGGGAAGCTATTCGCCGGTCGGGGCGCTTCGGGAAGGCATGCATCTTACCGGCACGTGGGGGGAGGAGGGTGGATATCCATCCGGCCGGGAGGAAAATGACGCCCTTCGCTTCCGATTCACGGGGTCGGGAATCAGTCTCTTTATCTGGAATTCGCCCGAGGGGGGGCCGCTGAGCGTTTACATCGACGGACAGTTCATCGCCTACATCAGCAGTTTTTCGGAGCGACGGGAGAGAGAGGAGATTTCCCTGACGGAATGGCTTCCGGACGGACCTCATGTCCTGACGCTGGTCAACGGGGAAGGACGGACGGTTCTGGAAGGGGTCAGGGTCTTCGGCCGGCCGGTCATGAAAGGCCCGCCGGGGTGGATCAGCGTCTTTCCGGACAGCGGGACGACCCTGCGGGAGACGGACTATGTCAATATCGGAATCAATGTGCGCAATCTCGAGCCAGGCGTCTACGGGGAACGTGTCTTCTTCCTTTCCAACGGCGGCGACGCCGACGTGGAGATCTTCCTGGAGGTGGCGGCGGATGCGCAGCCCCGTTTTCTGGACGTATACCGGTATGTCGCCGCCGGCGACTACCTCTATACGACCAATCCCCGGGCCGAGGCGGCCCGCCTGCAGACGAAGGGATACCGGAATCAGGGGATCGTCTTCAGGCTTTTCAGTCCGGGCACGCCGGGGACGACGGCCTTTTTCCGCTGGTTCAACCCGGTCAAGGGCGACCATTTCTACTCCTCGGACCAGGCCGGCGGCGGAAAGCCGCTTTCCGGCTATCTCGCCGAGGGGACGATCGGGAATATCGCCACGTCCCGGCTGACGGGAACGCGGGAGCTCTACCGCTGGCACAATCCCGCCACCGGCCGCCATTTCTATACGACGGACCAGGCAGGGGAGGGACTCGCAAAAAAAGGCTATCGTTTTGAAGGGATCGCTGGGTTTGTCCGTTGACGGAGGGGAGATGAAAAAAGTCCGCACTCGCTTCTTGACAAAAGGGCGCAAAGGGGATATATACGCCCCTCTTTAAAAATGAGACTGAATGCAGTGCGTCTCGAGGATAAGCGCCTGTAGCTCAGCTGGATAGAGCAACGGACTTCTAATCCGTGGGTCGAGAGTTCGAATCCCTCCAGGCGCACCAGGCATTGATGGTGGGTGTAGCTCAAATGGTCAGAGTGCCGGGTTGTGGCCCCGGAGGCTGAGGGTTCAAGTCCCTTCACTCACCCCAATATTGATGCTCTCGTAAGAAGTCGATTTTGTCATTCCGTGCTTTACGCGGAATCCAGTGTTTTCGAGTAGTCCTGGAATTCGGCGCCTGTCCCGGACCCCGATCCGGGATTTGCCGGAGTGACGGTTTGGGGACTTCTTGCGAAGCCGTCAAGGATGAAGCGCCCGTAGCTCAGCTGGATAGAGTCGCAGACTTCGAATCTGTTGGTCGTAGGTTCGAATCCTACCGGGCGCGCCAGATTGCAGTGCAGCGACAGTCACAACCATATGTGGGCCCTTAGCTCAGCTGGTAGAGCAACTGACTCTTAATCAGTAGGTTGTCGGTTCGATCCCGACAGGGCTCACCATAAAATCAAGGGGTTACAGTTTGAAAGCTGTAGCCCCTTTTCCTTTTTGCTACCCTATTGCTACCCTTTTCAGGCATTGCCCTTGATCAAGGATAAGTATTAGCACCATACAGCCTATTTCTGGCAATTTTTCGTAGCCAAAGCATAGCGGGAAAAGAACATTTTCCTTGTTTTCCACTACGCTTTGCTATCTATTACCATTCACTAATAAATGACGGCTTCGTAAAAAGGCCGCAGGTAAGGCGTGCGAATTTGAAGAATCAGCGAAGCTAATCCTGATGAATGCGGCGTACTTCGGCGTACGCCGCAAGCCTGCCCCTGCGAAAGCAGGGTAAGGATGAAGCGCAACGCAGCATCCGGATATTTTACGAGGTCGTCAAACAGAAATGAAAGGAAATAGGAAAAATGTGGAGGAGAACCATCGGCCTGATTGTGGGTATCGTTCTTTGTTGGGTTCCGAATTCGGGGGCAACCGATCTGCGATTCCCGGAAATCGCGGGCTGGAAGCAGTCGGCGGACATCCAGACCTTTGACCCCAAAACCCTCTACGAATACATCCGGGGAGGGTTTCGCCAGACGCCCTCCGTGAAGAACCCCGCCGCCGCGCTGAAGTGGGTCCTGCAAGACCCCAACGTACACACCATCGTCCCCGGTTTTACCACCTTTGACCAGATGGACGTCGACCTGGCCGTCATGGAGGATGTCGGCCTGTCCGATTCCGAGAAGCGGGACCTCCTGCAAGAGGCCTCCCTCCCGGGCCTCTATTGCCAGGGCTGCAGGGAGTGCCTGGGGCAGTGCGTCGCACGCCTCCCCATCCCCGACCTGATGCGGGCCTACATGTATGTGTACGATTACCGGAATCTCGGCATGGCCCAGGATCTCGTCGTCTCGCTGGCCCTCCCCTCCCGGGTGTGCGAGGACTGTTCCTCGTGCCCGGTGAACTGCTCGGTCGGTTTCAACGTCGGGGAGAAAATCCGGGACATCGCGCGACTCCAAGAGATCCCCTCGGAGTTTATCGCATGAACCGAACGACCGATCACGGCGCCGCGGAGGCAGGAGAGAGACGGCACATCATGGCGGACAACCACCAGGGAATCTCGCGACGGCAATTTTTGAAGACGACCGCGGCAGGCATCGCGATCGGCCTTGCAGGCAACCCCTCTTTCTTGATCGCATCCGACGAGGTCGATCTCGCCGTGGTTTCCGGCGAGCCTGTCGCAGCCACCCGGAAGGCCCTGGAGGCGATGGGAGGCATTTCCCGTTTCGTCAAGAAGGGGCAGCGGGTGATCATCAAGCCCAACATGTCGTTCGCCAAGACGCCAGATTTCGCCGCGACGACCCACCCCATGGTCGTCGTCGCGGTGGCCCAGGCCTGCATCGAGGCAGGGGCCAAGGACGTTCTGGTCTTGGATCACACACTGCAAAGGGCCGAACTCTGCCTCGAACGGACGGGCATCCGGGAGGCGTGCAAGACCCTCCCTGGCGTCCATGTCTTCGCCCTTCAGGACAAGAAATTCTTTCAGGAGATCAGGGTTCCCCAGGGAAAGGTCTTGGAGCGGGTGGCGGTCCTCAAGGATGTTCTGGAGAGCCCCGTGCTGATCAATGTCCCGGTGGCGAAGTCCCATTCCGCCACAGGGGTGAGCCTCGGCCTGAAAGGCCTCATGGGCTTGATCTGGGACCGGGAGAGCTTCCATTCCCAGTTCAACATCAACCAGGGGATTGCGGACCTGGCCACGGTGATCAAGCCCCAACTGACCGTCCTGGACGCCACCAGGGCCTTGGTTTCCGGCGGGCCCGGAGGTCCCGGCGATGTCAAGAAGCCGAACCTCATCGTTGCCGGCGTCGATCCCGTGGCGGTGGATTCCTACGGGGTGGGCATTGTTCCGTGGTATGGCCGGACCTTCAAGGGCCCTCAGGTGGAGCATCTGCTTGCCGCGCACCAGCGGGGACTGGGGAAGATTGATGTCGAGAAGCTCAGAATCTACAAGGGGACCGCATGAAGAAAACGATCCAGGCCCTGTCGCTTCTCCTTTTTACCGCCCTCTTTCTCCTAGCCACCTATCGCCTGCCGGATTGGCTCCCGGCCGACATCTACCTGCGGATCGACCC
>JAHJXP010000192.1 GCA_018827585.1 Pseudomonadota bacterium | reverse complement strand
TGAAGAAGGGTACTTGCTTGCGGGCCTTGCCTGCGGACTTTTTACGAAGCCGTCCCCAATGCAAGGCTTATTACGACTTATTACGGAAGTGTCAAAAACTGAGTCAGTAGGAGAAAAATAACCGGGGGCAGGGTCCCCCGAAAAAATATCCAATGCGCGCTTCCGGGATCTGATTTTCCGGCTGTGCAAAGGTCACGCATCTTGAAGAGTGAAGTCACGTTCAGGGTATTGGGAATCGATCCGGGCAGTCACGTGACGGGCTACGGTGTGGTCGAGAAGGTCAGAAACGACTTGCACTGGGTCGCGCACGGGGAAATCAGGCCGGCAAAGGGGGCCCTGTTTTCATCGTGCCTGCAGACTATCTATGAAGGTCTCCGGGAGGCGATCCGCCAGGCAGCGCCGGATGCGCTGGCCATTGAGGATATTTTCTACGGAAAGAACGTCAGGAGCTTGATCAAGCAGGGTCATGTACGGGGGGCGGCGATCCTGGCCGGGAATCATATGGCGAGCCCGGTTTTTGAGTACAGTCCACTGGAGATCAAGAAGGCAGTCGTCGGTTACGGCCGGGCGGAAAAAGGTCAGGTCCAGCAGATGGTCAGGGCGATCCTGAATCTACCGGAGCTGCCGCCGCCCGATGCGGCCGACGCCCTCGCCGTTGCCATCTGTCACATCCATCATAGGAAGGCGGACCCCATCTGAGATGATCGCCAGAATCAGTGGAATTCTCGTTCAAAAATCGGTCACCCACTGCGTCGTGGACGTACACGGCACCGGTTATCGGATCATCGTTCCCCTCAGCACCTTCTATGAGTTGCCTGAAGAGAACCAGCCCGTGGTTCTCCATGTCCATACCCATGTCCGGGAGGATGCCATCAACCTCTACGGATTCCATACCGGGATGGAGCGAGAGGTCTTTCAACTGATGATCTCCGTCAGCGGGATCGGCCCCAAGCTCGCCGTAAACATCCTCTCCGGCATCGCGGCCGGAGAATTGATCCGGGCCGTTGCCGGGGGAGATCTGAAGCGCCTGACCGGCATCCCCGGCGTGGGCAGGAAAACGGCGGAGCGGATGATCCTCGAACTGAAGGACAAGGCGGCCAAACTCGACCGGGATGAAGTCGCGGCAGGCAAGGTCGCGGTCAAGCCAGGCGAGCAGGTAAAAGAGGACGCCCTTTCGGCGCTGGTCAATCTCGGATACAAGGGATCGGCAGTCAAAGATGCGGTCGACCGGATCGTGAGGGAAGCGCCGGAGCCCCCGTCCCTCGATCGGCTCCTTAAGCAGGCGCTCAGGGTCTTGGCCGGCTGAGGCAGTTTATGGACGGGGCTTTGAAAAAACGGGAGGATGCAAGTTTGCCGTGAAAAAGTCTGATACGATCGGTATCTCAGCCAAGAATCCGCTGCTTGCCCCGCAGGGGATCGAAGAGGATAAAGGATATGAGACCTCCCTCCGTCCCAAAAGCCTGGCCGAATATATCGGTCAGGAGAAGATAAAGAAGAATCTCGCCATCTTCATCGAGGCGGCCAAACAGCGTCGCGAGGCCCTCGATCACGTGCTCCTGTATGGCCCGCCCGGTCTCGGAAAGACGACCCTGGCCTATATCATGGCCCGGGAGATGGGGGTGGATATCAAGGTGACCTCCGGACCGGTGGTCGAAAGGCCGGGCGATGTGGCGGCGATCCTGACAAATCTGCACGAACATGACATCCTCTTCATCGATGAGATCCACCGCCTGTCGCATGTGGTGGAGGAAATCCTCTATCCGGCGATGGAGGATTTTCATATCGACATCCTCATCGGTCAGGGGCCGTCGGCACGGTCGATGAAGTTAGAGATTCCGAAATTCACCCTGATCGGGGCCACAACGAGGGCCGGGCTTCTGACCTCGCCGTTGCGGGATCGTTTCGGAATGAGCTTTCGGTTCAGTTTTTACACTCCGGCAGAACTGGCCGTCATTATACGCCGCTCGGCGAAGATCCTTTCCGTGGGCATCGATGATGACGGGGCGGCCGAAATGGCCTGCCGTTCCCGGGGGACGCCGCGGATCGCCAACCGTCTGCTCCGCCGGATCCGGGACTTCGCCCAGGTCAGGGCGGGGGGACGGATCAACCGGGAGGTGGCGGTGGACGCCCTGGCGATGTTCGAGGTGGATGAAAAGGGGTTCGATCAGATGGACCGGACCATCCTGCTGACGGTGATCGAAAAGTTCGACGGCGGTCCGGTGGGGATCGACAATCTCTCGTCCGCCATCGGCGAAGAGAGAACGACGATCGAGGATGTCTATGAACCTTATCTAATCCAGGAGGGCTATCTCCAGCGGACGGCGCGGGGCCGGGTAGCCACGCGAAGGGCCTACGAGCATTTCGGCAGGCGTTGGATCGGCGGTAACCAGAAGGAGTTCTTCTGAGGAAGACCGCTCCGGACTTTTTACGAAGTCGTCATTTTTCACTCTTCCGGGATCGGAAGGTCAGGGACCGGGGAAATGAAATATGTGAGCCTGCGGTGAAAATATTACTGCATATATGCTGCGGCCCCTGCGCCATCTATCCCCTCCGAGTCCTGAGAGAGGGAGGGGATGAGGTATGCGGCCTTTTCTACAACCCGAACATCCACCCCTATGAAGAGTACAGGAAGCGCCTCGCTGCGCTCGAGACCTACGCCGGCCGGGAGGGACTGCGGATCATCCGGGAGGAGGCTTACCCCCTCGAGGAGTTTCTCAGACAGACGGCTTTCCGCGAGGAGGAGCGGTGCCTGACCTGTTATCGTCTCCGTCTTTCCCAGGCGGCGCGGATCGCCGGAAAGGGGCGGTTTGACGCCTTCACGACCACCCTCCTCTACAGCCGCTATCAGAAGCACGACCTCATCCGGGGCATCGGAGAGGAAGCGGCCGGGAGGCACGGGATCCGCTTTCTCTACCGGGATTTTCGCGAAGGCTGGGCGGAGGGGGTCAGGGTGTCGAAGGAACTGGGGATGTACCGGCAAGCCTATTGCGGTTGCATCTACAGCGAAAAAGAGAGATTCTGCCGCCCGCCGCGGAAGGATAATCGCGGGGACCCTTTAACCGGTTAGACGATCCGGATACGAAACCGGTCTTGGCGACCATCACGGTGTGTCTATTCCGACACAGTCCGGGAGGATCCCTCATGCAGTTGCCGTGGCGGGAATGAATCGCCCCTGGCGAACAGGCGTATTTCTGGCTGGTTAATGGATGATAATTATTTACGGCAGAAAATCCGGCAATGGTATAAATGTTGCCTGTTATGAATGACAGATCAGTCGGTCTTGCGTCCGGCTGATGAATCTCAAGAGTGGAAGACAGTCGAACATGTTTTTACAGAGAACTCTCAAGCAAGAAATCACGTGCAGAAGCATAGGGTTGCATTCGGGAAGAAAGGTCGGCATGGTGATCAGGCCGGCCGCTGCCGATGAGGGGATCGTTTTTATCCGCGGGGATCTAGGCGGCAACAATCGGGTCAAGGCGGATGTCCGCAACGTGAGAGATACGACGCTGGCAACCACTCTGGGTCTTAACGGCGTCACCGTTTCCACCGTGGAACATCTTATGTCCGCCTTCAGAGGCATGGGAGTGGACAATGCGGTGGTCGAGGTGGATGCCCCTGAGATACCGATCATGGACGGTAGCGCCCGCCCCTTCGTCAATCTTTTCAGAGAGGCCGGCACTCATGTCCAGGGAAAAGGCAGAAAACTGCTCGTGATCGAAAAAGAGATCTCCGTCTCCGACGGGGAGGGCATGGCAATGTTCCTTCCATCGCCGGATTTCAGGATCACCTACAAGATCGAATTCGGTCATCCCTTCATCGGCGTGCAGCAATATCACCTAAAATTCTCCGATGTGTCCTATGAGGAGGAGATCTGTTCGGCGAGAACGTTTGGATTTCTGAAGGACGTCGAATACCTCCAGGCCAAGGGACTGGCGCTGGGGGGGTCCCTGAAAAACGCCGTGGTCCTCGATGATCACCGGATTATCAACAAGGAAGGCCTGCGGTGTCCGGACGAATTCGTGAAACACAAGATCCTCGACGCGATTGGAGACCTCTCTCTTTTGGGCATCCCGATCATCGGCCATTTCGTCGCCTGTAAATCGGGGCACCGTCTGAACAATCTCCTCCTGAAGGAATTGATGGTCCGGCGGGAGTGCTGGACAATAGCGGGCGGTTTCGGTGGGGAGTTGTCCGATGAGGCCGCTTCCCGGCCGATCTCCTCATTCCAGGCGCCGGCCTCGATTCAGGCGTCAATCCCGGTCATATAAGGGAATAGGCTCGCCTCCCCCAAAGTCACGGCTTTTGTGAATTTTATAGGTTCGTCAATTTTGCCTGCCGCGCAAATAGGTCTTGCTTTTTGACCGTCAGTTTCTTAGTATACCTGCCAAGCATTCAGAATAACATAAAAAATCTATTTTCCCCCTCGTTTGCAGGGCAGTTCCCGGCGTCGGTCTGACGATGCCGCGGTATAATAAGGGAATAAATGCGAAGAAAAAGCGGATTCTTGTTCATATCCATCATCCTTTCGTTTTTCCTGGCTTCCCCCGGCCATCTCCGTGCGGAAAAAGCTGCCATCGGGGATCTCTTGGTGACGAACAATACCAGCCACGTCCTGGTCTATGCCAGGGTAACGAACTGTTTCACTGCGGAGATGGATGCCGCAATCATGGCGGGTGTCCCGACCACCTTTACCTTTTTCGTAGACCTCTTTCAGGAACGTGCGCGGTGGCTGGACAGAAAAATAACCCGCATGACGGTAAGACATACGATCAAGTATGACAATGTCAAGAAACTCTTCTATATTTCCGTCAACGGAGATAATGAGCCGACGTCGTTCCAGGATCTTGAGAATGCCAAGAGGGCGATGTCCGATCTGAACGGCTTTTCCGTGTCGCCGCTGAATATGTTAAAGAGGAACCAGTACTACTACATCGAGATCAAGGTGAAACTGGACAAGGTCCGCCTGCCGCTCCACATGGATCAAGTCTTTCCCTTTGTCTCGCTCTGGGATTTCGAAACCGACTGGTACCGGAAGGGGTTTTTCTACTGATGAAAAAAAACCGCAGGCCGGCCAAACTGGATGTGCAGGAGGCGAGAAGGCGTAAACGGGAGTGGTTCATCATTTTCGTTACGGTGATCCTTATCGTAGTGGTCACCTACCTTGAGAGCCGCATCTTTCGCGGCGAGCCGGTCGTTCTTCCCCTGTCCGGGAATGCCCTGATCTTCGGGCTGATCAACATCAACATCATCCTGATTATCCTGCTGATATTCCTTATCATCCGGAACCTCGTGAAGTTGATCTACGAACGCCGTCGCGGGATCGCCGGCTCCAAACTCCGGACCAGACTGGTGGCGGCCTTTGTCGGCCTGTCCCTCATCCCTACGGTCCTTCTGTTCCTCGTTTCGATCAACTTTCTCTCCTACAGCATCGACAACTGGTTCAGCATGCGGATCGGCGACGCCCTGAACCGGACCCTCGAGGTAGCCCAGATATACTACCAGCAATCGGCGGATCAGGCGAAGCACTATGCCCGTCAGCTCAGCGCGGACATAACGCAAAACGGCCTTTACGAAGAGGAGAAATCTCTGTACCTGAAGGTCCTGGTCGAGCGGCGGCACAAGACCCACAAACTGAACATGCTGGAGGTTCATATCAAGAACCAGAAAGAAAATGTGGTCTTCCGGGATCAGAACCAGCCACAGATTGTTCTCAAGCCCCTCTCGCCGAAGCTGCGGGAGGATCTCTACACCGGCAAGGAGGTGACCACAATCGAACAGGCAGGGGGCGGCGATCTGATCCGGGGGGCCGTTCCCGTCTATGCAATGGCAAGCCCGAAGGAGGTCATCGGGTTCGTCATGGCCAGCTACTATTTCCCGGACGGCCTGGTCGACAAGGTCGCCGTGATCTCCAAAACTTCGGAAGAGTACCGGCAATTGACCCTTCTTAAGACACCGATCAAGTTCGGATACATCGTCACGCTCTTCATCGTCATGCTGCTGATTATCTTCTCGGCGACCTGGTTCGGACTCTACCTCGCCAAGGGCATTACCGTTCCGATCCAGGACCTGGCCGAGGCAACCCGGAGGATTGCCCAGGGAGATCTGAACCATCAAATCGCAATCGACGCCGACGACGAGATCGGAGTTCTCGGCGAGTCCTTCAACCGGATGACGCTGGATCTCAAACGGAGCAAACAGGGGCTCGAACAGGCCAACCTTGATCTGGAGCAGCGACGCAAATATACGGAAACAATTCTGCGCAATGTATCCGCCGGCGTTATTTCCATCAACAGGGACGGTTTGATTACCACTATCAATCAGGCCGCGGAAAGGATGCTGGGCATCCGGACTCAAAAGGTCCTGAACCGGCGATATGACGAGGTCCTCATCCCGGATCACCGCGCCCTGGCGGAAGAGATCCTCCGGGAGATGCGGGAACGAGGGGAAAGCGTCATCGAAAAGCAGATCGACCTGACCCTCCGGGACCGGGCGATGACTCTCTTGATGACGGTGACGATGATCCATGACGACGAGGGGAACGACATGGGCATGGTTGTGGTGTTCGAAGACCTGACCCAGCTGCAGAGGGCGGAGCGGGCAGCGGTCTGGCGCGAGGTGGCCAGAAGGATGGCCCATGAGATCAAGAATCCCCTCACCCCGGTACAGCTTTCCGCCCAGAGGCTGCAGAGAAAATACGGCGACCGTCTGGGGGAGGATGGGGGAGTCTTTCAGGAATGCACCAAAACGATAATCGACCAGGTCGATGTCCTGAAGAATCTCGTAAACGAGTTTTCCCGCTATGCGCGGCTTCCGGTAACGAGCCTGGCCCGCAATGACCTCAATGAGGTGATCCGCGATCCCGTGACCCTTTTTCAGGACGCCCACAAGGAGATAGCCTTCGATTTTCGGCGGGGCGCGGACATCCCGCCGCTGATGTTTGATCCGGAGCAGATCCGGCGGGTGATGGTCAACCTGCTGGACAATGCCGTGGCGGCGGTCGGAAGGCAGGGCGGCAGGATCGAAATCAAGACCGCCCTTGACGGGGAAGGGCGGAAGGCCATTGTGGAAGTGGCCGACAACGGCTGTGGCATTCCGCCCGATTATAAGGTAAAGATGTTCGAACCCTACTTTTCCACAAAACGGTCGGGAACGGGGCTGGGACTGGCGATCGTCAATTCCATTATCGCCGATCATCACGGCCGGGTCAGCGTTACGGACAACTCGCCTGCGGGAACCGTCGTGGCTTTTGAACTGCCCGTTCCCGATACGGAGCAGGCATGACGCCCCCCCCTTTTTTTCCGGGAGGGCTGCAAGGCAGGGAAAGCGGACCGATGAACAAGACAATCCTGATTGTGGACGATGAGGAAAGCATCTGCCAGACCCTGGCAGGGATTCTGGTGGATGAGGGGTATGAAACGATCGCTGCCGCAAGCGGAGAGGAGGCACTGCGGGTTGTGGAAGAGGAGATGCCCAGCCTGGTCCTCCTGGACATTTGGCTTCCGGGCATGGATGGGATCGAGGTCCTCAATGCAATCAAGGCCGGCCATCCCCAGATCCAGGTCATCATGATGTCGGGCCACGGCACCATCGAAACGGCGGTGAAGGCGACCAAACTCGGGGCCTTCGATTTCATCGAAAAGCCCCTCTCGCTCGAAAAGGTTATCCTGGCGGTCAACCACGCCCTGGCCCTTGCCGGACTGGAAGAGGAAAATATCCTCCTCAAACAGAAGGTCAGCCACGAATACGAACTGACGGGCGCCAGCCCGTTGATCCAGGAACTCAAGGAGATGATCGGCATAGTCGCCCCGACCAATGCCTGGATCCTGATCATGGGAGAAAACGGAACGGGAAAGGAGCTGGTGGCGCGTTCCATCCACCGCCAGAGCCGGAGGGCCCAGAAGCCCTTTATCGAGGTCAATTGTGCGGCGATCCCGGAGGACCTCATCGAGAGCGAACTGTTCGGCCATGAAAGAGGGTCCTTCACCGGGGCCACCGCAAAGAAACGGGGAAAGTTCGATCTGGCCAACGAAGGGACAATCTTTCTCGACGAGGTGGCCGACATGAGCCTCAAGGCCCAGGCCAAGGTGCTCAGGATCCTCCAGGAAAAGAAGTTCGAGCGGGTCGGCGGCAACAGGCTCATACCCACCGATGTGCGGGTGCTGGCCGCCACAAACAAAGACCTGGAAAAGGAGATGGAGGCGGGACGGTTCCGGCAGGACCTCTTCTACCGGCTGAACGTCATTCCGCTCCGGATCCCCCCGCTGCGCGACCGGAAGGAGGATATCCCGCCGCTGGTCGACCGTTTTCTAAAGGATTTTGCCTTCAAGGAGAATGAATCGGAAAAGCGGATCACCGACGAGGCGATCTCCGTCCTGACGGGGCATAACTGGCTGGGAAACGTTCGGGAACTCAAAAACATCATCGAGCGGCTGGTCATCATGACGCCGACCGCCGTCATTTCCAAATCCGACATCCCCCTGCTGTTCGAGGAAAGGAAAATGTCGAAAGTAGCCCCTGAATGGGATATCGCCGCCGATTCCTTCCGGGGCGCGAAACAGGATTTCGAGCGACAGTACATCCTCCGCAAGCTCCGCGAGTTCGAAGGCAACATCTCTCGAACCGCTGAGGCAATCGGCCTGGAGCGGAGCCATCTCCACAAAAAGATCAAGGGCTATGGCCTTGAGGTCAAGGGCGATTGACTTGCCACCCTGGCTGGGGTCCTTTTCGATGCAAACGGGTTCAGGAGCGCGCCTGACGGCGGAGATCGGAAACGGAGAAGCGGTTGAAGGGGAGAAAAATTAACCCGAGCACGACCACGATTCCAATGGAAAGAAAGTGGTAGATTATCGCGAAGGTCAGGGCGTCTGTCTTAGGGATTCCGAAAATGCTGAGGCCGAGGACGCAGAAGTAATGCCAGTTTCCGATGAAACCGGGCGCGGCGGGGATGGCGATCCCGATGATCAGGATGATCATCAGGACAAACGCGGCCGCCACCGGGAGCTGGAAATCGAAGGCGAGGAAGAGCAGATAGATTGCCAGTACGTCGACGAGCCAGATGATGATCGATAGCCCCGCAACGGACATCAGAAGCACCGGATCGGCCATTATCCGGAATCCTTCGAGGAAATGGGAGATGATCCGCTTTATCCGATCGGCATAGCGCGCCGGCAGCCTCCCGACGAGATGGCCAAGGACCCTAAGCGAGCTATCCCGCCTGACGATCAGCAGAAACATCAGGACGAACAGCGCGAGCGTCAATAGCAGCAACAGGAAACCGGAGCGGACAACCCACGGCGGCAACGGGGTGAAAAAAAGGACAAAAACGGCGATGATCAGGATGGTGATAGTGTCCAGCAGCCGTTCGACGAAGATGGTGCCGAGGGCGGAACTCATCGGGATCCGGCTCTTTTTCGTGATGAGATAGGGCCTGGCCAGCTCTCCCAGGCGCGCCGGGATGGCGATGATGGCCAGAAAACCCACGCTGGTGACGGAAAAAAGGGAAAGCTGGTCGACCTTTTCGAGCGGATTGAGGATAAGCCCCCAGCGGAAGGACCGCAGGACTTGCATGAGAAACAGCGCCGCCAGGACGGGTATGGCGTATCCGTAGTGGATCGTCCGGAAACCGTAGGCCACTTCCTGGAGCTGAATCCCCCGGACTGAAAGGTAAACCAGCAGGGCGCCCAGCGCCAGGCCCGCAATCACCTTTTTTTTCATCAGCCGCTTCCGTTAGCCGAACAGCAGAGCCATGACGGAACAATCCCGCCCGGGCTTACTTTCTGACCAGATTGTCCCCGATCTTGTCGTGGATCAGCTGGGAGGAGAGCTTGTTGCCGATCATGCCGACCCGGATGGAGACCGTCGTCACGTTCTTGGCCTTGTAGGTGATCGCGATCTGCACCTTCTCTTCTTCGATAACTGCTGTTATTTTCCCCTTGCCGATCTCCTTGTCCGGCCTGACATCCACCCCGCGCATATCCGCCACTGTCTTTTCACAGGCCTTCCACACCGAGTCGAACGATTGGTAGTAGTCGGTTTTCAACTCGCCGTTGATGTAGAAATAGGTTCCCGATCCTGCCCCCACCGCCACCCCGCCGACCCACAGCGCCGCGCAGCCGGAGATCAGCAAAACGCCTATGACAAAAAGTGCGATCCAGCTTGTCTTTACCCTCATGATTCATCCTTTCTGTGAGGTTTCCCGCCTTCCATGGCCTAATGGCATGTTTCCTCGCCGTCAAGTTTTATGAACTCTCTGAGCAACTCTTCCTGTTTCTTCGTTATGTTCGTGGGCACGGTGATCACCGTCTCGATGATCTGGTCGCCCCGGCCGTATCCCCGCAGGTGCGCGATTCCCTTCCCCTTCAGGCGAAAGACCTTGCCCGTCTGCGTTCCCCGGGGGATCTTTAGTTTTTCTTTCCCCGTGAGCGTCGGCGCTTCCACGCTTCCTCCCAGGGCCGCCTCAATAAAGGAGATTGGGAGGCGGCAGTAGATGTCGTCCCCGCTTCGCCGAAAGATCTCGTGCTGTTCCACCTCGATGAAGACGTACAGGTCGCCATTGGGGCCCCCGTATTCACCCTCCTCGCCTTCACTGCGCAGCCGGAGCCGGGAACCGGTTTCCACGCCCGCGGGAATCTTGAGCTGGACGGTCTTGGCCACCTTGACTTTTCCCCCTCCCGAACATTCCCGGCAGGGGGTCGTTATCACGCTTCCCTGCCCCCGGCACTGGGAGCAGGTCGTGCTGATGCTGAAGAAGCCGCTGGACTGCGTTACCTGGCCCCTCCCGTGGCAGCGGGTGCAGATTTGCGGAGAGGCGCCCGGGGCGCAGCCCGATCCCCGGCAGGAGGAGCAGAGGACATACTTCTCCACATTGATCTCTCTGCTGGCGCCCAGAGCGCTCTCCATGAAGGAGATCCGGAGATCGTAGCGCAGATCAGCGCCCGCCCGGGCCGCCGTCCGCGAACGGGATCGGCCCGTACCGAAGCCGAAGACGTCGCCGAAGATGTCCCCGAAACTCGAGAAGATGTCTTCGAAACCGGAGAAGCCCCGGTACCCC
>JAHJXP010000191.1 GCA_018827585.1 Pseudomonadota bacterium | reverse complement strand
GCTTCAACACCTCGTAGCCGCAGTTGCTCGCTGGCCAGCACCCCTTCTGAGGATCCTGCCAGCCATCCTGGACGAACTACCGGCTTGCCAAAACCCTGTTCATCCTGTAAATCATGTCAGAAAACGACCTGAGCAGTTACCGCGGATGAACAAAAGGGTGGCCAGCAACAGCCCGACGCCGGCGGCGGCAATCAGGTTGACGCCGATGGCCGTGGCCACCACGGCCGCAATCACCAGAAAATCGAACACGGTGGTTTTTTGGCGGAGCAGAAGAAAGCTGCTGCGGTCAAACATCCGCCAGGCCACCACCATCAGTATGCCGGCCAAAGCGGCGATGGGAAGCCATGAAATCAGCCAGGCGAACCCCGCGAAAGCCACGATGACAAACACACCCTCCAGCACGCCGGACAGGCGGGTCTTGCCGCCGCCGCTGACGTTTACCAGCGAGGCGCCCATGGTGCCTGCGCCCGGCATGCCCCCCGCCAGGGCGGACATGAAATTGGCGACTCCCTGGCCGATCAGCTCGCGGTTGGAATTGTGGCGGCGGCGGGTCATGCTGTCCATGACGACGCAGGTTTTCAGGGTGTCGATCGAAAGCAGCACGGACAAGGTGACGGCCGGCATCAGGAGGCTGGCGAGGTCGGAAAAGCTGACCGCCCCCAGGGCCGTCCAGCGTTCCCGAAGCGCGGCGGCCAGAGGGGCGTTTTCGCCGAACAGCGGCGCCAGAATGCCCATGACGACGGCCCCCAGGATGCCGGCAATGACGCCGTCGGCCACGTACTCGGGTCCCAGCACCGCGTAGACGGCGATGCCGAAGGCAATGGAAGACGGCAACGCCACCAGCATTGAGGCGAAGCCCCCCACGCCTCGCCGGACCATTGGTTTCCAATCCCGAATTTCGCTTTGATTTGGTCAACGGGCATAATCGCCTGACCTCAACAGCTCCCGAATTGTCCTCGTTTTATAGCCGGGCGACGGAGTATCGAATTGATTGGCAAGAACCTGTTTTTCCGCGACGGCAGGTTACGAATAACACCCTTGCGTGTCAAGAAGTATCTGGCCCGACCTCCGGGCGCGGGCCGCCGTCTATTCGAAAGGGTTCTTGTATCCCGGTTTCTTGTAGAGGGTTTGCTGCTTGTCCAGGATGTCCGGCCTGTAGACCTTCTCCGGCCAGTCGGCCGGCGCGACTTCCTCGAAGGCCACCGAGACGGAGGTTTCCGGGCAGTCGGCGATCGCCATCACATCCTTGACGATCTCCTCGGTCAACCGGTGCTTCTGCTGCTCTGTTCTGCCGGGATGGAGCTTTACGATGACATGGGGCATTTTCTTTTCCTCCAAAAGGGCTGCTCTCGTAAAAAGTCACAAAAGCCTTGAACGGGGGACGGCTTCGTAAAAAGGTCGCAGGCAAGGCGCGCGAAACCCGAGAAGTGAGGCGTACTTTGGCGTACGCCGCAACAAGCCTGCCCCTGCGAAAGCAGGGGAGGGATGAAGCGCAACGAAGCATCCGGACTTTTTACGAAGCCGTCATTATTTGCGCGGGACGGTCTTTATCATCCATGTCGCTTCACTGAATTCCGAGCTTTGTTCCTCTCCCGCCGGGATGATGTGGCGGACGCTCCGGCCGAAGGCCTTCGGGGAGGAGCGATATTTGAAAATCCCGCCGGTGGTCGCCTGCAGGTTCACCTGGCTCATCGGCAAACGCGTGGCATAGACGATAAAGCGAATCGCGCCGAAGGGGGGCTGGACGACGAGCTGGTAACGGTCCCCCTCATCGGGGATCCGGTATAGTTTGTCTTTTTCAAAGAAGGCTATCTGGCGGTAGTTGTTGGGGAGGATCTGAAGGACGGTTCCCTTCACGTCGATCTGGACGACCTTTCCATAAAAGTTTCGGTTTCCCCGGAGGTGGAGGGTAATCGCCTCCCCCTCTTCATATTCTTTCCTGTCCGTCCAGATCCGGACATCAAGGAGATCAGCCCGGTCGAGGAGCGCGGCCTCCGGACGGCCTCCGGTCCTTCTATCCTTGATGACGAATTCGGTCTCCGCTTCGAGCCAGAGATGCGGCCGATCGCCCTTGCCGGTGCGTATTTCCTCCTGACGCAAGACCTTGACAAAACCGGCGGGCGTCCGGCCGAGATCGGATTCAATGCCGAACTTGTCCAGTCCAAGCAGGCGGTTCCGGGCCTTTTCCAGGACGGCCTTCCGGCCTCGGTTCAGGAGATCGGCATGGGCTTTCTTTTCGTCGGCTCTTGCTGCCGGCGCCGTTCCCGCGTTGACGCCCATGATCAGGGACCGGGTTTCCGTATCGGGCAAAGGGGGGATAAGGGGCGCTGCGGCGGAGACGACGGCAGCGGCGGAAGAAAGGACAAAACCGATCCCGATGAGAAACGCCACAACGTACCGGCTGAAAAAAGGAGAAACAATCATGATTTGCCTCCTTTCCTGAAAGATTGCATCACCGTTGCCCCACCTCTGGCTGGGAAGGGGTTTGCTGTTGCTGTTCCGGGGGCGTCTTGCAGTCCTGCGGCAAGGGGTGAAGCCCTCCCGGAGCTGACGCATTATCGCCTTTTCTTTACAAGAGCAGCCTACTTGGGGATAGGCGTCGTGGTCAGGAGGTATTTGAGGTCGTCGTCTTCGAAGCGGATGGAGAAGCCTCCGTAAAGGGACCGGTTGTTCCGGTCGC
>JAHJXP010000190.1 GCA_018827585.1 Pseudomonadota bacterium | reverse complement strand
TCAAGGACGAAGCCTTCCGGAAAAAGCTCCTGGCGGCGAAGGAGTGCGATGAGCTCTTCCAGGTGTTGGCGGAAAAGGACGACGAATATTGACGGCTTGGTATGATGATGTCCGTAACGGTCGGAGAATTGCTGGCGTTTAGGGAGAGACTGGGAATGACGCAGGTTGCAGGACCGCTTGGCTGTCTCAAGCCCGTCGGTAATGTTTTTATGGGTTTTCCGGAGGGGGATGGTCTGCGGTCCCCTGTCTCCCGGAGCGTCCTGATCCTTTCCCCCGCCTTTCCAGAGGGAGGAGTTTCCGCCTGGTGGGACCGCCTGCTTGCCCCTGCGCTCTTGCGGGACATAGCGTGCGCGGCCGTTGCCGAAGCACAGCAGATCCCCGAATATTTAAGGGATTTTTCGGAAAGAGCGGGAACGCCCGTCTTTGCTTCCCGCTATCCTGCGTCGTTGCTGGAAAGCCGGCTTGCCGGCTTGCTCAGGGAGATAGGCGAGAGGAAGACGATGGTCCATGGCGTCCTCCTCCGGATTTCGGGCCTTGGCGTCCTGATCATGGGCGAAAGCGGCATCGGCAAGACCGCCTGCGGTCTCAACCTCGCGGCCAGGGGGCATATCTGGGTAGCGGATGACGCCGTCGTCTTAGAGGGAAGAGGGACGGTTCTTTACGGGCGCGGCCACGACAAAACGCGAAACTGGATCGCACCGCGGGGCCGGGGAATCCTCCGGGCAGAGGCCCTGCTCGGAAAGAAGGCCATCTGCGAAGAGGTCCGCGTCGATCTGATCGTCCATTTTGTCAGGAGGTCCGGGAAAGGCGGGGCGGTTGACGGAGGAGACGGGATTTCCGTGCGCAGAATTGCGGGGACCGATCTTCCCTGCCGGCGTCTCGCGATTGGCGCCGATCCGGGAAGCATGGCGGGGCAGGTGCTGGAGGTCGTCGGCGAGTTGCGGGTGCAATAACCACCAGCCGCGTGATCCCGGGAGGCGGCAACGGAAGGGGCGGAGACGCCGCGGGGCCCTCTCCGCAGTGCGGGGGCCACGTAAAGAGTTGCAGGGGCGTCAACCGCGGACGGGATGCGGGACAGTATGCAGTCAGGCCGGAGGAAGCTCAGATGAAACAGCTTCGGGTGGTGATCATTACGGGGCTTTCCGGTTCCGGTAAGAGTACCGCCCTGCGGGCGCTCGAAGACATCGGGTTTTTCTGCGTCGACAACCTGCCGGTCGTCCTCCTGCCGAAGTTCCTGGAGATCCAGTCCGATCCGGCCAAGGAGATCGAGCGGGTCGCGATGGTCATGGATCTCAGAGAGAGGGGTTTCTTAGCGAAATACCCCCGCATCTTCACGGGGCTCAAGGATAAAGGCTACCGGATAGAGATCCTCTTTTTCGATGCCTCCGACGAGTCGATCCTGAACCGTTTCAGCGAGACCAGACGGTCTCATCCGCTGGCCCCCCGCGGTTCGCTGATGGAAGGCATCAACCTGGAGAGGGTAAAGCTGGGCCCGCTAAAACGCATGGCCGATAAGGTCATCGACACCACCTCCTGCAATGTCCACCAGCTCAAGGATATCGTTCAGCGGCATTTTCTCGGCTCCTCGCCGGGAAAGCGCCTGGTGATCCATGTGACGTCTTTCGGCTACCGTTACGGGCTGCCGGCCGACGCCGACATGGTCCTGGACGTCCGTTTCCTTCCCAATCCCCATTTCGTGGAAGGCTTGCGCGCCTGCGACGGCCATGACCCCCGGGTCCGCGATTACGTCCTCGAATCCGCCGGCGGCAGGACCTTCATCAGGAAATTGTTCGACCTGATGTCTTTTCTCATCCCCCTCTACGAGAAGGAGGGTAAGTCCCGCTTCAACATCGCCCTGGGCTGCACCGGCGGCCGTCACCGCTCCGTCGTCATGGCCAACCACCTCGGCGCCTTCTTCGCGGACAAGGATTACTTCGTCAGCGTGGCCCATCGCGACATCGGCAAATCTTGACGGCTTCGTAAAAAGTTTAGAAACTCACGTCTATCTTTTTGGTCACGTTGTCTTCAATCCAGTGGGGATCCCACCATTCCCGCGGATCGACGAACCGGCCGTTGATCATTACGCTGAAGTGGAGGTGATCGCCGCCGGCCAGGCCGGATTCTCCGGAGACCCCGATAAC
>JAHJXP010000189.1 GCA_018827585.1 Pseudomonadota bacterium | reverse complement strand
GTGCTTCATATTTGCTGATCATTGCTTTTACTCAGTCCTCAGTCCTTGCCTTTACTCAGTCCTCAGTCCTTGCCTTTACTCAGTCCTCAGCACTCAGCACTCAGTAGTTTTGGGGGTCAGGTCTTTAAATTTAGCGTTTTGCATGGGGAGGAAGCGCAGCTATTTATCCGGGGTCTGCTTGCGAATTTGTTCGCCCAGGAGCTGCTGGAGGCTGGCGACGGATTTGTAATTGGAGGCGCCCTCCACCGTCTTGACAGCGATATCCTGGACCTTCTGGTAGGCCGCCTCCAGTTGCTTGGTCAGAACGGTGATCCGCTCGGACTGTTCCTTCGTCGTTTTTTCCAGCGATTCGATCCGGGCCTGGAAGACGTTGCGCTCGCCTTCGCCTTCCTTTTTCAGTAGTTCTTCCCGGCTCTTCGCCCCCAGGAGCAGGCGCTCCGATGTTTCTTTGATCATCCGGTTGACGGTGGTTTCCAGCTCCTTGGGGAATTGGGCAGCCTGTTTCCGGAGTTCATTCAGCTCCGCTTCCTTCGCGGCGACGGCGGCCTCCCGCACGTTCAACTCCTGTTCCATATGCTCCTTCTTATCCTTGAGCTCTTGTTCCAGCTTGGCCTTCTCGTAGGCAAAGCGGTCGGCGGCGGTCTGCTGCTCCCGTTTGAAAGTGTAGTCGAACTCCTCCTTCTCTCTGGTCTGCCTTTTCTTCTCCAATGCGTCCCGCTCCTTGACGGCGGCGTCATGTTCCTCCTGCTCTTTTTTCCAGGCGGTGCGGGTGCTGTCGATCTCCTGCCTCAGGGTTTCCTTTTTTTCTTCCATCTCGGCGGTGAATTCCTGACGCTTCTGATTCTGAGCCTCGATGAGGGCCGCCAAGCTCATGGCTGATTTTTCGATCTCGTAGAGCTCCGCGAGTTCCTTTTCCTTGGCGCCGATCGCGTTGCGGATGGCTACGAACCGGCTCACCTCGCCTTCCAACTGGTCGGAAACCCCGGTCAGGGTCTTGCCGATCTCCAGTTTCAGCGCGGCGATCTCCTTGCCGACCCTTTCCGCCGTCAGGGATTCGGCCACCTGAACCGCCTCCCGGTTCTTCTTCTCCTCGATCTTCCTTTCCGGCTTGAGCTCCCCGTCCTGCCTGGCCTCCAGTTCCTTCAAGAGGGTGTTGTAGGCCTGAAGCATCTCTTTTTTGGTGCTGGTCAACGTGAGCTTTCCGGGGTCTTTCTTCCCTTCCATAGGTCCATCCTTTCTTTTTGCCTGACGGTCAAATCGGGGGTCAGGTCTTGGAAAACCCCCCTTCTCTTACCCTCTTTTAAGGGTATTACCCCTTCTTTTCCAACGTGCGCCCGGCCCTCGACCCAGGCATTCCACATCTCCGGTCCGCCGCAGGTTGCGGAGAACCGTCCTCGTCATATCGTGGCTCACTCCCGGACAGGCCCGCTTCAGGTCGGCCAGGGTGAATTCGCCTGGGAAGGATTGGATGGCCGCCTCGATCAGTTCGGTCTTGGCGCCGCGGGGGCTTTCCGTGGTGTCCAGGCGGCTTTCAAATTCGCGATAAGCCGTTTTGAGGATAAACAGCAGGTAGTTGATATACGGCCAGTGGTCATGCTTTCCTTCGTGCCATCCTTGGGAACTCTGTTCAAGGGTTTCGTAGTATCGCTCCTTGTTCTGTTCGATCAGGCGTTCCAGGCTGATGTACCTTCCCACCTCGTATCCCAGATGATAACTTTGCAGTAAAAGCAAGAGACGGGAAACCCTGCCATTTCCATCGCGAAACGGATGGATGCACAGAAAGTCGAGATTGAATGCCGCCAGCGCGATGAGAGGGTGAACCCATCTTTCCTCAAGGGCGCGTAACCATAGTGAAACGAGATCCTGCAGATATGCGGGGGCATTGGATGCGGCCACGGTCTTGAAGCGGATACGCTCCCGGCCATTCGGATGCCGTTCGATGATATCCCCGTCTTTTTTCTTGTACTTTCCTGCGTCCCAGATTTCGCCGCGGGCCAGGCGGTGTAATTCCAGGATCGCCTCCTCGGAGATGGGCATATTTGCCGCATTTTCATGAATCCGGTTCAATGCATCACGGTATCCGCGAACTTCTTCCTCGTCGCGATCGCGCAGCAACGGCTTGCCGAAGATGATCGTGCCCACCCGCTTTTGATCGATCTCGATCCCTTCGATCCGGTTTGAAGAGACTGCGCTTTCGATCAGGGCATTCTCGCGCAAGGCCCGCAGACGCTGGGAAACTTGCCGCATATACAGCCCCTGCCGGCCCCGCGCCTCGGCCAGGTCGGCGATGTACCAGGATGCGGACGCGGGAATGGTTTCGGGCTTGGCGGAAAACAGTTGCAGCGTTTTCATTTGAAGTCAATTGGGGAACAGCTAAGAAACCGGGGACAGCGCCAATTTTTACTTTGGATGCCCGCCTGTACAGGGCTGGGGGTCAGGTCTTTAAATTTAGCGGTTGTCATGGGGTGCAGTCCCCCATTTTTCGCGCGCTTTCATCCGATTAATATATTCAAGAAAAAAAACGACAAATATACCGGCAAAAAGGCTTAGAAGGCCGGTAATCATAATTATCTGTTTTATCCGTGAATTTGTAGGTTGCTTAGTAATCGAGGGTGGGCCTAATGTTCCAGCTGTCACTTTTACATTTTGTGCTTTTTTCATCATCATATCTGTTTTTGCCCGCTGAAGCCTCATAATTTCTAAAGATAAATCAATAT
>JAHJXP010000188.1 GCA_018827585.1 Pseudomonadota bacterium | reverse complement strand
CCTCCCCTTGTGGGAGGGGATTAAGGGGAGGGGGATATGAGAGGTTTCTGCATGAATGTATTGAAAATAATCGAATACTTGAGAGCGAAAGCCGGTCTGCTCAGGATCGCCTTTTTCATCTTTCTGGGCGCGCTGGTCGTGTTCGATATCCTGATACCGCGGGGAGACGCCCATTACTTTGTGGACAAGATTTACGCCTTCTGGACCTTTTTTGCCCTTGTGGGGTGCTTTTTGCTCATCAAGATCAGCAAGGGCATCGCGCACCTGCTTCTGAGCAAGGACGAGGATTACTATGGATAGATGGATTCACCCGGCGCTGTTCTTTTTCCTGGGGGCTTTGCTCCTGCCCCTCCTGAAGGGGAAGGCGAAGAAGGCGTTTATTCTCCTGATTCCCGCCGTTTCCCTCCTGTCCGTCGCGTTTGCCCAGAACGGGACGTACGGCGGGTACCGTTTCCTCGGCGCGGAGGGGCTGTTCGGTCGCGTGGATGCTCTGAGCATGGTCTTTGCCTGGGTGTTTGTCATCATGGCGTTTCTGGGCGCACTCTATGCCCTGCACCGGGAAGAGGACGGGCACCACATGGCCGGCTTCTTTTATGTGGGGAGCGCCCTGGGGGCCGTCTTCGCCGGCGATTACCTTACGCTCTTCATCTTCTGGGAGATCATGGCCTTTTCTTCCGTGTTCCTCATCTGGTACCGGAAGGAGAAAAAGGCCGTCGAGGCGGGCTTCCGCTATCTGCTGTTCCACGTGTTCGGCGGGCTTTTGCTCTTCACCGGGATGATGCTCTATTACTACAAGACGGGTAGCCTTGCCTTCGAGAGCATCCTTCCCGCCGACGCCTCCTGGCCGGAGTACCTGATCCTGGCCGGCTTCGCCCTGAACGCCGCCGTGCTGCCTCTCCATGCCTGGCTCCCCGACGCCTATCCGGAGGCGAGCGTGGAAGGCGCCGTGTTCCTGTGCGCCTTTACGACCAAGACGGCGGTCTATGTTCTGGCCAGAGGGTTTTCCGGCTTTGAAATCCTCGCCATCATGGGAACCGCCATGACCGTGTTCGGCGTCTGCTACGCCGTCATCGAGAACGACATCCGCCGGGTTCTGGCCTACCATATCATCAGCCAGGTGGGCTACATGGTCGCCGGGGTCGGCATCGGCACCGCCATGGCCGTCAACGGCGCGGCGGCCCATTCCTTCGCCCACATCCTCTACAAGGCGCTTCTGTTCATGGGCGCCGGGTCGGTGCTCTATGTGACGGGGACGGCGAAACTCAGCCGCCTCGGCGGTCTGTACAAGTACATGCCGCTGACGATGATCTTCTATGTCGTGGGCGCGGTGTCCATTTCCGGATTTCCCCTGTTCAGCGGTTTTGTCAGCAAATCCATGATCGTCGCCGCGGCCCACGAGGAGGGGAGGCTGTGGCTCGTGTCGCTGATGAATCTGGCGGGGATCGGGACCTTCCTTTCCGTGGGGCTGAAGGTGACCTATTTTGCCTTCTTCGGCAAGGAGGCGGCGGAGCCTCTCCACGCCAAGGAACCGCCGCTCAACATGCTGTGGGCGATGGGACTCACGTCCCTTTTGTGTTTCATCATCGGCGTTTTCCCCCAGACCCTGTACGCGCTTCTGCCCTTCCCGGTGGAGTACCACCCCTATAACCCCGCGCACCTCTCCGAGGCGCTCCAGATACTTTCCTTCACGGGGCTTGTCTTCTACCTGCTGGTGAAGAAGCTCTCGCCGGAGGCGAAGATCAATCTCGATGTGGATTATTTTTATCGCAAGGGCGCGCTGCTGTTCATGAAATTTGACGAAAAGGTCGTCGCCCCGTTTGACTCGTTGTGGGGCGAGCTTTACCGCACGCTGGGCCTCGGCGCGCTTTTCAGGAATGCCGATCTTTCGTACGCCTTCGACCGGAAGGCAATCGACGGCGTCGTGGACGGCACGGCGTATTCCGTCATGGATTTCGGCGCCGTCGTGAAGAGGCTTCAGACGGGGAGAATCCAGACATACATAGGCCTCGCGCTTTTCATGCTGTTTGCGATCCTGTGGTTTGTCTTTGTCGTGGTGTGACGCCCGTTCGAGATACACAAAGGTTGCGAAGGAATTGAACCTATGTCGCCATATTTGACCATGAATCCCTTGGGATTCCCCATCCTCTCCACGGTGATCTTTCTGCCTTTGGCGGGGGTGTTGCTCATCCTTTTCCTGAGGGACGAAAACAGGATCAGGATCGCGGCCCTTGCCGCGGGCATCCTGACCCTTCTTGTCTCGCTGGTCCTTTTTTTCAGCTTCGATTCCGGCACGCCGATTTTTCAGTTCGGCGAGCGCCTGCGGTGGATACCGGCCTATCACATCGAATATGTGCTGGGGGTGGACGGCATCTCGATCATGCTGATCGTCCTGACCGCCATGATCTCTCCCTTGTGCGTCCTGTGCTCTTGGAAGGCCATCACCGCGAGGGTGAAGGAATTCATGATCTGCATCCTGCTGATGGAAGCGGCGATGATCGGCGTCTTCTGCTCGCTGGATTTCATCCTTTTTTACGTTTTCTGGGAGGCCATGCTCATCCCGATGTACCTGCTGATCGCCGTCTGGGGCGGGCCGCAGAAGGATTACGCCTCTCTGAAGTTCTTCATTTACACCCTCCTGGGAAGCGTGTTTCTCCTGGTCGCCATCATCGCCCTGTATCTCGTCAACGGCACGTTCAGCATACCCGAGGCAATGTTCAAGGGCTACGGCTTCCATTTCCAGTTGTGGGTGTTTCTGGCCTTTTCCATTGCCTTTGCGATCAAGGTGCCCATGTTTCCCTTTCACACCTGGTTGCCGGCCGCCCATACGGAAGCGCCGACGGCGGGGAGCGTGTTTCTGGCCAGCATTCTTCTCAAGATGGGGACGTACGGGTTCATGAGATTCTGCCTGCCCATCGTCCCCCAGGCCAGTTTCTATTTCGCCCCCTTCATGGTGGTCCTTTCCATCATTGCTATCATTTACGGCGGGTTCGTCTGTCTGGCTCAGACGGACATGAAAAAACTGATCGCCTATTCGAGCGTGGCCCACATGGGCTTCGTCACCCTGGGAATCTTCACCTTTACCGTTTACGGTTTTACAGGCGCCCTGCTCCAGATGCTCAACCACGGCGTCACGACGGGCGCGCTGTTTCTGATGGTGGGCATCATCTACGAACGCACCCACAGCCGCCAGATCTACGACAACGCCGGACTCGGCAAGCTCCTGCCCGCCTACGTCGGATTTTTCGGCCTGTTTGCCGTCTCTTCCTTCGCCTTTCCCGGGACGAACAGTTTTGTGGGGGAGCTGTACGTCCTCATCAGCGCCTTTGCGAAAAGCAAGATCACCGGTTTCTTCGCCGTGGTCGGGGCGGTTGTGGCGGCCGCCTACATGCTGAGGCTTCTCAAACAGATCGTCTGGGGCAGGGAAGACAAGAGAGACTTAAAAGATTTGGATGTAAGGGAATTTCTTTATCTGACGCCGCTTGCCGTTTTCGTGCTCTGGGTCGGGCTTTTTCCCCGTCCCTTCATCCGGATCATGGAAAACACGCTGGTGCATCTCCATGCGCAACTTGATAAATTAGCCCATTAAGGGGTTGGCCCGATGACGCTGCTTCCTGAACTGTACATGCTGTT
>JAHJXP010000187.1 GCA_018827585.1 Pseudomonadota bacterium | reverse complement strand
ACGCGCCGCGCCATCGCGCTGCGGATTACCATCCGCTTTCTGTCCCGGCGCTTCGCGCCGGTCCATCAAGCGAATGCAGCGGTCAGCCGTTCCCGCGAGCAAGCTCGCGTGTACGTCAGCCGCTGATCCGCAGCGCGTTGGCGGTAATAAAGAAAGGAGAAGAGTATGGCTAAAGCACACCTAGTTCTATCAAATGGCACAAAGGTGGAAATCGAGGGTACGGCAGAAGAAGTCGCCCTGCTTCTTGCGAAATGCTCATCTCCTGCGGGGCAGAAAGAAAGCAAAAGGATCAGCAAACCGAAGAAAAGTCGGCAGCCAGAAAGCGCCCAAGGGAAGAAGAAGCAGGGCCCTGTCGGTTATATCGCAGAGCTTGTATCCGAGAACTTCTTTAAAGGGAAACGGTCTCTGCCTGACGTTCAGAAGAAGCTGGAAGAAAAGGGGCACATATACGCTCAGCCGAGCATATCTCCCGCTCTTTTACATCATGTTCGGAAAACGAAGATGCTTCGTCGGCTGAAGGAAAAGGACGGTTGGGTCTATGTTTCGTGAAAGGAGCGCATCAAGAGATGTCCGGTAGCCTTCTGCAAACATTTGCTTCCCTTGATAAGGGCACAAAGGAAGCACTTGCTGATTTGACTTCTCCAAGGCAATTGTCTCTGGCGGCGTTGTTGGTGGCTGAAGAGAGGTGCGGGGTTTCTACGTTGACCGCAGAACACATTACAGCCTGCCTTGAGGCGGCCGGTGTCGCAGTCCGTAGACTGTCTGTTGCCCGGGCGCTTGCCAATGCGCGCGGTGCAATTTCCGCGTCAAGGAATCAAGACGGTGAGACAGAGTACAAGTTGATGATTCGTGGGCGGAGGGAAATCGAGCCTGTTTTGGGTGGGGGCAGGATTACGGTTGTCCGAATTGAAACCAATCAGCCACGATCAGCCAGACTTAAGCTCCGGGAAATACTATCTCAGCTCTCTGGGGTTGTTCGCATTTGCGATCCATACTACGGAATCCGGACACTTGATTCACTCGACCTTGTCCCACGACCATGCCATATCAGATTCCTAACGGCTCGGACGAATGAGACGGGGCGTCAACTACAGGGCGCATTGACCGATTTTAAACGGGAGAGGCCAAATATCGAATTCCGTCTTGTTCCAGCGAATGCAGGGATTCACGACCGATATATCGTAAGTTCTTCTGAATTGCTTATCCTAGGGCACGGGTTGAAAGACGTTGGCGGGAAGGAATCCTTTGTCATCCGGCTGGAAGCGGCTTTTGTTCCTGACCTTGTCAAAGAAACCATACATGCATTTGATACCCGATGGAATGACGGAACACCGATATAGTTCCGCCAACAAGAAAATCCAGCGGACGGCTGATAGCCGCCTCTGATTTAGGCCGTTAGCGATTTGTTTTGGAGGTTCTTATGGAAGTTCTGTATTGGTCATCTCTCGGAGCTGCAATCGGCGGCTTTATAGGAGTTATTCTCTTTTTTATCATAAAATTAATTATTGAGAAAAGAAGAGCCCAACCCGAACTGATAAAAGAATATTTATGTGGCAACGATTTAAATCAAGGGCAAAGCACAGAATCTGAAGGTGAAATAATGCACCACCATGGAAGGCGGGTGTCCAACCAAGTTGAACTAAAAAAACTTGATGTCGAACATCCCGTTTGGGAGTGGACTAAGGTGTCTGTAGGCAGAGGACAAGGAGCCTCTACAATCTATGGTCCATACTCCACTGATTTTTATAAGCCTGGTACTTATATTGCGCCCTTTAGAATTAAAGCTACAGGGATATCGCACCCAGATGATATTACGAAAGACCTGATTCTTTTACTGCTTGATGTAAATAAATCGACTCCAGAATACGTCCCAACAAGCCAAGGCATTACAATGTTCAGCAAACAATACAGAGTGGGAATCCGATATGTGAGAGCAAGTGAATTGGCAAAGAGAGATTGGATTAATTTCGAGATTCGTTTTTTCTCTGATGCTGAAGGCATTTGGGAGTATAGAGTCATTTCAAATGATGGCTTGGATAATAAACCTGACAATATTGGAGCCTTTGGAGAGAATGTACGCATATTCTTTGATACGATTAAAATTCAAAGAGTACCTGAAATGGTAATGCCAGACGTATAGAAATTAAATAAAAAATTACTGTTTTTCGCTAACAACAGAGTCAACCAGACGGCGAGAAACGCTCTGGCTTTGTGGGCAATCTTAGATGGCGCCGCTGGTTACCCTGAGCGTTCGCTGAAAAATAGAAGGGCATGAAAAGATTGACTATAGAATTTTCTATTGTTATTATACAGACATGTTTAAAACCCGAAAAATAGCAGAAGAATTCTCACCATCAGAAGACATAGTGCTGTATCTCGGCGACTGTCTAAATCTGCTACATAAAATCCCCAATGAATCATTAACGCTTGTCATCACTTCACCACCCTACAACATCGGAAAAGAATACGAAAAGAAGTTGAAGCTGGAAACCTATCTTAAGCAACAGGCGGCAGTCATCCGCGAGTGCGTAAGGTGTCTTTCTCCACAAGGTAGCATTTGCTGGCAAGTAGGAAACTATGTGGATGGCGGAGCCATCATACCTCTGGACACTGTGCTCTATCCTATCTTTACTGAGGCAGGCTTGAAGATGAGAAACCGGATTATCTGGCACTTTGAACATGGATTGCATTGCAGCCGTCGGTTTTCAGGCAGGTATGAAACAATCATATGGTTCACAAAAAGCGACAAATACAAGTTTGACCTGGACGCCGTGAGGGTGCCTCAGAAATACCCCGGCAAGAAATACTTCAAAGGACCAAATGCCGGTAAGTATTCCTGCAACCCCCTTGGCAAGAACCCCGGTGATTTATGGGTTATCCCCAACGTTAAAAGCAACCACGTGGAAAAAACAGATCACCCGTGCCAGTTTCCTGTTGAACTCATTGAGCGATTTGTATTGTCTATGACGAACGAAGGCGATTGGGTATTTGACCCATTCTTGGGCACTGGCACCACCATCATCGCAGCTATTCGCCACAACCGCCGTGGAGCCGGTGCCGAGACGGTTGAGAAATATGTCCAACTTGCCATGAGGCGTATCCAAGAGGAGATTGCAGGAACCCTAAGAACTCGCCCGATGCACAAACCGGTCTACGACCCTGAAGAAGCCGGAAACAGCCTGCGAATCGCCCCGTGGGTAAAGAAGCAAGAGGAAGACCGACAGTTGAGGCTACTCGAAAAACGCGGGAGGTATTCGATCAAATGAGAATCGTTGAAACATACTCTCATCTCAACGGGGAGGAGTACCTCATTGCGCGCCAGCCGAGTTTGTACCAGGAGATCAAGGACGTAATCGCCGCGGTCGATGCAAACGGGTGTCGCACTAAGCGAAGCCGAGAGAAAACCATGCCAGGCAAACGCCTTTACAGTCCGAAAGCATTGAATAGGGAATTCGCCAGACATTTCAACGCCGCTGGATGGAGTGAGACCCGATATAACTACTACGTCACGACCAATCGTTCTCAGATGGAGGAGATGGTCCGTCTGCCGCTCAAACAACAGAAGACGTACCTGCTCGATCAGGGCGTTGTTTCTCCCATCAAGTCATACAAACAAACGGATTTCGTCAAGAATCAGATTGCGGTTGAGGTGCAGTTCGGGAAATACGCCTTTGTTGCTTTTGATCTATTTGTCAAACACCTCCTGTTCTACTCAGGCGGCATCATTCATGTTGGCGTTGAGATACTTCCGATGATGGCCATGTCGAAAGACCCCGCAGGCGGACGTATGCTGTCGACTGGTATTGCCTATTATGAAGGCGAAGTATACAATATCCTCCGGCATGGCAGAACCAGTCCCCCTGTGCCTCTCCTGATTATCGGTATAGTCCCGTAGCACGATCCTGGTCGCACCTCTGGTGGAAGCACGTGGAACACGACGGGTTTTCAAAGTACAAGCGAACCAGTCAATCAACCCGACCGGAATGACGTCCGGTGTTTACCCGCTCGGTTCGTGGCCGGCGGGTTATTTCTAACGTTCGGTCGCGCTGCGCGCGACCGAACGGCGAGTTGCGCTTTCGCACTCGGACTTGGCGAGTAAACTCGCCAGCCCGATTGCGAACCGCTCAACTCGCCGTTAGAAGGCAGATAACGGCATGATAAAGACAGATTAAAGGCAACGGCAATAAACGGCAAAAGACAAGACAAAAAAATCAATAAAGACAAAGGCATAAAGACTTCTAACAAATCAATCCAGCGGACGGGGAATAAGCGTGGGCGATTTTAGCAAAGGTGGTTGCCCCCGCCGCTGATTTCTGGCGTACGGTCGCGCTGCGCGCGACCGTACGGCGAGTTGCGCTTTCGCACTCGCCCGATTAGTCCGACCGCGCGCTGATTCGCGCGGCCGAACAAATCGTTCGAGCCGTTCGCCCTCGGACTTGGCGAGTAAACTCGCCAGCCCGATTCCGAACCGCTCAACTCGCCGTTAGACCGAAAGAGAAAAATTATGAAAAATCAACTCGAAGAATTGTTGCACTTTGTTCAATCTGAAGGTCGAATCTGTCCTGAGCCCGGAAAGTGGCATGAATTGTGGGAAATGCTCCCCGACAAAAAACGCGTTGGTAATGGATGGCAGCCGCCCTTGCCGCTAATTCTCGCAGCCTGGGACAATACATCAGGGATAGAGAAAATGTTAAGACTCAGACAACATATTTGAATATGCAGCAGAAAAAGGGATTCTCAATGTTGTAGACCAATATCTTCGCGGTCTAACAAATGACGACTGGCATTCTGCCAGCAAATGAAAATGTTATTTCCATCTTGCTTCAATATAGCAAATCCGCTATAATAATATTGTGAACTGGACACTCACCTATTACAGTGAATCAGTGCAACAAGAAATCCTCGCCATGCCGTCAGGCTTTCTTGCCCGCTATCTGCGATATTCCGACAGGATGGAGGTATTTGGTCCAGACTTGGGTATGCCGCACACGCGCGCATTGGGTGACGGCCTATTTGAGTTGCGGCTAAAAGCCGCAGAGGGAATTGTACGTGTTTTCTACTGCACGATGGTCAGCAAAAAGATTATGGTGCTTCATCAGTTCATCAAAAAAACAGACAAGACACCGCCCAGAGAGCTTGCAACAGCTCGGCGGCGTATGAAGGAGGTAAAAAATGCTCACACACAAAGAACTTAAGTCTCGCGCGCTCTCGCGTGCGGATGTGAAGGCTGAATATGAGCGGCTTGATGAGGAGTTTGCACTTTTTGACGAGTTTTTGAAGGCACGCACCGCAGCCGGTATCACTCAGGCGGAGGTTGCAGATCGTATCGGCACAACTCAGTCCGCAGTAGCACGTCTGGAATCCGGAAGAGGAAAGCACTCGCCGTCATTGGCCACATTACAGAAATATGCTCATGCCCTCGGTTATCGACTTGAGTTGCGATTGATCAATGAGGCTATAAAGGCAGGCGGTCTAACCAGTAAATTCAGCGGACCCAAAAAGCCGGGCCGCTGAGTTTGGTCGTGCTGCGCGCGACCGAACGGCGAGTTGCGCGGAGCGCCTCGCCCGATTAGTCCGACCGCGCGCTGATTCGCGCGGCCGAACAAATCGTTCGAGCCGTTGGCGATAGACGAGAATGATGGGGGTCCAATGAAGATCAATTTCGAATGCAAAAAGTGTCAGAAGGAATTCGATTGCCAGATGGGGAAGATCGGGATCAACGCGACAACCATGCGTCCGGATTTTGAGAAGCCCATCGTCTGCCCCCTCTGTGGGGAGAGGACCATGGGTGAGGTCCTTCTGACAGAGCTTGGGCAGAGCCAAATGACGGAAGCAACTATGGACCTGTGACCGCGGGAAGAATGATGGCAAAGCAGAAGAAACTCTCTCCCAGGTATCAGTCGTGGATCGATGCACGGACTCGCTTCCACTTATCAGACATGCACATCCAAATGGCCCGAGAGCTTGGGATGAATCCAAAGAAATTCGGCAAGGTGGCGAACCACAAGCAAGAGCCCTGGAAGGAGCCCCTGCCCGACTTCATCGAGTCCTTGTACAGGAAGCGTTTCAAGAAGGATCGCCCGGAGAACATCAGGTCGGTCGAGCGAATGGTGAAGGAGAAGGAACGAAAGCAAGCTGAGCGGAAGGCTCGAAAACAGCAAGAACAGGATCGCCAACAATCGAATGCAGGCGATTCAGAAAGGCCCGCGGACGTGCTTTTCTGAACGCTTGATTCGAGGTGTTCGGTCGCGCTGCGCGCGACCGAACGGCGAGTTGCGCGGAGCGCCTCGCCGTTATGCTCTACTTCGAAAGACAATCCTTAATATATTCTTCGATTGAGATCATTTGTTTGCAGGTGATACCGATGACTGGTGCTTTTCGTCTTTTCAGCGCCTGCACTTGTACAATAAGGAGAGGAAGTGCGGCATCAATGCAAGAAACATCTTTTTTAAAATAGGACTTTTTTCGTCCATTCCTCGCGCTGGTTTGTCGGTGCGTCTTGATATTCTCCAGACAATCCTGTATAGGATGTCCGTCTTCGATCAGCCTTAATCGATCTCCGGGAGGAAAGCGCGCATGAAGGTTTCGGAAGAGGGTCAGGGAATCGGCGCCTCTTTGCTGCCGATCCTCGAAAAGCTGCCGTTTCTTTCCCGTTGCGCCAAGACCCGCGGCTGGCATTACGTCATCGGCTGGCTGCACAGGCTCACGGGAATCTGGCTCGTCATCGCCATGACGGCGCATATCTATAACCTCTCACCGGCGCCGACGGCAAAAATGAAGATCCCTGCCCTGCCGATCTTTGCGTTTTTTGCCTGGGCCTCGTCGCTGGCAGCGGGTTTTCACGCCCTCAACGGCGGTCGCCTCATCCTGTATGAATTGTTCGGAAACCGCAACGACGCGGCCATGGTCCGTTGGACCTTCGGCCTGAGCGTCGCGTACGCCGCCATGGTCGGATTCCTGATGATCGCAAAAAACCAGAGCGCCTCGGCCCTCTTTTTCTGGCTGACGGCGTTTTTCGCCGGCGTCGTCACGGCCTACGCCGTTGCCTCCCGCGTATGGAAAACGCGGCACTCGGCCCCTTGGATGCTCCAGCGGATCAGCGGGGCCTTCCTGCTGATCGCCGTCCCTGCGTACCTTCTGTTCCTGTACCTGAATCCGGGCGTCGCCGATCATGCACGGGCGGCCGTCGCGCGGATGCAGGACAACGTGTTCACCGGGATCGTCTTTCTTGCGCTGGCGGCCGCGTCGCTTTATCATGCGGGTTACGGCCTCTTTTCGGTTATGGCCGATTACGTAGCTTCGCGGAGGGCGCGGGCCGGGCTGACGGCGCTGATTTTGGCCTTCATCGCCGTCCTGGTGTTTTTTACCTTCAGGATACTGTCCATTTAAAGGGATCACGATGGGGAAAACGCTGCAGATTCACTCCACGCTCGCGTGCGACGTCCTGATTATCGGGGCGGGCGGCGCCGGTTTGCGCTGTGCGGCGTTTATCCATGAGCGAAGACCCGATCTCAAGGTCTTCGCGGTGACCAAGGTGGCCCACCCGCAAAAATCCCATACCGGCACGGCGCAGGGAGGACTCGCCGCCGTCGACCCGAAGGACAGGACGGACAGCGCTCTCTTCCATATGTTCGATACCTGGAAAGGGGGCGATTGCAGCTCCGATCAGAACGTCGTCAGAAAGATCGTCGCCGGCGGCTGGGAGGAGGTCCAGTGGCTGGAGCTCCGTGGAATGCATCTCAGCCGGGATGAAGAGGGAAACATCAGCAAGCGGCAGTTCGGCGGCCACACCGTGGAATTCGGCAAGGGAGACGCCTTGCGGGCGGTGTTCGAGGCCGACCGCACGGGCAAGGGGATCATGGACACCGTCTGGGGGGAGGCGCTCAAGGGGGGCGCCCTGTTCATCAATGCGACCGTCGCCACGGAACTCCTCTTCAACGAGGGCCGTTGCGTAGGCGCTGTCCTGTTTAAGGTCAAGGAGGGGGAATTCGTCGCCGCACTGGCCGGGGCCACCGTCCTGGCGACCGGCGGCAGCGGGCAGGTGTACCGGATTACCACCAACTGCCGCAACAACACCGGGGACGGGCCGGCGGTGATTCTGCGGGCCGGCTTGCCGGTGATGGACCCGGAAGCCGTCCAGTTCCATCCCACGGGGATCGTCGGCCCCGGCATTCTGGCCAGCGAGGCCCTCCGCAGCGAGGGCGGGATCCTGCGCAACAAGGACCTGGAGCCCTTCATGGAGCGTTACGCCCCCAAGATGAAAAACCTGGCGCCCCGCGATATCGTCGCCCGCTCGATCGAGATGGAAATCCGGGAAGGGAGGGGGATCATGAACCCCGACCATCAGCTCGAACACGTCTGGATCGACCTCAGGCATCTGCCCGACCATGTCCACGAGGTCAAGTTGAAGGAGGTGGCGAGCTTCTTCAAGACTTACGCCAATCTGGACTCGCGCACCCAGCTCTGCCCCGTGCGGCCGAGCAATCACTACCATATGGGAGGGATCCCGACCAACGAATACGGGGAGGTGCAAAAGTCTGCGGACGCGATCGTGCCGGGGCTTTTCGCCATCGGCGAGTGCGCCTGCGCGAGCCTGCACGGGTTCAACCGCCTCGGCACCAATTCTCTACTTGAATTGCTGGTGATGGGCCGCTGCGCCGGGGAAAGGGTGCTTTCATTTCTCAAGGAGAATCGGGCGCCGGCGGTGAAGGACGCGGGAGAGGCGACCCTGGCCCTGTTCGCCCGGTATCTCGAGGCGCAGGGGAAGGAAAACGTCGGCCTGATCCGCCAGGAGATGCGGGCGATGATGACCGGCAAGGTCGGCGTGTTTCGGGACGAAACGGGGCTGCAGGAGGCCGTTGCCTCCCTTGCGGACCTCAAAAGGCGGGCCGCCCAGGCCCCCGTCGCCGTAAAGGACATGAGGATGAATCAGGAACTGTTAGAGCGGTGGGAACTGGACAATCTCCTCGACAACGCGATGACCATCGCCCAGGGCGCCCTGATGAGGAAGGAATCCCGGGGGGCGCATTTCCGGGAGGATTATCCCGAACGCAGCGACGAGTATCAGTTCCACACGCTCGTTTCCATGACGGACTTCGGCAAGGTCTGTTTCGGGAAACGCCCGATCGATATGAGCATCCATGAATCCGGAGGGGAGCATGCCGAGCGGTTCGGCATCATGCCGAGAAAATATTGAGGAGAACACGATGTCCAAGAGCTATTCCCTGACGCTCACGATCAGGCGCTTCGATCCGGATGCGTCTCGTAGATGGTTTCAGACCTACACGCTCTCCACCGGCCCGATCCTGCGGTTCGTCGACCTGTTCAGGAGAATCAACGTGGAACAGGATGCCACGCTGGCCTGGACGTCATCCTGCGAGCACGCCCAGTGCGGCAGTTGCTCGGTGAAGGTCAACGGAAGGCCCATGCTTGCCTGCGAGCTCTTGGTAGAGAACGCCGTCAATCTGTTCGGCACGACCAAATTCAGGATCGAGCCGGTGACGGTCGCCCCGGTCGTCCGGGACCTCGTCGTGGACTGGGAAAAGGCCTACGAGCGCGTCCATCGGGCGAAACCATACCTCATCGAGCCTAAGGAACTTCCCCCCGGGATGACGGAACACCGGATTTCTCCCGGGAAGATCGCCCGCTATGAAGAGGCGACGCGGTGCATCAACTGCTTCTGCTGCGCCGAGGCCTGCCTCAGCAGTTGCCGGAACTTCATCGGCCCGAACGCGGCGATGGCCGGCATCGTCCGCATGATGGACATCAGAGAAACCCAAAAGGAGGAACGGCTGGATCTCCTGTACAGCGAAGAGGGGATCTACCGCTGTCACACCTCGAAGGCCTGTTCCCATGTCTGCCCGAAGGAGATCGACGTGGCGCACTTCATTGCGCTGGCCAAGGAGGGCGCTTTTTAGCAAAAGGAGGGGCGGCCCTGTGCGCGACACAGGCACCCGGGACGAAGGCCCGATACGGCCGTGGATGAAAGGAGTGAGCGGCGATGTCCGGAGAAACTCTGGCGAACCGACTGGCGAAGCATTTCTGCAGCGTGACCTTCAACGATCTGAGCGCGGATCACGTCGCGAAGATGAAGCTCTTTATCCTCGACTGGCTGGGCTCCGCTTACGCGGGAAAGGACCTGCCGCCGATCCGGATGATGCGGAAGGTCGCCGCGAGCCTCGGCGGCGCGCCCGAAGCCACCTCCATTCCCGACGGCGCCAGGACCAACTGCCTGCTGGCCTCCCTTCTGAACGGCGCCTCCTCCCACATCGTCGAGATGGACGACCTGCACCGGGAATCGATCCTCCACCCCGCCGCCGCGATCCTGCCCGCGGCGCTCGCCGCCGGAGAACGGGAAGGGGTTGCGGGAAAGGACCTGATCGTCGCGACTTCCGCCGGCTATGAGGTGGGCATCCGGCTGGGATTGGCGGTGGGACCGAGCCATTACCGTTTCTGGCACACGACGTCGACCTGCGGGACATTCGGGGCGGCGGCCGCAGCGGCCAAGGCGCTGCGGCTCAATGAAGACCAGTTCGCCTGGGCGATGGGATCGGCGGGGACCCAGGCGGCGGGGCTGTGGGAATTTCTTGGGGAAAGCGCGATGAGCAAGCAGCTCCATGCCGGAAAGGCGGCAATGAACGGTTTACTCGCGGCGTTGCTCGCAAAAGAAGGCTTTACCGGGGCGAGGAGGATCCTGGAAGGAGAGAAGGGATTTTTCCGAGCCACCTCGCAGGATTTCAACGAAAGCGTATGCATTGCGGATTTGGGCAAGGTATTCCACAGCGAGCGCAACTCGCTGAAGTATCACGCCTCCTGCGGCCATACGCATTCCGCCATCGACGCCGCGATCCTGGCCGCCGGCGGCAGGACGCTGAAGCCGGACGAAGTGGAAGCGGTCGTGCTCCATATCTACCAGGCGGCGATCGACCTTTTAGGAAACATCGAGCCGAAGACCCCTTACCTGGCGAAATTCAACCTGCCTTTTTGCGTGGCGACAGCACTGCGCTACGGCCGCGTACAACCGGGAGATTTTACCCAGGAGAGGATTGTTGACAAGGATTTGCTGCAGTTGATGACGAAGATCAGGGTTGCCGGCGATCCCGACCTCACCGGGGCCTATCCCCGCAAGTGGCCGGCCCGCGTGACGATCGCGCTGAAAGACGGGCGAAGGCTTGCGGCAGCGAACGAGTATCCGAAGGGAGACCCGGAAAATCCCCTTTCGGAACGGGAAGTGATCGAGAAATTCAAGGGCCTGACCGGGGAAATGCTTTCTCCCGCGCGGGCCGAGGCGATCATCGAGCGCGTGCTGGGCCTGGAGTCGATGGGCAACGTGAACGAACTCCTGAAATGAGCAGTCGGCTGAAAATCATGCTCCCTCTGCGCGCTGGACATTTTTCGACCCTGCACCTCCTCGCTGCGCTGCCGGGAAAAAACTCGCGCCTGAAGGCGCTCAGACAGTTTTCCCGGCGGGCGCTCCGCTGCGGGGGCATGGGTGCCCCGAAAAATCTCCAATGCGCGCTTCCGGGACATGATTTCCAAGTTGTGCAAGGTCAGAATTTGAGAAAGAGGGGGCATTGTGAGGGAAATAGAGGCGAAAGTCGTGACGGAGACGGTTTCCGCTCTCATTCAGGATGCGTGCTATCATTTGGCGGATGACGTGATAACGGCGCTCAGGCGGGCGGAAGAAAGAGAGGAATCGCCGGCGGCTCGGAACGTGCTGGCCAGATTGCTGGAAAACGCGGACGCGGCGGCGCGCGACGCGATCCCTTTATGCCAGGACACGGGCATGGCGGTCGTTTTTTTGGAGCTGGGGCAGGACGTGCATATTGTCGGGGGCGATCTGTACGGGGCCGTTCAGGAGGGCGTCCGTCGGGCGTATGCCGAGGGATACCTGCGCAAATCGGTTGTGAACAGACCATTTTCCGCAAGAATCAACACACAGGACAATACGCCGGCGGTCATCCATGCCGCCATCGTCCCGGGCGAAAAGCTCAAAATAACGGCGCTCGCCAAGGGGTTCGGCAGCGAGAACATGAGCCGGCTTGCGATGTTGCCCCCTGCCAAGGGGCGAGCAGGCGTCGTTGATTTTGTCGTGCGGTGCGTCGATGAGGCGGGCGCCAATCCGTGTCCGCCTGTGATCGTCGGCGTTGGCATAGGCGGGACCGCGGAAAAGTGCCTGCTGCTGGCAAAAGAGGCCCTTCTGCGCAAGGTTGGCGATCCTCACCCGGATTCCGAGATAGCCGCACTGGAAACCGAGATGCTCAAACGGGTTAATGATCTGGGGATCGGGGCCATGGGCTACGGGGGAAGGATCACCGCCCTGGCCGTTCATTGCGAGGTCTTTCCCACGCATATCGCCAGCCTCCCGGTTGCCGTCAATCTTCAATGCCACAGTGTCAGGCACAGGGAAACCGTTCTTTGACGCTTCATCTTTTTTCTACAGGGAAGCCGTTTTTTGCCGGAGAGGAGGCGACTGTGAAAACAAATTCCAAAATTGCAAGAAGGGTGAAACTCCCCCTGTCGGATGATGTCCTGGAAACCCTGCACGCCGGCGACGAGATCCTTCTGACGGGGATAATGTACGTCGGACGCGACGCGGCCCATAAACGGATGATGGAGGCCCTGCAGGCGGGAGAGCCGCTTCCCGTTGATTTGAGGGGTCAGGTGATCTATTTCATGGGGCCTACTCCTGCCAGACCGGGAAAAGCGATCGGCGCCGCCGGTCCGACGTCCAGCTACCGAATGGACGCCTACTCACCCCGGCTCATGGCCGAGGGCCTCAAAGGGATGATCGGCAAGGGGATGCGCTCCAGGGATGTGAAGGAGGCCATCAAAAAATACAGGGCCGTGTATCTCGGCGCCATCGGCGGCGCGGGCGCCCTTATTTCCGGTTGTATCAAAAAGGTCGAGGTCGTCGCCTATGAGGATTTAGGGGCGGAGGCCCTCCGGCGAATGGAGGTGCAGGATTTTCCGGCAACGGTGATCAACGACATGCATGGCTGCGATCTCTATGAAGAGGGGAAAGCGCGATTTCGAATCGCCGGTCCGGCTTGAGCGAATAGAACCTCTTCGATAAATAAATTAGTTGACATACAGGCGGAATTAAGCTACGTTATCACCAAAATCACAAAAGAAACAAGCTCTTATCAATAACATCGTACGTTACGGTTGGTGGAAAAGGGGAGCGTTACGGCGCCATGCCGGGGTCAGACGGCGGCGCGTCCTTGCACTTAACTACACTTAATAAGGAGGGAAGTGATGTTACAGAGAAGATCGGTTTACTTTTTTTCGGTATGGTTGGCGGCCCTCGCCGCTTTCTTCGCCTCAGCGGCGATCACCCCGGCTTATGCAGCGGAGCGTAAGTCGATCCGCTGGGCCACGTCCAGCACCGGTTCCTATGGCTACAAGGTAGCCGCCCAGATGATCAAAGTCCTTGAAGACGCGCTCGGCGGAGAATACACCGTCACCGTCAATCCGTACCCGTCAACGACCGGCGCCATGAAGGCGACGATGAACGGGGAGGGGGAGATTGGCTACACGGCCGACGTCGGGATGACCGAAGTCTATGACGGCACTGGCGGCTTCAAGGGCTTCAAAGCCGCCAAATCGAATCTGGTCCACACCTGGTACGCCTACCCGATGGAGTCGTTCATGGCCGTGCACGCCTCGAAGGCCGGCCAGTTCAAGTCCTGGGGCGACTTCAGCGGCAAGCCGGTATTCTTCACCCCCGCCGGCTATATGAACTGGCTCAATTTCCAACGGATCTTCAAGGCGCTTGGCTATGAGTTCAAACACGTCCAGATCGGCACGGAGTCCCAGGGCGACGCGCTTCAGGCCGGCACGATCGTCGGCGCAGTCGCCTATACGACCGCCGGCGCCTCCCTCGCCTCCTACTGGCGGGAGACCGAACTGCGCACGGATATCAAGTTGGTCAATCCGAGTCCCGATGAGGTCAAGAAGCTGATCGCGGCGGACCTCGCTCCCGTGGAGGTCGATGCAACCAAGGCGTTCAGCAAGGACGTGGGCGTAAAGACGGTCCTGGGCGTACCGATCCTGTTCGGCTACAACGTGCGCGCGGACATGCCCGAGGATGTCGTCTACAAGATGCTGAGCGCGTTCTATAAAGACCGCGACGGCCTCGCCAAAGCCGATCCCGGCTTCGGACCCATGGCGCGCGATTTCGTCGGCATGCAGGTGAGCGGCATCAAAGCTAATCCGACCATCCCGGTTCATGCGGGTCTGGCGAAGTTCCTCAAAGAGCACAAGGCTTGGAACGACAAGTGGAAGATCGCCGGCAGGTGATCACTCACTCAAAGGGTTTGCCGGGGGCGAGGAACCTGCGTTACGACGGCGCGGGCGCCCGCCCCGGCGCCCGCAAAAGATTTCACATATCATAATATTGGCCGCGTGCGGCCCGTATCGGACGTGCACGACAACGGCGAACGAATGGGCGTGGCCGTTCATCGTCTAACTGTTCACGGAGCATCGGCATTTGCCGTATCGACGCTGCCTGGAAGGTGAGGACATTTGGGATAAAAGGGGGGAAAGCCATGTTGCGTGAACAGATCAAGCACCACGTCACTCTCAGGAACCTGTCTTTCGCTTTATCGATCGTCATGTTCCTCTGGCTGATCTGGTACTTCTACACCGGTTACGGCGGCGCGAGCGAACTCGTGACGTATCTTCTACCGATCGCTCTGACACTGCAGATCCTGTCACTGTACCGGGAGGATTATCTCTACAAGGGACTGCCGCCGATCGTCAACCATATCCTTGTCGTGCTCTACATCGGCATTTGTGCATACGCCTTCTATCATTTTGTCATGGAGTACGAACAGATCGCGATCTGGCGCCAGGGCTCCTATACCACGGAAGACTTTATCGTGGGCCTGCTGATCTTCCTTTTGGTGATGGAGCTGGCCCGGCTCGTCCATACGACCCTGTTTTGGATGAACGTGGTTCTCATCTTCTACACGCTGTGGGGTTATTTGAGCCCGATCGATTTCTTCTGGCACCCGGGGACCTCCTTCTACCGGGTGGTCACATCGAGTACGGTCGAGCTCTCGACCGGCATTTACGGACTCTACGCGCAGATTGCGCTGACGGTGATCGCGGCGTTCCTGCTCCTGGCGGCGGCGGCGCGCGGCTTCGATGCGCAGGGGGCGATGGTCAATTTCATGCGACGGATCGCCGGGCGGTCGCGTCACACGATCCCACAGACGGCCGTGCTCGCCTCCTCCGCGGTCGGCATGGTAAGCGGCAGCGGCGCGGCCAACGCCTCGGTGGTCGGCGCCTTCACGATCCCGTTGATGAAGCGCTACGGCTTTCCGGGTGAGTTCGCCGCGGCGGTGGAGACCGCGGCTTCGATGGGCGGACTGCTCATGCCGCCCGTAATGGCGGTCGCCGGTTTCATCATGGCGGAATTCCTCAACGTGCCCTACTGGGACGTGGTGCTCCGCGCCTTTGCCCTCGCCTTCGTTTACTACTCCACCCTTTCCCTCTCGATCTATCTCCTGAGCGTGCGGCTAATGCCGCCTGAGCCGATCGCGGTGGAGGCCGTTCCTTTCTACCAGCAGATCAAGACGGGGATCTTCTTCCTGGGGATCATCTTCCTCACCATTCTGATGGGGGTGCTCCATTACGGCGAGCTGCTCTCGGGGCTCTATACCGGGACCTTCATGCTCAGCCTCCTGATCCTCGCCTATCTCTACTTCAAGTTCGTGCTGAAGGACCCCGCGGCGGAAAAGGAGTCGCTCCTCGCGAACATCCGCGTGATGATCGAGACGCATGCCGAGATGACCTCCTATCTGACACTGCTGCTGTCGACCCTCGGCATCATGATCGGCCTGTTCACCGTGACCGGTTTCATCAACCGCATGGGCGGCATCCTCCTGCAGATCGGCGAATGGCACATCATCGCGCTCGTCCTGATGGCCTGGGTGTTCGGCTGGTTGGTCGGCGCCGGCCTGCCGCCGACGGCGACCTACATCATCCTTGCGGTCATCATCGTGGAGCCCATGCGCAAGCTCGGCATCGATCCTTGGGTCGCGAATTTTTTCGCGTTTCTGCTGGCGGTCTGGGGCGAGCTGTCGCCGCCCACCTCGCTGGCGGCGGCGGTCTCGGCGCGGATCGCTGAGGCGTCCTTCATGAAGACCATGTGGCAGGCGCTGAGACTTTGCCTGCCCATCACCTTCATGTCCTTTACCATCTTCGTCCGCTCCGACATGGTGATACACCCGGGCTGGCCGCAGATCGCCGATACGCTGCTTGTGGCAATTTCCTGCAGCGGCGTGACCTGCGCCATCTTCGGGCGGTTCGTCCGCAACCGGGGATCAAACGTGATGCTGCGCGCGGCGCTGGCCCTTGCCTCCTTGGTGGTGATGTTCCACCCGGACGGCGCCATGGCGCTGGCGGCGGCCGTGTTCGTCCTGCCGGCGACGGTCTACGGCGTCAGGCGCCACCAACTGGTCGCCCCGCCGAAGAGCGACCCGCAGGCGCCATCAACCGTTCTCCCCGCCGAAGAGGAGCGACCCGTAGTCGTAACCCATTACATAAATGAAGGATAGAGAGTTTTGACTTTTTTGAAGTTTGACGATTTCGTAAAAAAGTCCGAAATCCCCTCCCCCTCGATGGGGGAGGGGGAAATTGAGTTTTTACGACTTCGTCGAAGTTTCGAGAAGCGGCAGTGGTGAAAATTGAAGCTCTCCGCAGCTTGCTGCGGAGAATCTTCGATCCTTAGGAGGAACAACCCATTTCATTTTCGCTCGCTTACCCCGCGGCAAGCCGCGGTGAATGCGCTCGCTGACGGATTCAATGACTCAGGACGGCTTGCCGGTCAGGGCGGCATAGAGCTCGTCGTGGAGTGGTGTCGGGACGCTGAGGGCGCGCCCGGCCCGGACGGCGTACCCGATGAAGAGATCCACCTCCGTCCTCTTCCCTTTTTCGAAGTCCAACTGCATCGACGACTTCGTTGCATGGGGAAAGCGGGCGATCGTGGCGAGGCCGCTCTCCACGCTGTCTGACGGTAGCCGGACACCCTTCGCGCGGGCCAAAGCGGCGATCTCTTCCATCAGCCCCCGGACCATCCCCCTCTGCTTTTCATCGGCCATGACCTCGCCGAATGATTTGGCCGTCAGCGACGTCACACCGGCCATCGGGCTCACAAAGAGGTACTTCGTCCAGAGGGGAACGGCGATCTCGCTCGACAGTTCCGCCTTGATCCCCGCCTCTTTCAACAGCTTCTCCAGCGGGCGGTGCGCCTCGGCATTCCCGTCGTCCGGCCCGAAAAAGAGCTGGCAGGTCCCTCCGACCTGGCGGACGACGCCGGGGGCTTCAATGAAGGTCGAGATGTAGACACAGCCGCTCAAGACCTCGCCCCGCGGCAGAAGAGACCGGAGCCTCTCGGCGATGTCAACCCCGTTCAGGACCGGGAGAACCACCGTTTTGTCATGCAACAGGGGGAAGAGTCCCGCCGCAGCCGCCTCCAGGTCATACTCTTTGACACAGAAGAGGACCAGGTCGCAAGCTCCGGCCTCGCCCGGGCTGTCAGTCGCCAAATCGGGAACTGCTCTATATTCCCCTTCCACCGTCTTGAGCCAAAGGCCATCTCTCCGGATGGCCGCGAGGTGCTCTCCGCGCGCGATGAAGATCACCCTGTGCTCCTGCTTGCCCGCGTATTTCAGGGCGATCTTCCCCCCGAAATAGCCGCCCATCCCGCCGATCCCGACCACTGCTATCTTCATGATCCGAATTCCCCCTTTTCCTCTTGGTCAGAGGAACGTTTCCTATCACAAAAGAGCCCTGCCTTCACAGCACATTTTTCTTGACTTCCCAAATCGCATGATTTTAGATGAGTTATCGCGCTTTGACGGATGCCCATTAGCGAGAGCGGGGGTATCCTGTCTTCGCCTGATCCGTGTTCCTTTTCGTAGCCAGGTAAGTCAGAAACATCAAGATCTCCCGAGCACCCATCTCCTGAGGATGGCGTTTTCCGTGGAAAAAGATATATCGCTTCATCCAATCCACATAGGCCTGTTCGGTGCGGATTGAATAATGCCGTTTCCGGAGAACATCCCGGATCTGATCTTAGAGCTTCATCTTGCATCATCCATTGTGGTATTTTTAGATTCGCCATGTGATTTTCATTTGACAGCTAACATATCTTATGCAAGTGTTACCCAAAATCTCACAATTCAAACGGCCCCCAAGATAACAGCTCTTAGGCGGTCTACGTGATATCTGAAAAGATTAGAGTGGCTTTCGTACCACGGATTCAGGATTATCCGATTAACTTTATATCTACTTTGAAAGGAGGTAAGGAGAATGACAACATTGATTATCATCACCGGTTTTCTGCTTTATCTCATCCTTTACTTCGTTTACGGCAAAAAGATAGAAAGAGATGTCATAATGGCCTCGGATAGCAACGAGGCCCCATCCAAGCGCCTTTACGACGGCGTGGACTACATCGCGGCGAGAAAAGAAGTTCTCCTCGGGCACCACTTTGCTTCCATCGCCGGCGCCGCACCCATCGTGGGCCCCGCTATTGCCATCTGCTGGGGCTGGCTTCCCGGGCTTTTGTGGGTGTGGTTCGGCAATATCTTTATCGGCGCCGTTCACGACTATCTCGCCCTGATGGCCTCCGTCAGGTATGATGGAAAGTCCATTCAGTTTGTTGCCACCGATATTATGGGCAAGAGAACGGGCGTTGCCTTTTACTGGATCGTGTTCTTCCTCCTGATCCTCGTTGTGGCCGCTTTTGCCGCCATTGTCGGCGGGATGTTTGTCGGGAAGGACGGCGGCGCCATCGCTTCATCCTATCTCCTTAAGATCATAGCCGCCCTTATCCTGGGGGTTTTGCTGTACAGGGTAAAAATGAACTTTTACCTCGCCACGGTCATCGGCATTATGATGCTGGCTGGTGCATTGGCACTGGGTGTCATGTTCCCGATCACGGCCAGCAAGATCACATGGATGTGGGTGTTTTTCTTCTATATCGTTATCGCTGCCGCCATCCCCGTCAATGTCCTGCTTCAACCGAGAGATTACCTCAACTCATGGCTCCTCTATGCAGGCCTCGTCCTCGGTTTTCTCGGCGCAGTCTTCGCGTTCAGGGGCTTCGAAGTTCCCGTTGCGACCACTTTTGCGCCGATACTTATGGGCGGCAAGCCCACGCCTTTCTGGCCGGCCATTCCTCTGGTCATCGCCTGCGGCTCCCTTTCGGGATTCCATTCACTCGTGGCGTCGGGCACCTCGTCCAAACAGCTCGAAAAGGAGACCGACGGACTCCTGATCGGGTACGGCGCCATGTTCATGGAAGGTTTCCTGTCGACCATCGTCATTGTATCCATAGCCGGTTTCGGATATACGGCTCTGAAGAATGCAGGCGTTACAGCGGAACTGCTGAATGCAGGCAATTGGGGGGCGGCGTTTACCAAGGCATCGGCATCGGTGAAACTGGGCGGCCCCAATCTCTTCGTCCAGTCCTATGCCGATATGGTCAATGCCACCTGGCTCAGTTTTATTCCGGTACAATATGTCAAGGTCCTTGCCGGCATGTGGGTGGCCTCTTTTGCCATGACGACGCTCGATACGACCAACCGGCTTGCCCGGTACTGCATCTCTGAGATGGCGCTTCCCCTGAAGGAGAGCGCTGCCGGCGTATACAATTTCCTTACAAATCGCTGGATCGCTTCAATTATCCCCGCAGCCATCGGAATCTACCTCGGCGCAAGCGGAAACTGGCTGATTCTATGGGGTTCCTTCGGAGCAGCGAATCAGTTGATCGCCGCCATTGCACTCATGACCGGCGCAGGCTTCGTGGCGAAGAAACTGAAATCGAAATTTGCCAACGCTGCCGTCATCCCTGCGTTGCTCCTCTGGATTACCGTGACCTGCGGCACTGCCTGGTTCATCATAGTTATTGTGCCCGGCGACATTGCAGCAAAACCGGTCCCCGGCTGGACTGTGATGATCATATCGATCGTGTTGCTCGTCTTGAACTTTGTGTTCATCCACGACTTCATCAAGACGAAGGCATACAAGGTCGAGTAACATTTGTGAATGACCACTGCCGGTGCGGGGCGCCACCGTCCTGCACCGGCACAATTACAAGAAGTTAAAAGCCACCTGATGGGATTTTCAATTCTCGATAGATTGCGCCGCATCTTATCCGTCTTTGATACTTCACATCGCGAGCAGGCCTTTTCCCTCACGGCAGTGGAGATGGAAGAACTGGAAAATATTTTTACCCTCCTTCTTCTCGGGTCATTTGTGGGATTCCCTTCCCCGCCCTCCTTTCTTGCCATTGAACTTTTGCCTTTTATGGAAAAGGAGCTTGCCGTGTTAAACAAAAGGGCAAAAGACTCCGGAGATATGCTGGCAGAGATGTGCGGAACACTGGGGATAGATTAGATGAAAATACTTTTCTTGACGGGTAAGGGAGGTGTGGGAAAGTCGACGCTGTCCGCTGCAATGGCATGGCAACTTTCTCAGCAGTATCGAGTATTGATAGTCTCCCTCGATCCCGCCCATAATCTCGGCGACATATTTAATATGACGCTGAAAGACAAAAAGACACGATATACAGACACCCTCTACCTGAAGGAGATCGATCTCAAGAAACTGACGAAGGAATATTTGAAGAAGGAGATCGATGTCCTTTCGAGCTCATATAAGTATCTCCAGGTACTCAACCTGGACAACTACTTTTCCGTTTTAAAATACTCACCCGGTATCGAGGAATATGCATTATTAACGGGCATCGAAAAGACCATACGAGATGAGAAGGACTTCGACTACATCGTATTTGACACACCTCCCACGGGACTGACCCTGAGATTCCTTGCCCTGCCGAGGATTACGATAACCTGGATAGAGAGGCTGATCAAGATCAGGCAACAGATTCTCAAGAAACGTTACACGATTCACAGGATACGGGGTTCCCTGAGTGATTCGGAGACGGTGTTGGACTACGATGAACAAGACGACAGGGTACTGACGCGGCTCCGTGACCTTCATCAGACCTATGAAGACCTGAACAAAAAATTGCAGGGACCGGATACCTCTATAACCTTGGTGTTCAATCCCGACAGGCTCTCGCTGAAGGAGTCGGAACGGCTCATAGAAGGACTGAAGGACCTGCAATTGCCGCTGCGCCTTCTGATAAACAACAAGGTGACTGACGAAAACATAAAGATGGCGGAAGAGGTGGAAGGGTGTATGATGAATATGGTAGACAATATTCCCGTTGAACGGGTTCCCCTTGCAAAGGGGATTTTCGATGAAAAAACGTCGACGCTATATCATATTGAGAAAGACATCACACGGCATGTACGATAAAAAGGGCTAAAGGGACACGATGTTTGAATACGAACACATTATCATGCAACCGGTTTTCTTCCTCTTTGTCGCCTTTTCTTTTCTCCTTACTGCGGGGTACCTCTGGGGGAGGAGACAAAATAAAGAAATCTCTCTGGCGGTATTCAAAGACCTGCTGGATGTGATACGACCCGACGATCAGACCTTTACCAATATCGGAGGCGCTATCGGTTACCATGCCAATCTCCTTGTAAAGAAGAAGGGCGCCCTGCTGTCGCGGGCCGATGCAACGATCACCCTGCTCCCCCGCCACTCCTTGCTCTATCTCCCCATATCCAAAATAATCCGTAAATATGACAGGCTGTTTATCACATTATACCTGAAGCACCCTCCCCCGGAAGAGAGCCACCTGATCGAGGTAAAATATAACGGGTTCAGGGGATCAAAAATAGACAACGCCCAGCGGCTAAACAGGGAAGACGTAAAGTGGGGGAAATTTGATTTCCAGATGTATTATGAAAGCATGGCAATGCGCGATCATTTCGCAAGGCTGATGGAGAAAAATCCCGACCCCGGCACCATCAGACATATCGCAATTGTTCCCCACCAGAAAAAGATCTTCATCTTCATGATACCCCAAAAGGGGAATGTGGCACGGTATCTGGCTCCCGTTTACCGGTGGTTGCCTTCCATCTTCCCAAAAAGGTTTGAGGTCGGTCGTCAATAGTGGACACTGACATTCTGTTGGTAGTACCACACAGTGGGATTGTTATCCCGTCCGAGATACCCATGGACAGCCTGTCGGACGACTTCGCGGCACCGGCGAAGAATGTAGACTGGTACACCAACTGGCTGTATGACTTCCGCGAGGAACTGCAGGAGCGGTAAAAATCCATATGGAATGGTTCCGCCTTCATCAGGAATGGTTGAAATTTTTCTCCGGCTGGCCTATGATCGCAGCATGATCGCCCTTTTCAAAGGAGAAGACATCATGACCATACCCATCAAGATCACCGCCGGAAAGATCACCGTCGACGCCGAACTGGCCGACACGGCCCTGGCCCAGGCCATCGCGGCCAAACTTCCCATCGAGACCGAGCCCAACGAATGGGGCGATGAGTTCTACTTCGGGATTCCCGTCCGGTCGGAACTCGACGAGACCGCCACGAAAAAGGTCAAGGTCGGCGACATCGGCTTCTGGCCTCCGGGAAACGCGATGGCCATCTTCTTCGGCCCCACGCCGATGAGCAGCGGCGCCGATCCCGTACCGGCGAGCGACGTCTGCCTGATCGGCCGGATCACCGGCAACGCGACGGACCTCAGAAAGGCCAGAGGGGCCCAGAAGATCCGGGTCGAAAAGGCATGATCATCCGTCGGGTAAGACCGGGGGCCCGCAATCCGCCGACACCGGCATTCCTCAACGAGCGGCATCCGTTTTCTTCTCCCCGCGGAGAGAAATGATCGCCCTTGTTGAGTTCCTGGGAAAGAGGGATTCGATGAACTACAAAAAGATCCTCATTATCCTACTCGCCGGTCTGGCCTTCCTGTTCATCATCCAGAACATGGCCGTCGTCGAGATCCAGTTCCTGTTCTGGTCCGTCGCTTTGTCCCGGTCTCTGGTGATCTTGCTGCTGCTGGCCGTCGGCATCGCCATCGGCTGGTTTCTGCACAGTTTCATCAACCACCGCAGGGAATGACGGACCTTCTGGCCCGGTATTGAAGCTCTCCGCAGCAAGCTGCGGAGAATCTTCGATCCTTAAGAGGAACAACCCATTTCATTTTCGCTCGCTTACCCCGCGGCAAACCGCGTGGAATGCGCTCGCTGACGGATTCACCCGCTTTCCTCCAGGGCAGCGACGATCTCCTCCCGAACGCGGCCGGCGCTGTCAGAGAGGAAGGCCTCCCGGAAATAGGGCTCGATGACGACGACGATGGACTTCGCCCCGGGGAGGATGGTCTGCGGATCGGTCCCGGCGATCATATCGAGACCCGACCGGATCGCCCAGCCGTACTCCTCCCGCCTCTCCTCCAGGTATGCCCGCTGGGAGTCAAAGGGCACCGCCATGCTGATCGAATTGCCACCGGGATCTTTCCTGTATTGCAACTCAGGCAGACAGGCTGCAGGTGAATGGACGGTCAGGACACTTCAGACTTCTGCCTAAGAGGTCATCAAAGCCAGGCGCGGAGATCCTTCCAGCCCGCGCGCATCCGCCGGCGCATGGCCTTGCCATCCGGCTCGAAACCGTCCAGGAGTAACCAGAACTTATCGGAATGGTTCATGAATACGGTGTGACACAACTCATGCAGCAGAACGTAACGGACGACGTCGGGGGGCAGAAACAGCAGATGGCAATTGAGGCTGATCGTCTTCCGGGCGGAACAGCTCCCCCAGCGGGTCTTCTGACTCCGGATGGTCACCCGGTCATACCGGAAACCGTTCTCTTCGGCGAGGCGGGCCAGGAGCGGCGCGAGCCTTTCCGCAGCCCGGCGGCGGAGCCACCGTTTCAAGACGCTGCGGCAGGCGGCAGGGTCATCCACCGCACCGCTCACGACAAGCTCCCCGGGCTCGACGGCCTTCACCTCCACGACCTCCTGCGCCCCCGTCGACCGGTACGCGATATGCCAGGTTTCTCCCAGGGCCGGCAGGTCGATCTGTTCGGGCAGGATATCGGGCGGGTTCCCGGCGGTGAACCGGGCCGCCTCGGAAAACCGCCTCAAATGTTTCTCAATCCACCCTTTCCGGGTTTCAACGATGCCGGGGATCCGCCGGGCATCGAAGCCCCTGGGAACGACGATGGTCAACCCGTCGCGGGCGGACAGGTTCAGGCGGACCCTCCTGCTCCGCGGGGAGATCCGGACCCGGTAATCCACTGCGGTTTCACCTCGTTTTGGATGAACTTCGGAACGCAGAGAACCCCTCCAGCGATCTCGTGCCGCTCCGGCGTCCCGAAGGTCGCGGCGCCCCATGTACGGAATCGCCCCTTTTTTTCACCGGGGCATATCCGGAAACCCTTGCCGGCCTTCTCTGCCCGACGGAATGCCGGGGACGGTCGGCATCACCGCTGCCCGCCGGCGCCGGCACGCCGTAATCGAAATCCGTTAGCGTGCGCCGCTCGATTTTCTCCCCGAGGACATGCTCGATGTCCACTACAAAGGCCCTGTCCTGGGGCGTCACAAAGGTAAAGGCGTCCCCTGTCTTCGCGGCGCGGCCCGTACGGCCGATCCGGTGCGTATAGGCGTCGACGGTGTCGGGCATGTCGTAATTGATCACATGGGATATCCCGGAGACATCGATCCCCCGGGCGGCGATGTCGGTGGCCACCAGGATCTGATATTTTCCTTCACGGAAGCCGCTAAGCGCATCATGGCGCCGGTTCTGCGAGAGGTTTCCCTGCAGCGACGCGACCGGGAAACCGGCCCGTTTCATCTGATCGGCGACGCGCGTCGTGCGGTGCTTCGTGCGTGCGAAGACCAGCACCGATTCCGTATCCGTCCGCTCGATCAACTTCATCAGCAGGGCCGTCTTGAGGTGCGGCTCCACGGGATAGAGGGCATGGGAAACCGTGGAGACGGGAACCCCGGCGCCGACTCGGATCGTGAGGGGGTCATTAAGTACCTCCCTGGCCAGCTTCCGGATGTCTTCTGGCATGGTGGCGGAGAAGAGCAGCGTCTGCCGCTTGACCGGCAGCCTTTTCACGATCTTGCGGATGTCCGGCAGAAACCCCATATCGAACATGCGGTCCGCCTCGTCCAAGACCAGAACCTCGACATGGGAGAGGTCGATTTCACCCTGGTCCGCGAGGTCGAGCAGGCGTCCTGGGCAGGCCACGGCAATTTCGACCCCTTGGCCGAGCGTCCGGATCTGGGCGTTCTTGTTCACCCCGCCGTAAATGGTGACGCTCTTGAGTTTCGTCGCCCGTCCGAGCCCGCCAATGGCCTCGTGAATCTGTTCCGCCAGCTCCCGCGTCGGGGCGACGATCAGCGCGCGGACGTTTTTCCGCGGGCCGCTCATCAGCCGCTGTAAAATGGGAAGCGCAAACGCGGCGGTCTTGCCCGTTCCGGTCTGGGCAAGCCCCATGACGTCTTTGCCCTGGAGAATGGCGGGCATGGATTGAAGTTGAATCGGCGTCGGCGCCGTGTACCCCAGGGCCTGGATGCCCGCTTCGATCTGCGTGTGTAGATTAAACTGTTTAAAACTCATTCAATTTCCTTCGTAATAGTGTCTTTCTTCTGTTGTTGCCGTTTGGCCATTTTCTCGCTCGCCTTTTTGATGCGCTCGAGCTCCTTTTGCCGCTTGATGAACTTGTCCTGGCCTTGTCTTGCCATATTCCTCCTGTCTTCTTCTGGTTTTACCCTGTTCCCCAAGGTTGTCTATTCTTCAGGCGCAAAAAACCCCAGAAGCCTTTTATTGCAGGCTCTGGGGTAGGGGAAACAGCCAAAACCAAATCTGAAAGCGTGGCCTGTATAAACCTTCCCGCCGCCGATGTCAAGGATTAGTTTTGCGCACTGTTTTCCATTTGACAAGCAAAATGGGTTCTGTCAAGGTGCTTTACAATCGGAATGTCCGACGCGGCCGGCGCGGAAGGCGGCCGGCGGTCGGTCTGCATGATGTTGGCGCTCGGTTCTCCTTGCGCATCGGGTTTAAACAATGAATGCCTCATCTCCAATCGGGATTTTTGATTCCGGAGTCGGTGGCCTGTCGGTCCTTCTCGAGATCCGGAGGTCTTTCGCGAGTGAAGATCTTCTTTATGTCGCCGATTCAGCCTGCGTGCCGTACGGAGACAAGTCCCCGCAGTTTGTCGAAGCGAGATCCGTTGCCATCGCCGAATTCCTGGTGGATCGGAATGCGAAGGCGATCGTCGTTGCCTGCAATACCGCAACAGGCGCCGCGATAACCACCTTGCGGTCGAGATTTTCCGTGCCGATCGTTGGAGTCGAGCCTGCCATTAAACCGGCGGCAGAGAAGACAGCATCCGGGGTTATCGCCGTGCTTGCGACCAGCGGGACCCTTTCCAGCGACAAATTTGCGAAGTTGCTGGCCCGGTTTGGCGGCGATGTCGATATACTGATCCAGCCCTGCGCCGGACTGGTCGAGCAGGTTGAAACGGGTGAACTGCATGGCGAGAAAGTGCGAGCCTTGATAGCAAAGTATGTCTTGCCGCTGTTAGAGCGGGGCGCGGACACGATTATTCTGGGGTGCACGCACTACTCGTTTCTTGCACCGCTCATCCGGGAGATAGCCGGACCCGGGGTCTCCATCGTTGATCCGAACGCGGCGATCGCTCACGAGCTGCGGCGCCGGCTGGAAAGCAATGGCTTGTTGTCGCCTGATCTCCGTTCAGGCACGGAGCGATTCTGGACAAGCGGTGCGCCGGATGACGTGAAACCGGTCATCTCCCAGTTGTGGAATGCGGATGTCGAAGTGCGGCGCCTGCCGAAACGCTATTGCAGCCAGGATATCCTGTTCCGCGCACCGGGGTAGATCCCAGATCCAATCCACATACGCCTGTTCGGTGCGGATAGAGCAATATCCTTCCGGAGGACGTCCCGGACCTGATCCATGAGCTTTATCTTCTGTCATCACCTGCGGTATTTTGATATCCAATATGGGTTCCATTGATTTTCGTTTGACAGAGATCGTTTCTTATGTCAACGTCTTACGCCATCATTTAAAAAATCAATCGCGGTGGAAAAAGGCCACCGTTAGGCGGTCTACACTATGTTGGCCAGGATCACATATGACAAAGAAACAGGAGTTCTTGAAGACGGTAGGCGTCACCTGCGAGCGAGGCGCGATACAAAACAGCATCGTGGCAGCATTCCAGCATAACAAGGTTTACAACGGTAATCCCGGTCTGGCCGACCGGGAGGAACTACGGCGCGTCCTTCGTAGCGAGATTCGGGATCTCGCGTCAGGCTACTCCGCAACCATCACAGAGGCTAAACACTGCAAGAACATATCGAGTCTTGCAGATTCGATAACGAGGCAATTCGCACGGATTCTTCTCGGTGGGCGGTTCAAGATCGGAACAGCACAGAAGGCTTTCAATCTCTACTTGAAGTTCCTGTGGTGCCTCGGCAGTCATCCAGCCCCTCCTCACTGCCCGCTTGACCGCAGCATTTTGAAGAAAGTGAGCGTATACAAAGCTTGGACGAAGATGGACTGTATAGACACTTACAAAACTTGGATGGAGAAGATTGGGGAAAAGGCGAGCTCCCAGTCCATTGCGGAGTGGGAACTTGAGAAATGGAAGAGATGAGGCCAACCAGCAAATCCAAGGTACGGAATACCGCTGCCCGTGATTTGCGGCTTTGGCCCACGGGGAAACGATGATTAAAACCATAGAGAACTTTGTTGATACCGTAAAAACCAGGCAGGTAGAAATGTACAACGAGTTCAGCCTGCAGCACGAATTAGGTATCTTTCTACGATCCCGGCTAGTCGATCAAAAAGTCCAGTTTGAGCGCAACGTATCGTTCTTCTTCCAGACAGGAGAGTTCATTAAGAAGGAAATTGATATTTCTGTCTTTGCCACTGACAAATCAAGACTTCGTTGTGCCATTGAGATGAAGTTCCCGCGCAACGGACAATATCCTGAACAGATGTTCAACTTCTGCAAGGACATTCGTTTTGCAGAACAATTGAAACGCTCAGGTTTTGAACAAACGTTTCTTGTTATTTTTGCGGACGATCCGCTATTCTATTCGGGCAACGACGGTGGCATCTACGGCTATTTTCGACAAGGGAAGAGACTCTGTGGGTCTATCCAAAAACCAACTGGAAAAAAAGATGAAACCGTGACGCTCAATGGAAGTTATCAGGTACAGTGGACTGGGGTATTTGATTCTCTCAAGTACGCCATCATTGAAGCAACGGCCAACCAGTCGATATAGCCAATCGCCGGGGAACCCGGCTCGGGCTGATCTTTTTGTTAGCTTTTCACGTAAGGAGGCGATGATAAATGACAAAGGGATACAAGGGAGAATCATGCGCAGAGGCCATCAAAACATCGATTAATGATTCAGAGATATTGTCATTCAATGAATTCGTTAACCGCGTGAAATCCAAAGGAAGCTGGAGTGATGATGCCATATGGCAGCATCTAATGAGATTAGTAGTAAACTTGGTCCCAGCAAGATATCATTGGAAAGGAACGGAACAATTTCTCTTCTTGCGAGGCGATGGAAGATACGAACTTTATGATCCCCAAAAGCATCCGCTTGTTATACTACTCTAACCATCAGCTGCCCCGGATCGCCAATAAATCCGCCTACCGGGAAGCCGTGGCGTTCGGCTACCCGATTTATAACCATCCATTAAGGCATATCACGCCTGTCCCGTTAACTGTTGAATAAATTTAGCTGGTTGCATAAACTTGGTTCCGGTTCTTGCTTGTAAGCATCTTTAACTATCTGAATAATGGGTTTTTTCTCAAAAATGTTGACCTCTAAAATTTGCAAAATTGTGTGGAGACTGCCGGGCAGATCGAGTCTCTTTTTCAGGATGGCGACCAGAAGATAAATGCTGATAGCGATCCATATCTGGGTTTTGACGGCGTTGGGCGATGTACCGTAAAAGGTTTTGATTCTCAGATGTTGTTTGATCCAGCGGAAGAAGAGCTCCACCTGCCAGCGCTGCTTGTAAATATCGGCGACGGTTATGGCGGAAACGGTAAAGATATTGGTCAGGTAGACAAAACGCTTCTTGGTGTCCAGATCCACGTAGGACACCCGGCGCAGAGTCTCCGGGTAGGCCGCTCTGGATTTCTTGGTTGTGAGAACAATGCGTTGATCGGAACGAAGCCCCAGCGTTTTGTCCACTTTCTGAGAATTGAGGCGGCGGCACCGAAAATTGCTCTTGGCGCGAATCACGAAGAAAGCGGGAAACAGGTTCAGTGCATAAAGCCTTGAAAAGTCTGTGTATCCACGATCGATTGCGATGACGGAATCTTTTTCCAAGGGGAGAATATCCAAAACGTTGACATCGTGTACTTTGCCGGTAGTGAGGCTGATAAATGTCGGAATGGATCCCCGCAGATCGAGTAATGTGTGCATCTTGATGGCGGCTTTGGTCTTGCGAAAATGAGCCCAAGGAAAAAGGGAAAGGCACAGATCGATGGTCGTTGAGTCGAAAGCGTAGAGAGAGTAAGCCAGATCTATCGCCAGTGCTTCGTTCTGATAGAGTTTTCTGGCAATGGAGATAAGATGATAGGCAAAGTCCTGATAAATTTGGCAATCTCGTTTTTCGCCGGCACGGGCCATTGTAGATCTTGAGATCTGACCGCGGAACCCGATATGATAAAGCTTCTCGTGATGAGAGTTCAGGCATGTTTCAATATCCCTCAGACTTTCCCGGTACGTAAGCTGGGCATAGGCAAGGCAGAGGAACTGATCATAACAGGGAAACCTTCTGACCCTGCGATTGCCCTCGTACTTTTTAACGAATTTGTCAAACTCATAACGTGGCAGATGCTCCAGTATCTGAGCGAAAACCGTTTTCCCTGCATTCATCGGCAACTCTCCTTCCCATTGTTGGGAAGAAGGTACAGGCCGGAAACTGCAATGTAAATTCAAATCGGAAAAAATAAAAATGGCTCATTTACGTCCCAATATCAACATACTACATGGTGGTCAGCTAACTTAAACAGGACAGGCGTGAAGGCATATTAAAATACTGGGGTATGCACTTGACTCCAGCGGATAGCTGTTATCATATTGAATATACAGACAATTTAACCATTGGCACTTCCATATTGAAAACTGACCCAAAGTTCCATTGATTCAATGTGTTATATCCGATTTACTGGGGTCAAGTGCATACCCCAGATTAAAATTAAAATATTTGCCATACCCTTTAACAGGTGCTATTATTAGTACGAATATAAGACCACTGAAGGAGGTGCTATGCAAACATCTACTAAGTTTTCCGAAGACATCGTTCCGTTAAGTGATATGAAGGTTAATCCCGGTCGGGTTGTTAATCAGGTTGATAAGACCCGCCGACCAGTGCTTTTAACCAACAGGGGGCGAGGCGTTGCCGTTGTCCAGTCCCTTAAGGATTACGAAACTGAAACGGATGAGAGGGCATTTCTCCGGGACATCGTACAGGGGCTGATGGACCTGGAAGAGGGCAGGGAAGTGAATCTTGCAGACGTGAAGAAGCGTCTTGGATTGAGCTGAAGCTATGCCGCAAAAAAGCTTAATCACCTTTGCTGTCTCGGCGTTCAAGGATCTTGAGGAAATCAAAGCTTGGTACATCGATCAGCAGGTTCCTGATGTGGGCGAGAGATTGCTCGGAGAAGTTGTGTCGCAAGTGGAAAGACTTGCCGAATTTCCCGAAAGCGGCCGTATTGTCCCGGAGTTTGGCATCGCTCATTTGAGGGAAATTATTCACCCACCGTTTCGTATCGTTTATCGTCTCGATAAAATGCGGGTGCGTATTGTCAGAGTTTGGCACAGCGAACGACTGCTCAAGATGCCTTAAGCAGCATCTGCAATTACAATAACTACCGAACCGGGTCGCCGGGAAACCATTCTTTCGGTACATCTATACACCGGTCCAGAGGACCTTCCGGAGGAACCATCCCGTGTGAGAACCTTCCGCGCCGACCACCTCTTCCGGCGTCCCCGCGGCGACGATCCGGCCGCCGCCCGGCCCCCCTTCCGGCCCCAGATCGATCAGGTAATCGGCGCATTTGATTACATCCATGTTGTGCTCGATCACCACGACGGTGTTGCCCATCTCCACGAGGCGCATCAATACGTCGAGGAGCTTCCGGATGTCGGCGAAGTGCAGGCCGATCGTCGGCTCGTCGAGGACGTAGAGGGTGTGGCTGTTCATCCGCTTCCCCAACTCGCGGGAGAGCTTGATCCGCTGCGCCTCGCCCCCGGAGAGGGTCGTCGCCGACTGGCCGAGGCGGATGTAGCCCAGGCCCACGTCGTATAAAAGCTGGAGCTTAGAGCGGATGGCCGGGATGTTCTCGAAGAAAACAAGGGCCTGCTGGACCGTCATATCGAGGACCTCGGCGATGTTCTTGTCCTTGTAGCGGATCTCGAGGGTGTCCTGGTTAAACCGCTTTCCCAGGCAGGCGTCGCAGGTGACGTAGACGTCCGGCAGGAAGTGCATCTCGATCTTGATCAGGCCGTTCCCTTCGCACGCCTCGCAGCGCCCCCCCTTCACGTTGAAGCTGAACCGGCCCGGCTTGTAGCCCCGGAGACGCGATTCGAGCAGCCCCGTAAAGAGTTCCCGGATGTGGGAGAAGATACCCGTGTAGGTCACGGGGTTGGAACGGGGGGTCCGCCCGATGGGCTGCTGGTTCATCAGGATGATCCGCTCGATGCCGCCCAGATCGGCGATGCGGCGGATCTTCCCGCCGCCCCCCTTCTCCCGGTTGAGCCGCCGGGCGAGCGCCTTGTAGAGGGTCTCGATGACCATCGTGCTCTTTCCCGACCCGGAGACGCCGGTGACCGCGGTGAAGACCCCGACTGGGATCCGGATGTCGATCTCCCGGAGGTTGTGCTCGTGCGCCCCTTCGAGAACGATGAACCGCTCCGTCACCGGCCTCCGTTTCCTGGGGACAGCGATAGACTCCCGCCCCGAGAGGTAGGCCCCCGTGAGCGAGAACTCGCTTTTACAGATCTCCTCCGGCGTCCCCTGGAAGACGACCTCGCCGCCGTCCAGCCCGGCCCCCGGCCCCATGTCGATGATCTGGTCCGACTCCAGCATCATGTCCTGGTCGTGCTCGACGACCAGAACCGTATTCCCCATATCACGGAGGCGCTTCAAGGTCGCGATCAGGCGGACGTTGTCGCGCTGGTGCAAGCCGACGGTCGGCTCGTCCAGGACATAGAGCACGCCGACCAGACCCGAACCGATCTGGGTGGCAAGCCTGATCCGCTGCCCCTCCCCGCCGGAGAGGCTCCCCGACGAACGGTCCAGGCTGAGGTAGTCCATCCCGACGTCCAGCAGGAAGCCGAGCCGCTGGCGGATCTCCTTCATGACCCGCTCCGTGATGTGCGCTTCCTGAGGGGAAAGGGGGATCGCCGTGAGAAACGCGAGGCATTCCCGGATCGGGAGTTTGCAGACCTCGTAAATGTTCTTCCCCCCTACGGTCACCGAGAGGCTCTCCGGCTTCAGGCGGGCGCCGAGACAGGACGGGCACTCCCGCAGGCTGATGTAGCGGGACAGGTCCATGCGTACGTGCAGGGAGGTCGTCTCCCGGTAACGCCTGTCGATCTGGTTGAGGACCCCTTCAAACGGCCGGGTGTAGAAGTATCTCCGGCCGCCCCGATCCGTGTGAAAGCGGATCTTCTCTTCCCCCGAACCGTGGAGGAGAATGTCCCGTATCTTCTCCGGGAGCTCGCCGAACGGGGTATGGATGTCGAAGCCGTAATGCTCCGAGAGGGTGTTGAGCATCTGGAAATAATGGAGGGAGTGGCGCCCCGACCACGGGATGATCGCCCCCTCCCGGACGGAAAGCCCCTGGTCGGGGACGACCAGCTCCGGGTCGAAATACATCCTGGTTCCCAGCCCCCCGCAGTCCTGGCAGGCCCCGTAGGGGCTGTTGAAGGAGAACATCCGGGGGGCGAGCTCCGCGATGCTGACGCCGCAGTCCGGACAGGCGTACCGCTCGCTGAAGAGGTTCTCCTCCCCGCCGGTCACGGCGACGCGGACCAGACCTTCGGAAAGAGCGGAAGCCGCCTCCAGGGAATCGCGCAGGCGCTTCCTGACCCCCTCCTTCATGATCAGGCGGTCGATCACGACGTCGATGTCGTGCCGCCGGTTTTTGTCGAGGACGATCTCCTCGGCGAGTTCCCGGATGTCGCCGTCCACCCGGACGCGGACATACCCCTCCTTGAGGAGTTTCCTGAGCTCCTTCTGGAACTCCCCCTTTTTCCCCCGGGCGATCGGGGCCAGGATCGCCAAGCGCGTATTGGCCGGCAAGGCGAGGACAGTCTCCAGCATCATATCGATGGTCTGGGATTTGATCTCCCTGCCGCACTTGTGGCAGTGGGGGACGCCGATTCGGGCGAACAGGAGGCGCAGATGGTCGTATATCTCCGTCACGGTCCCCACCGTGGAGCGGGGGTTGTGGGCGGCCGTCCGCTGCTCGATGGCGATGGCCGGGGAGAGCCCCTCTATCGATTCCACGTCGGGCTTGTCCATCTGCCCGATAAACTGGCGGGCATAAGCCGAGAGGGACTCCACATAACGGCGCTGACCCTCGGCGTAGATCGTGTCGAAGGCGAGCGACGACTTCCCGGAACCGGAGACGCCGGTGATAACGACGAGTTTGTCCCGCGGGATGTCGACGCTGATGTTCTTGAGGTTGTGCTGCGCGGCGCCCTTGATTCTTATGATGTTCATTACAATTTCATCTCGACATGGGACTTCTTCCGAAGGGCGTTGAGCCACTCCTCGAACTTCTGTTCCATCTTTTCCCGGTCGATCTTCTCCCTGATCTCCTCGCGGACCGTTTCGACGTCCTTGATCCCCGCCCCCCGGCGGTCGATCACCTCGACGATGTGAAATCCTACGGACGATTCGATGACGCCGCTGATCTGCCTTAGCGGCAGACTGAAGGCGACCTCTTCCACTTCGGGGATGATCATCCCCCGCTCGATGAAGCCGATGTCGCCGCCGGTCGCGGCCGCCGGTCCCTCGGAGTGTTTTGCGGCAAGCTCGTCAAAGGGCTCGCTGTTGACGAGACGCCGGTGAATCTCCCCGGCCTCTGCCCGGAGCTTCTCCTTTACGGCCGGGTCATCCTCTTTCGGAAACAGGAGAAAAATCTGCCTTATCCGGACAGACTCCTTCCCTTCGTAATCCTCCCGGTGCTTGCGGTAGTACTCCCCGATCTCCTCATCGGTCACCGCCACCCTGGACTTGATGTCCCGCCGGATCAGCTTGATTCGCATCAGTTGATCCCTGATTTCTTTTCTGTATGTCGACAGGGTCGTACCTTCCTTCGCCAGCCTCTTGGGCAAATCTTCCTGGGCGATGTTCCTCTTCGCGAGAAGATCCTTGATCGCTTCAGTGACCTCCTCCTCCCGAACCACGATCCCGGTCTTTTTTGATTCCTGTTCCATGAGGAGGCCGTCGATCATCCGGTTCAGCAGGGTCATCCTGGTTTCGGCCAGGGCCTTCTCCCGTTCCTGTCCCTGATAGGCCTCTTCCAGTTTTATCCGGTAGGGTTCAAACGCGCCGTTCAACTCGGACAGAGTGATGACCTCGTTGTTGACGACGGCGACAATCCTGTCGCCCACCGCGGCCTGCGCCGGCAGGCTAATGAATACAGTCGCCATCACTCCCACAAGAACCGCTTTGACATTCTTCATCATGATCTCCTCAATGGTTTTCCGCATCGTTTCGCGCCGGGGTTTTCCTCGTCCCCGCTTCCACCGGCGGCGTCCATTTCGGGAGGGGTCGGTTGATACGGATTACGGCACTTCTTTTGATCCCCTCAAGCCAGCGTTTGTACACCTCTGCCTCCTTTATTTTCCGCAGATCGGCGATCACCTGTTCCTTAGCCTCCGTAAATTTCCGGCCGCCGGCCTCCTTCCGCTCAAGGAGCTTGAAAATGTGATAACCGTAGGGGCTCTGAACGATCCCGCTGACCTTTCCCACCGGGAGCGTAAAGACCACGCGGTCGATCGCCTCGGGCATGACCGCGCGCGCGAAAAAACCGAGATCTCCGCCCTTTGCGACCTCCGGCCCGATGGAAACTTGCCGGGCCACCTTATCAAAATCTTCCCCCGCCTTCAATCTTTTCAGGATCGCCTCCGCCTTGTCCCTGTCGGGGACGACGATCTGGGCGGCCCGTACCCGCTTCTCCGTCAGGTAGTCCTTGCGGTTGGCGTGGTAATGCCGCTCCGCTTCGTCTTGTGTCACCGAGACCGTTGCCTCGACCTCAACGGCGATGAGCTTCTCTAACAGGATCCGTTTCCGCAGCGCCTCCTTCCAGGCGGCATAGTTTACCCCTTCTTCGCCGAACAGGCGCTCGAACTGTTCATCCTTGTTGTAATCCCGCTTGATCTGTTCGATCCGGGAGGCGAGCTCCGGGTCGCCGACGGCAAGGGAAAGCCTCCCTGCGCGTTGGACCATGATCTTCTCCTCGATGAGCCGGTCGAGCACCTCCTCCTGCAGGATGGCGATCTCGCCGGCAGTCGGTGGCGGGTCGCTCTTCACGAGCGCCGCCTCTCCCGCCAACCGCGCCTGATATTCGCCAAGGAGGATCCTCTCATCGTTTACCGAGGCCACCAAGGATTCTGACCGCTCCTGGCCCCGGCAGGACGGAAGGGCCAGAAGCAGAGCCGCCATTATCAGCGCCACCGCCGCGCGCCCGCCTCCCCGGAGAAACGCCGGCATCCCGAAGAAAGCGGATTCCATCCCCGCGAACAGGGATTTTATCGGCCCCCCCTGCCTCTGGAAAATGGGAACAGCGCCCCTCTTTTCCTGCCCAGCGGCAGCCGTTCCAGTCATCATGGCTTCTCCTTCGACCTCAGGGACTGGAGCAATTCCCGCGCCCGGCCGAGGATCTCCTCCCCCTTCAGTCCCGGCGTGGGAATGGTCAGCTTCAGATCAGGCGTGAGTTGCACGCCCTTCACCTTCCGCCGGTAGAGCTCGACGATCCGGGCGGGATCGATCGGGCTGTTCTCCCGGAGGAAAACCGACATCACCTTTCCGTCATAGCCCATCCGCTTCCCCTTGAGGGTCTTCAGGAGGTTCCGGATGCCGATGACCGCAAGGAGGTTGTCCACCTCGGGGGGGACCAGACCGTAGCAGTCCATCAGCTCCGCGCGGATCCCGGCCAGCTCTTCATCGCTCGCCGCCAGCGAGACCCGCTTGTAGGTCACCAGCCGCCGGTGCTCGTCGGCCATGTAGGACTCGGGAATGAAAGCCGGTATCCCTAAATGGATCTCCGGCTTGACCTCCTCTTCCGGGGCCGGCTCCCCCTTCAGCTCGCGGATCGCTTTCTCCATCAGTTCTGTATAGAGCTCATACCCCACGGCCAATACATGGCCGGACTGGGAGATCCCCAGAAGGTTGCCCGCCCCCCGAATCTCCAGGTCGTTGGAGGCGATCCGGAAGCCGGAGCCGGGTTCGGTAAAGTCCATCAGCACCTGGAGCCGCTTCTGGGCGTCGCGTGAGAGCATTGCCCCCTTCGGTACCAGGAGGTAGGCGAACGCCTCCTCCTTCGAACGGCCCACTCTGCCCCGGAGCTGGTAGAGCTGGGCCAGGCCGAAGCGGTCGGCCCGGTTGACGAGGATCGTGTTGGCCGTGGGGATGTCGAGGCCCGAGGCCACGATCGTCGTACAGACGAGGACATCATCCTCCCGCCGGATGAACCGCGCCATCGACTCCTCGATCCCGTTGGACGTCATCCGGCCGTGGACGACCCCCACCCGCGCCTCCGGCACAAGTTTCTGGACGAGACGGGCCATTGTGTAGATCGACCGGATGCGGTCGTGGAGAAAGAAGACCTGGCCGTCTCTCGAGAGCTCCTGCCGGATCGCGCCGGCGATCACCTCCTCGTCGAACTCCAGGACGTGCGTCTTCACCGGCAGCCGGTTCTCCGGCGGGGTGTTGATGATGGACAAATCCCTGATCCCCACGAGCGACAGGTGAAGCGTTCGCGGGATGGGTGTCGCCGTCAGGGTCAGAACGTCCACGAGGGACCGGAGTTTCTTGAGCTTCTCCTTGTGGGCCACGCCGAAGCGCTGTTCCTCGTCGACGATCACCAGCCCCAGATTCCTGAAGTTCACATCCTTCTGGAGGAGGCGGTGGGTGCCGATCACGATGTCCACCGTCCCCCGGGCGAGACCGTCCAGGATCCCCTTCTGCTCCGCCTTCGTCCGGAAACGGTTGAGGACCTCGACCCGGAACGGATAGGGTTTCAGTCTCCGGAAGAAGGTCTGGAAATGCTGCTCGGCCAGGATCGTCGTGGGAACGAGGACGGCCGCCTGTTTCCCGTCCAGCGCAGCCCTGAGCGCCGCCCGCATCGCCACCTCGGTCTTTCCGAACCCGGCGTCGCCGCAGATCAGGCGGTCCATCGGCTTGCGGCCGCTCATGTCCTGATGGATGTCCTCGATCGCCTCGGCCTGATCAGGCGTTTCCTCGTATTCGAAGGAGGCGCAGAATTCCTCATAGAGCCGGTCGGGGGCGGAGAAGGCCTCCCGGTCCATCACCTCCCGGGCCGCGTAGATGGCGACCAGCTCCTCGGCCACCTCCCGGACCGATTTCTTCACCCGCTCCTTGAGGGTCTCCCAGGAAGTCCCGCCCAGCTTGTCGACCTTCGGGACAAAACCGTCCGGTCCGATGTACCGCTGGATCTGATCGAGGCGGTCCACGGGGAGGTAGAGGCGGTCCTGATCTTGATATTCGATGAGGAGGAAGTCGTTTACGATGCCGCCGGCGGTCAGTTTCTGGAGCCCCCGATAGCGTCCGATGCCGTGCTCCGTATGGACGACGAAATCATTTTCCTTGAGTTCCCCGAAGGAGCGGAGAAAATATCCCTCACGGACCGGCTTAACCCGCGGCCGGAGGACCTTGCGGCCGAAGAGCTCCTCTTCCGAGAGGACGACGAGTTTCATCCCGGGAAGATGGAATCCCCCGCTGATCCGCCCCTCCCGGAGGAAAAGCCCTGCCGGCATGTCTTCCCCGTCGCTCTTCTCCAGGAAGGCGCCGGCCGCCTTCCCGACGGGGAGATCGTGCCGGGCGAGGAGATTCCCCATCCGCTGCAGGCATTCCTGCCCCCCGCAGACGAATTCGACCCGGTTCCCCTCCCGGAGCCACCCCCGGATCTTCTCCGCGATCGGCCGGAGCAACCCGTCATCGCCGGCCGCCGCCTGGCTCTCCTGCTCGACGGCGAAATCCTTGTCCATCTGAAACCGGACGCGGAAACCGTCGTCCTCGTCGACACCGAGGGCGAGTCCTTCCAGGTGAAGCTGCTGCCGCTCCCGCCATTTTTCCGGGACCTCCATCGCGGTCAGGCTGGAGGATTCCTTCTCCAGGTAAAACCGCTCGTCGGTGCGGGCCTTGAGGAGAAAGCGGTCGAGGTCGTTTTCGGCCTTCTCCAGCGCCAGCCTGACGGCAAGCGGGTCGGCGAGGACCAGAAGGCCCCCCGGCGGGAAGTAATCGAAGAGGCAACCCATGGCCTGGGACCCGGAATCAGTGCCGCCCGCGGCGGCGTAGAAAAGCGGATGGAACAGAGGGTTGACCGCGGCAACGAGGCCTGTCGCCATCATCTCGGCCAGTTTTTCCTTGGTCCCGCGGAGAAGCTCAAGATCGTTGGACCGGCGGCGGATGTTGCGGACGGCGCGTTCCCGCCTCTCGGGGGTGAGGATCACCTCCCGGGCCGGGAAGAGCATGAATTCGGCCAGCTCGCCGATGGACCGCTGGGAGCCTTCGTCGAACTCACGGATCGATTCCAGCTCGTCGCCGAAAAACTCCAGGCGCAAGGGATTACGTGCCATCGGAGGAAAGAGGTCGATCACGTTCCCCCGGACGCTGAACTCCCCCTTACCCTCCACCAGCGTCATCCGGCTGTATCCCCCTTCGTCGAGCTTCCGAACCAGTTCGTCCCGCTCCCGGGTGTCGCCTACCGAGATCCACTCCCCGTAATCCTCGATCGCCGCCCGGGAGATCACCTTCTGCATCAGGGCGCGAGCGGGAATTGCCACGACCGCCGGCCCGCCGTATGCCAGGCGGTGCAGGACCTCCAGCCGGGAAAGCTCCGTTTCCCGCTGAAAGGCGAACATGTCTGTGGTCAGAGGATTCCAGGAAGGCAGCATGAAGGCCTGCCCGCCCCCCAGGAAGAAGGAGAGGTCCCGAAAACAGGCGGCGGCCTCTTTTTCCGTCGGAGAGACAACGATGATGGTCCGGCGGGAGCGCCTGAAGAGGAGCGCGATCTGGAAGGCCCGGGCCGCTCCTTCGAGGCCCGCGACCGATATCCGCCCTTCCCCGCGGGCGAGACCGTCCAGCAGCCCGCGGAATGCGGGATCGCCCGGACTCCTCCTGATTTCGACAATCTTTCTCGCCGGCGTTTTCGTAAAATCGGCCGGGCGCTCTTCCTCAAGACACAACAGACAAATACCCCCGTTTCCCCATCTTTCCCCGCTGATCCCTGGCCGGCCCATCGTCCGCGAAATGCCTCCGGGGTAAAGCTTCACGTGCGCGCAAAGGAGAATTCGGCAAAGGACCCCGTGGAACGCTATTTTCTATAATATCACCCCGGTTTATTCAAGCGATAAAAGCGCCGCCCTATTCCCCCATAACTTCCCCCTCCCCTTCTCTATTGACAGTAAAGACCGATTCATATAGGGGAGAAGAAGGGGACGGCGCCCCTGTTTTTTATCTTCAGCGTGCACGGGAGGACGGATGAGACCATGATCAGCGTCGAAGAGGCCCTGAAAAGCATACTGGGTTCGATCTCCCCGCTGGGGCTGGAGAAGGTGAACATTCTCGACGCCCTGGGAAGGGTGATCGGAGAAGACATCCACGCCGGCCGGTCGATCCCGCCGAAGGACAATTCGGCGATGGACGGCTACGCCCTCCGCGCGGAGGATAGCCGCGGGGCGTCGCCGGAAAGGCCGGTCCGGTTCGAGGTCATCGAGGACATCCCCGCCGGGGCCGTTCCGCAGAAACGGATCGGACCGGGGCAGGCCTCCAGGATCATGACCGGCGCCCCTATTCCGGAAGGCGCCGACGCCGTGGTCCGGATGGAGGACACCCGCAAAGAGGAAAACACGGTCGCCGTCCTTGCCGAAGCAAAGACGGGGCAAGACATCCGGCGGGCGGGAGAGGACGTTCGGCCGGGGGAGAAGGTAATCTCCCAAGGCGAGATCATCCGGCCCGCCGAGGTGGGCATGCTGGCCTCTCTCGGCCGCTCGTTCATCCTCGTCCACCAGCGGCCGCTGATCGCCGTCGTCGCGACGGGCGACGAGCTCACGGACATCGACGAGCCTCTCTCGCCCTGGAAGATCGTCAGCAGCAACAGCTATTCGCTCGCCGCCCTCGTCCGGGATTGCGGCGCCATCCCTCTGCAGATCGGCATCGCCCGGGACCAGCGGGAAGACCTCGTCGCGAAGTTCGGGGCCGCCATGCGTGCCGATCTCATCGTTTCCTCAGGCGGGGTCTCCGTCGGGGACTACGATCTGGTCAAGGAGGTCATGAAGGAGGCGGGAAACCGCGTGCAGTTCTGGCAGGTGGCGATGAAGCCGGGGCGGCCGCTCGCCTTCGGTTCGCTGGGGGGAGTTCCCGTCGTCGGCCTGCCGGGCAATCCCGTCTCCTCTATGGTCTCCTTCGAGCAGTTTGTCCGCCCCGCGATACTCAAGATGATGGGACACGCGAACCTGTTTCGGCGGACCGTCCGGGCGCGCCTCGCCGAGGGCATCAAAAAGAAAAAGGGGACCAGACACTTCATCCGGGCTCAGGTCCGCTCGGAAGGAGACGGTTACACCGTTGCCACAACCGGCGATCAGGGCTCCGGCATCCTCAAGTCGATGGTCCGGGCCAACGGTCTGATCATCCTGCCCGAAGACGTCGCTGCAGTGGGGGCGGGCGGGACGGTCACGGTCCAGCTCCTGGATGACTCCCTGTCCTGGACTCGCGAACCAGGGTATTAGCAACCCTCACCCCAGGGACGCTTTATCGCACCTCTCCCTCCGGGCCGCGGGCAACGAAGATGCTTCTCGCAGGGAAGCCGCTTTATTGCGAACGCCCCTTTCCTTACGGCATCGGATGTGATATGGGGAGCGCTACGGAAGTGCCAAGGTCACTGGTGGGCCTCCCGGACTTCAAATCCGGTGTGAGGGGCTGATACCTCCTCAGGTGGGTTCGATTCCCATGCACTTCCGCCATAACCTATTGAAATAACAAGGGCACGATTCCTACGAATCGTGCCCTTTTCGTGTCCGGATTCTGTAAAATTATTT
>JAHJXP010000186.1 GCA_018827585.1 Pseudomonadota bacterium | reverse complement strand
TTGCTATACCTATTTCAGTGACGGCTACCGAAAATATGGACCGGCATTACCGCACAATGCCATCTATCAAAAACTCAAACCTCTTCGCACTGGGATCGAAAGAACCTTCGGTCTGGTGAAAGAAAACAGATACCGCATGGAAGAGACCAACTTTTACAAGGGCATTGACAACGTGACCATTCATGCCGTTGAACATGATATCGTCCTCACCCAGGACATTATTTTTGACTACCTCACGACCGGGAAGAAAAGCCCGGTCCTGAAATTGAATTATTGAACAGGCTTAAATTTTTAGACGCTCTCGTAATAAACTCGATTTTGGCCTTTTTTGTCATTCCGTGCTTGACACAGAATCCAGTGTCTTATAACTACTGCGAGCCTGAAATACTTAATTCCCCTTCTAACCCCCGTGAGGTATTTACATGTTGAAGGTGAAGCAGTTTCACTACAGCGCCGACAACCTCGGCTATCTCGTTTACGGGAAAGAGAGCGGCATGGCCGTTGACGGTGGCGCTGCGGCAGAGATCCTCGCCTTTCTCGCGGAACGGCGCCTCTCCCTGCTCTATGTCGCAAACACCCACGGCCATTGGGACCACACGAGCGGCAACGCCGCCCTGCTCAACGCCGCCCGCGCCCGTCTGCTGACGGGTGCGGATCTGACGGACGGCGGCGGGATCGCGCTCGAGGGGGAGATCATCCGTGTCATCCATACGCCCGGGCATACGGAGGACTCCCGCTCGTTTCATACCGGGGAAGTCCTGATCGCCGGGGACACCCTCTTCAACGGGACGATCGGGAACTGCTTTTCGGGGGATTTAAAAGGCTTTTACCGTTCCATCCGGAAGCTCATGGCCCTGCCCGCCGAGACCATCGTGTACGCCGGTCACGATTATGTGATGGACTCGCTGGCCTTCGCCAGGCGCCTCGAACCGGAGAATGCGGAGATCGATGCTTATTTTGCGCGCTACGATCCGAACCACGTCTTCTCCACCCTGGCCGATGAGCGGAAGATCAACCCCTACTTGCGCTTCAACGAGCCGGGCATCGCGGCCCTCCTGGAGAGGATGGGCCTCCCCCGGGAAACGGAGTGGGAACGCTGGCGCTCCCTGATGAGTATCGAATAAAGCTTGGCATGGTATGGAAATAAATAAGGAGGAAAACATGAAATTCAAATTTGTCCACAACAACTTCAACGTCCTCGACCTGGAGAAGAGTCTCCGCTTTTACCGGGAGGCCCTCGGACTTACCGAGGTCCGGAAGAAGGAGGCCGCCGACGGGAGCTTCATCCTCGTCTTCCTCGGCGACGGCGAGAGCGGCCACCTGCTGGAACTGACCTGGCTTCGGGACCGGAAGGAGCCGTACAACCTCGGGGACAACGAGTTCCATCTGGCGCTGGTCGCGGACGATTTCGCCGCGGCCCATGCCCACCATGAAAAGATGGGCTGCATCTGCTATGAAAACGAGAAGATGGGGATCTACTTCATCAACGATCCCGATGATTACTGGATCGAAATCGTCCCGAAACGCTGATACGATCGCAATAAGTCGCTATTCCTGTCCAGCGTTTTGCGAGGGCGTCACAGTTTATCTTCGACGGACTTCACCTTGCCTTCGATGCGGTTTTCCGCCCCTTCGCGGTAATCCATCTGGATGGTCATGTAGATCCGACTGCAATCCGTTTTGAGCTCCTTGAAGCAGCGCTCCACGACTCCCATGACCTCCTCCCACTCTCCTTCGACGGCCGTGCTCATCGGCCCGAGTTTGTAGGGGAGGCCGCTCTCCCGGATGATCCGCAGGGACCGGGCCACGTAGGGACTGACGCTCGTCCCCTTGTCGGTGGGAAACATCGAAAAATGAATCAGTACGCTCATTTCTCCTCCTCTATTTATTTTTTATCACCCAGCCGCCGTCCCAGTCGTCGCCCGGGGGGGCCTCCCGGAAAAAGGCGCACCGTTCGATATACATCCGGCAGAGCTTTTCCTCGGGGTTCAGCCGGAGCCCCTCCTCGAAGCGCCCGATCGCCCGCTCCCACTCCCGCCGGCGGTAAAGCGCCAGACCGTCCCTAAACTGGTTTACCACATCCATCAGGTTGGGGTAGGTCTCCTCGGTGTGGTAATCCAGGACCTCGTACACCCCGACGTTCTGCGTCTTTCCCTTGACCTGCACGCGGTCCACCTCGCGGATCCGATAGGTCCCCTTCAGCCGCCGGAAGGTGTTCTCGCTGATCAGGATGCTGGCGTGGTACTGCTTGCAAAGGCTCTCTAGGCGCGAGGCCAGATTCACACCGTCGCCGATCAGGGTGTAGTCCATCCGCTTCGGCGAGCCGATGTTTCCAGAGACGATCGTATCGGTGTTCAGGCCGATCCCCATGCCCACCGGCTTCTTTCCCTCCTCGATGCGCCGGCGGTTCCAGACCTGGAGGGCCCTGATCATCCCGATCGCAGCCCGGACGGCCCGGTCTTCGTCGTCTTCATGGGCGATAGGGATCCCGAAGGCCGCCATGATCGCGTCGCCGATGAACTTGTCGAGCATCCCTCCTTCCTTCCGGATACAGTCCACCATGATCGTGAAATACTCATTCAATAGGGAGACCGTACCCTGCGCCCCCAACTCTTCGGCCAGCGTCGTGAAGCCGCGGATGTCCGAGAAGAGGATCGTCGCGTCGGCGCTCTTTCCGCCCAGGATCTCCTCCCCTTCCCCCAAGAGCCGATCGGCAAGCCCCGGATCCATGTAACGGGACATCGTGGATTTCATCCGCTTTTCGCTCGTGATGTCGTCGATGACGATCATCAAGCCCAACTTCTGTCCGGCCGTGCTGATGAGGGGAAGGGTCGTCAGGTTAACGGAGATCCTGTATCCCCCGAACGCCGCCTCCGCGTCCATGATGATATCCGGTTTGCCGCTCCCCTCCACGTGGCGTATCTTCTCCATGATCCAGCCGTTTTCGCCGGTGAAGAAATCCCCGGCGTTTCGTCTGAGCACCTCTTCGGGGGCGATCCGGAGGATCTGCAGTCCCGCGGCGTTGCAGGTGACGATCTTGCCGTCCTCGTTGATGGTGATCACGCCGTTGGACATGCTCTCCAGCATGCTCTCGCTGTAGTTTTTCATGTTCTGGACGTCGTCGAAGAGCTTGGCGTTCTCCAGGGCGATGGAGACCTGGGCGGTGAAGGCCTTGAGCCGCGACTCGTCCTCCTGCGTGAACGGGTCGCCCCTTTTGTTGAGGACCTGCGTCACCCCGATGATCTTTCCGTTCTTGTTGATCACCGGGACGCAGAGGATGGACCGGGTGAAGAACCCGGTCTTTGTGTCGAAGGCGGGATTGAAGCGCAGATCCGCATAGGCGTAAGGGATGTTGATCGTCTGCCGCGAGGTGAAGACCGCCCCGGCGATCCCGATATGGTTCGGCATGCGGATCTCCGTGGCCGCCAACCCCAGGCCGATCTTGGAGAAGAGCTCGCCCGTCTTCTCGTCGTTGAGGAAGAGCGTCGCCCGTTCGGCGCCCAGCATCCTGGTCGCCTCGGACATGACCTTCTGGAGCAGGGCGCCCAGGTCGATCTCGGCGGTCACCTCGGAGACGATGTCGAAGAACTCCATTTCCTTGGCGCGGAAGCGCTTCATCCGCTCGACGAACTGGGTGCTCTGCAGGGCGATGGCGGCCTGCGTCGTCATCGCCTCGAGGAGCTTTCTGTCCTTGGCAGTGAAGGTCCCCGTTTTCTTGTTCAGGACCTGGGCGACGCCGATCAACTCTCCCTTGACTGTCCGGATGGGGACGCAGAGGATCGATTTTGTCAGATAGCCGGTCTCTTCATCGATGTCGCGGTTGAAGCGGGGATCGGCGCAGGCGTCGTTGACGATGACCCCCTCCCCCGTGGTGAAGACGTGGCCGGCCACGCCGGAATCGTTGAGGATGCGAATCTCACGGTGGAAATTCCCCTGGGCGACGCGGGAGTAGAGCTCGCCCGTTTCGCTGTCGTTGAGGAATATAGTACCCCGGTCGGCCTTAAGCTCCCGCGTGGTGATCTCGACGAGCGTCTCGAGGATCTCGTTGAGGGTCTCGAACGCGGCGATCGTCCGGGAGATATCCAGCAGAAGCGGGAACTGGTCCGGTTTCCGGCGCCGCTCCTGCCCTGCGGCCTGTTTTTTCGGATTGATGTCTCTTTTCATTGTGCACTTCCAGCCAGTTTTTCTCTCAGCGCACGGATCATCTCCTGGAGCTGCTTCGCCTCGTCGCGGGCGGCCTGCTCGATGGCCTGGCATTTTTCTTCATGGGCGATCTGCCGGCGCTCCAGCGCTTCGCGCAGGGCGACGATCATCCCCTTGAGATGGCCGATCTCGTCGCCGGCCGCGGCCAGGGCCTGCTGGAGGCGTTCCTGCTCGCCGATCCGCATCTTTTCCAGCTCTTCGCGCATGGCCTCGACCATCTCTTTGAGATGCCGGTTTTCCGTTTGCAGGGCATAAATTTCACCCTGGTCCGCTCCGGATGCCATGGGTTTCCCCTCTCTAAACTTCTCACGACTTCGTAAGAAAAGTCGTCTTTATCGTCACCTATTTCTTTTTCATCATTGTATCGAGAAGCGTTTCCACCGTGCGGCACTGGCGGCAGACGATGATGCCGTTTTTGTCGACCAGGATCAGCGTCGGAACGCCCCGTATGTCATAGATGCCGCTCACCGCGCCATCTTCGTCCAGCAGCGTGCTGTAGGGGAGCTTGTTCTTGGCGGTGAACTTTGCTACCTTCTCCCGCGATTCCTGGATGTCGATGTTGACCATCTCGAGCCCCCGCTTGGCATAGGTCGCATGAAGGGATTTGAGGTGGGGGATCTCATCCTTGCAGGAAGGGCACCAGGTCGTGCTGAAGATGAGCAGGACCGGCCTCTTTCCCCGGTGGTCGCTGAGGCGGAATTTCCGACCGTCGAGGTCCGTGAGAACGAAGTCGGGGGCCTTCTCCTCGATGGTCCTGTTCATTATGTCGAACGATTTCGGGGCGGCGGCCCGGGCGTCGGGAGAAAAGACAAAAAGGCACGTCAGCAAGGCGGCGGCGATCACTACCGCGAATCCACGGGGGAAAAGCCCCGCCCTCACTATTTCCCGCTGCCCGGTCGCCGGTCGTGCCGGGTTCGCAAGGCCGTTGCGGGACCCGATAAGATCATCCGTATTTCGATTCCGTAAGAGCGACATCATGTCTCCTTAAACCCAGAGTATTCCGGCGCTGATCAGAAAATATTCTCCCGCGCCGAGGAGAATCCAACCGAAGAGGCGGTTGACCCGCGTCATCCACATGCCGGATTTGGGGATGCTGGCCACAAGACCCGCGAAGGTGCCGATGAGGATCAGGAGGGTCCCCATCCCGAAGGCGAAGACGAACAGCAGGCTGGAGGCGAAGGCCACGTTCTGCCGGGTCGCTGCATAACCGAGGAGCGCCGCCAGGACGGGCGCCGTGCAGGGACCCATGACAAGACCGGAGGCCGCCCCCACCAGGAAGCTGCCGATCAATCCCTTCTTTTTTGACAGCGGCTGCGCCTTCATGATGAAGGCGGGTGTCCGGACGTTAAGTCTGAAGACGCCGAGCATCGACAGTCCCATCATAATGCAGAGGTTCCCGATAACGAAGTAGGTCCAGGGGTTGGCCTGAATCTGGCCGAAGAGCTTTCCGGAGAGCGCCGCCGCGGCGCCGAGAATAGTGTAGGTGACGGACATTCCCAGGACGTAGATCAGCGAGAGGACGAATCCCTTGCTCCGGGAGCCGCCGGCCCGGGCACCGATGAAGCCGACAGTGATGGGGATCACCGGATAGATGCAGGCGGTGAAACTGACGAGGACTCCTCCGAGGTAGACGGCCAGATAGGAGAGAAGATAGGAGCTCTGCAGATGCACCGACAGGTCATTGATAAAATAGTCTACCATGAAAACTCCTTTTATTTAAACGCGCCGCCTGTTTACTAACACAAACGGCAGGATAGGTAAAACCATTTTATCCCGGCCGGCCGGGCTGGAGGATCCTCTCCGCGGCGCGGCGGACGAGCCGTCCGGCCGCCGTTTCGGCGGTGCGGAGGGCGCCGAACGGGCAGACCTCGATGCAGCAGTAGCAGCGGATGCAGCGGTCGTAGTCGAAGCGCAGCGGCGCCTCCTCCGGGGTGATCGCCCCGGCCGGGCAGATCTTCCAGCATTCGCCGCACATCTGGCAGGTCTGCCCGTCGCAGACCGGCCGTTGGAGGAGCTGCCGCCGGATGAACCCGTGGAGGCTCTTCGGGCCATACATCAGGGAGGTCAGGCGCGGGAGGCGAAAACCGTGGATTTCGGGAAGGGGTCCGTCGTATTCGGGCGCCGCGACGGGATTTCCCATATCCGCGGCGGCCTTGAGAAGGGGCAGCTCCTCCGGGGCGATGCCGATCATCCGGCAGACGGCGAAATCGACGGCGAAGGGGTCGCTGCCGGCCAGGATGACGCCCGCCGGCCTCGGGACCCCGGCGGCCGGGGCCTTCCCCCTCGAGAGCCAGGATGCCGTCCAGGATGTTGAAGGCGGGTCGGAGGGTCCGGCCGATCCGGACGAGAAGCTTCGCGAACACCTGCCGGTCGACGCCCGCGCGCATGTGCCATTCCGGTTTCCGGTAGCCGACGATGCAGCCGAAGAGGTTTTTCACGGCGAGGGTGAGGAGCATCTGGCTGTGCGTCTTGAGCTTGGGGAGGTTTACGATCGCGTCCGCCCCGAGGGCCTCCTCGGCGATCTCGATCGCTCCGAACGGCTCGCCGATCTCCACGCGGACGGAATTTTGAAACGGCCTGCATTCGACATCCAGACCGCGGAGGGCGTCGCGGATGCCGCTCATCCGGAGGATCGTATCAAAGGCGCCGATCGCGGGGCTGTCGGCGATGAGCGGTCTCGCCCCCCTTTCGAGGACGTACTCCACGGCGGCGCGGACGAGGGCGGGGTGGGTGAGGACGGCGTGCTCCGGCTTTGCCGGCGACAACAGGTTCGGCTTGATCAGGACACGGCTTCCCCTCCGGATTGCCTCTCCCCCCATAGCCTCCATCAGTTCGAAGATCCGAGACTTAAGCGTGCCGTCGTCGTAGGTTGCATGTCTGACCATCACGCGGGACATAGGCCATTCGCCCTCATGTAGAGAACCGCTGTTCTTGCCATGAGACCCTTGAATTTATTCTCTCCCAGTCATTGCGAGGCGCACAGCGCCGAAGCAATCTCATGAATGATCGAATACTTATAGGATTGCTTCGCTTCGCTCGCAATGACTCTGGCGTATTTTTTCAAAGGTCTTGTATCCGAGGCTTCCGGATGGATCCGGCGCCGCTGCCCTTTGATACAGGCGAAGGCTTTTTGTTGTCAATCATTTCCTTGCTGTGTGTTTTCAAGGCCGCCTTTTGCTTCTCCCGCCATCTGTGATGTAATATCATCCAATTTTGACGCCTCCGTAAAAAGTGAATTTTCCCCTCCCCCGGCGGGAGGGGATTAAGGAGAGGGGGAATTACTCACTGAAATACAAACCCGTTTCACCCCCACCCTAACCCTCCCCCATCAAGGGGGAGGAGAGTGTTGACTTTTTTACGAAGCCGCCCCAGTTCAAGGCTTTTTATGACTTTTTACGGGTTCGTCATTTTTAACGTCGCCGGTTCTGGTTTATTGCCGGCGGCGGAAGGCTTGGGGAAAGGAGCGCCGTACCGCGCGGATGATGTAATGACAGGGAGCGCAAAAGCATTGATCGTGCCCGGTAACGGGAAAGAGACCAGAAGATGCCTCTCCTGTGGGACGAGGGATAATATCGGCCGGCGGCGGTACTGCTCCACCGACTGTCGGCAGAAACTCCGGCAGAGGCTCGACATGCGCATCGGCCTCCTCCAGGCGCTCAACGCCCGTTACGCCACCTTTTACTTTTCCGACCTCCTGATCGTCATGGACGTCCTGCCCTATGGATACAAGGAGATCTGCAGCTTCTTCTACCCCCGGACGCCGGGTAAAAATCCGGGGGAGGATTTCAGCCGGATGGCGGACATCCTGGGGGAGACCTGGTGGGCCGAGCAGCGGCGGACGAAGAAGCGTTACTTCGCCTCGCTCCACGTCCTGGAGATGGCCGTCCGGAACCATGTGCCGGCCCGCTCCGTCAAGCCGCAGATCATCCACACCCCGGCCGTCAGACCGGCCTCCCTGATCTATCTAAACCTGGAGAAGTCCAATCTCGACTCCCCGGAGCTCCAGAAGATCATCCGGGACGCCTACCGGCGTCAGGTAAAGATCCACCACCCCGATCTCGGCGGCGATGCGGGGATGTTCCGGAAGATCCACCAGGCCTACGAGGACCTGATCCGCTGGGCTGAAAACCCGAACTTCATCCGGCATCGCGGCTTTCCCGACAAGTGGTTCTACGAGGGGGACAACGGCCGCTGGGTCCAGCCCACGCCGCTCCATACCAAGGGGCGGTGAGGGAGGCGTTTCGCAAACCGACGGTCACCGGTCGTCTTTATTGACAGCGGCGGGCGTTTGCCCTATAGGGAATAGGCATGAAAAAACGATGGGAGGGAAGCGATGTGCGGCATAGCGTTTGGTCTGGAAGATAGGGTGGTCGTCGTGACAGGGGGGAGCCGGGGGATCGGCCTGGAACTGGCCGGGGACTTCCTCGAGCAGGGGGCGAAGGTGGTCATCTGCGGCCGGAAGCAGGAGAATCTCGCGGCCGCCGTGGAAAAGCTGGGCGGCGGCGGGCGGCTTCTCGCCGTGCCGGTCCATGTCGCCCGCGAGGGAGACGTTGAGAACCTCTTTGAGACCGCCGTCCGGCATTTCGGCGGTCTTGACATCCTGATCAACAACGTTGGGATGAATCTGCTGGCGGCCTCCGTCGTCGATGCGGACCTCCCCGTCTGGAACAAGATAATTGAGGGAAACCTGACCGGCGCCTTCCTTTGCTCGCGGAAGGCCGCCCGGATCATGCGGGAGAAAAAGCGGGGAAAGATCGTCAACATCTCCTCGCTCGCCGGGACGAAGGCCTCGCCGGGGATGGGGATCTACGGGGTCGCCAAGGCCGGCCTCGAGATGCTCACGAAGGTCCTGGCCTCCGAGCTCGCCCCCTTCAATATCCAGGTGAACGCCATCGCGCCGGGCGTGGTCAGGACCGATTTCAGCAAGCCCTTCTGGGCGACCCCGGCCGTCTGCGAGCAGATCGTGAAAGCCGTCCCCGCAGGACGTATCGCCGAGACCGCCGATCTGGTCCCCATCGTCCTGCTTCTGGCCTCCGGGTGTTCCGATTACATCACCGGCCAGACGATCATGGTCGACGGGGGGGCCTCCGTTATATGAGCCTGACCGCCGGGATCGACATCGGCTCCATCACCGCCAAGGCCGCCGTCATGCAAGACGGCGCGCTTTTGGGGACAAGGGTGAACTTCACCGGATACAATGCGGAGGCGGCGGGACGCCGGGTCTTCGAGGAACTCCTCGCCGAGCTGGGTCTTGTCCCCGCGGAGATCGGCCGGATCGTTGCCACTGGCTACGGCCGCAAGAGCGTGGCGATTGCCGACAAGGTCGTGACCGAGATCATGTGCCATGCCGCCGGGGCCTGTTTTCTGGACCCTTCCGTCCGGTCGCTCATCGACATCGGAGGGCAGGACAGCAAGGCCGTCGTCATGGACGAAAACGGCAGGGTCGTGAATTTCACCATGAACGACAAGTGCGCCGCGGGGACCGGCCGCTTCCTGGAGGTCATGGCCCGCGCCCTGGAGGCGGACCTCGACGAATTCGGGGACCTCTCCCTGAAAGCAGGGCGGCCGGCGCGGATCAGCAGCCTCTGCACGGTCTTCGCCGAATCGGAGGTGATCTCGCTGATCGCCAAGGGGGAGACGCGGGAAAATATCATCGCCGGCATCCATGAGGCGATCGCCTCCCGGATTTCGGCGATGGCCGGCCGGATCGGCCTGGCGGCGCCGATCATGATGACGGGGGGGGTGGCCCGGAACATCGGCGTCGTCCGGGCGCTCGAAAAGGCGCTCGGGATGCCGGTCGTCGTCTCGCCTCACGCCCAGGTCAACGGGGCGATCGGCGCGGCAAGCCTGGCAAGGGAGGTTGCGTGATGAACGGCAGATGGACGGGGGTGAAGAATGCATGAGGACCTGAACGGGAAGACGGCCGTCGTCACCGGGGCGGGAAAGAAGACCGGCATCGGCTATGCCGTCGCCGAGAGATTGGCCTCCTGCGGCTGCAACGTGGTCATTGCGGATCTGGGAAGGCCGCCGGAGGTCGAAACCCCCGTCCGGACAGGAACGCGCGAGGAGATGGACGCGATCGCCTCCGAACTGGGAAAACGGTTCGGTGTGTTGGTCCTTGCCGTGGAGGCGGACGTGACCGATCCCGCCTCGATCGCCCGGATGGCGGAGATTCTCCGGGAGAGATGCGGCCATATCCACATCCTCGTGAACAACGCCGGCGCCTCCTTCGGCGTCCCGGCCGACATCCTCTCCTACGACGAGGCGGCCTGGATCAGGACGATCGATGTCTGCCTCCTTTCGGTCTTTCGCGTCAGCCGGGCCGTCCTGCCGCTGATGCTGGGCGAGCCGGGCGCGATCGTCAATACGGCCTCCCGGGCGGGGAAGGTCCCGCCCCTATTCAACAGCGCCTACGCCGCGGCGAAGGCCGGGGTGATCATGCTGACCAGGACCATGGCGAAGGAACTGGCCGGCCGCGGCATCCGCGTCAACGCGATCTGTCCGGGGCAGATCCGTACGGACCTGGAGCAGTGGCGGTTCGGCCTGGAGGCCTCCTTTTACGGAAGCACGATCGAGGCAAGGGAGGAAGAGATGTGCCGGACGATCCCCCTCGGCAGGATCGGCGATCCCGGCGACGCGGGGATGCTCGTCGCTTTTCTCGCCTCGGAGGCCTCCCGGTACATCACGGGTCAGGCGATCAACCTCGACGGCGGCCAGTGCATGGAATTGTAAAAACGGGAGGTCGGGATGGAGCAGGTGATCGGCGGCAGGCTGGCGGCTGAGGCGCTTATCGAGAGGGGCGTCGAATATGTCTTTACCCTGAGCGGGGGGCACATCACCCCAATCTACCAGTTCCTGGAGGGATCGCCGGTCAAGATCTTCGACACCCGGCACGAGCAGGCCGCCGTCTTCATGGCCGAGGCCTGGGCAAGGATGACCCGGAAACCCGCGGTCGCCCTGGTCACCGCCGGCCCGGGTTTCACCAACGCGCTGTCCGGGATCGCCAATGCCAGGCTCTCCAATGCCCCGGTGGTCCTGATCGCCGGCTGCGTCGGCCTGGAAAGCGCAGAGAAACTGGACCTCCAGGACATGAGCCAGCTTCCCGTCATTGCCCCGATGGTGAAGAAGGCCTGGGTCTGCACGGTGGCCGGGCGGATTCCAGAGTTCATCGACATGGCCTTCCGCACGGCCGCTTCCGGCCGGCCCGGGCCGGTCTACCTGGAGCTCCCCTGCGATGTCCTCAACGCGGCCGTCGATTTGGCTAAGGTGAGGCGGCCGCGGAGCCGGGTGGAGTCCCGGCCGCTGGATCCCGAGGGGGCCCGGGAGATCCTAGCGATGCTCCAAGCGGCCCACTCCCCGGTCGTCATCGCAGGCAGCGGCGTCTGGTACGCAGGTGCCGGGGAGGCCCTCCGCGCGTTCGTCGAGCAGGCCGGCGTTCCCGTCTTCACGGGGAATTCCGGCCGGGGGAGCATCTCCGACACCCATCCTTTATGTTTTCAGTCCTCTCTCGTGATCCGCCCCGGCGCGGCCTTCTTCAGCCTGGCGAGCGCCGACCTGATCCTCTTTTTGGGGAGCCGGCTCAGCCTCTTCTACCTCTTCGGCGACATCTTCCGGAAGGACGCCAGGTTCATCCAGGCGGACATCGAGGCGGAGGAGATCGGCCGGAACCGCTCCGTGGACTTGGGCGTCGTCGGCGACGTCCGCGCCCTGCTCGAGGAACTGAACCGCGGCGTCGCGGCGCAGGGGATCGGCGGGGAGCTGCGCGGCCGTTTCCAGGTTTGGGTGGAGAGCGTCCGGAAGGCCGATGCGGACGGGAAGGTGCCGACGCGGCCGCTCTGGGAAAGCGAGGCCGTCCCCATCCACCCGTTGCGTCTCGCCCGCGAGGTGGACGCCTTCATGGACCGGGAAGAGGACATCGTCGTGGCCGACGGGGGCGACACCCAGGTCTGGATGGGGATGACGCGCACGGTCAGAAAAGGGGGCCGCTATTTCGAATCGGGGCTCTACGGCTGCCTGGCGGTGGGACTCCCCTTCGCCAATGCGGCGCAGCTCCGCCATCCGGAAAGCCGCGTCCTGCTCATCACCGGCGACGGTTCGGTCGGGTTCAACTTCATGGAGTTCCACACGGCGATCCGCCGGGGGCTGCCGATCGTCGTCATCGCCAACGACGAAAGCTGGGGGATGATCGCCCACAGCCAGACGCTGCGGCTGGGCCACAGCATCGCCGACGGGACCTGGCTCGGACGCGTCGATTATCACCGCCTTGTCGAGGCCCTCGGCGGTTTCGGCGCCCTGGTCGAGAAGCCGGAGGAGATCCGGCCAGCCCTGGAAGCGGCCTTTGCCTCGGGGCGGACGGCCTGCGTCAACGTGATGGTCGATCCTTCCGTGATCAGCCCCGGGAGCGTCGCCCTGGCCAATCTCGGGGGGTACGCCGCCGGGCAATAGCGGCGCCCCGCAATTTAATGCGTTCCCCCCTCCGTGCCTTCGCCTTGTTGCTCTTCCGGGATGTTCAGATGGAACAGCAGGAGGGCGCTCAGCAGGGTGGCGCAGCCGATGAGGATGAAGGCGAGGCCGAAGGCATCCCTGTCCCCGAAGACCCCCAGGAGGGTGGGGACGAAACCGGCGCCGGCCATATAGGCGATGAAAACGGTCATCGACACGGAGAGGTTCCGGGCGCGCGGCGGGACGATCCGGGAGAGGATCGTGAAGGCCGCCGGGAAGAAGCAGACCGTCAGCATCGGCTGGAGAAAGACCATCAAGACGACCCAGCGGCCCGGGAGGGCGCCCAGGAGGATGGCGGTGACGCCGTTGAACAGGATGGCCGCGGCGATCGTCGGTTTCGGGCCGATGCGGTCCGAGATCCAGCCGGAGATGAGGGCCATGAAGATAACGGGGATGCGCGACAGGCCAATAAGCATGTTCGCCATGCTCCGGTCGATGCCCCGTTCGGCGACGAGGTAGAGCGGCATCATGCTGTAGACGCCCATGCTGGCGGTAATGCCGACGCAGAAAAGGGCGGCCATGATCCAGAAGGCGGGTTTGCTCGTCAGTATCCGGATGTTTACGAACGTCGGCGCCTCGCCCGTGAAATCGCCGCCCGGGCTGACACGCAGAAAACCAAGGCCCAACAGCACCGAGACGCCGCCGATCAAGGCGAGGATCGCCTGCCAGGGGCACAGGATGAGGAGGGCCTCGACGATCAGCGGGGCGCCGATGTAGGCCAGCGAGGGGGCGAGTTCATGGACGCCGATCGCCTTTCCCCAGTGGACGGGGGGGAACGAGGAGGTGATCGTGGTGATTCCCGAGGGGAGGTAAATCCCGGTCGCAATGCCGACGAAGATCAATCCCAGGCGGATCATCCAGAGGGTCTGGCCGGCGGCGATCAGAAAGTAGGCTAACCCGCAGGCGACGGCGGTCAGCGCGATCGTCCGGCGGTGGGTGAGGCGCGCGGAGACGAATCCGGAGCCAAGCAGTCCTGCCGAATAACCGAGGGCGATCATCATGAAGAAACCGCCCGCCGTGGTATGGTCCAGGCCGAGGTCTTTTTCGATCACCGGCAGGAGGGGCGACAGGACGACCCGCGAGAGGAAGTTGAAGAAAAAGATGGAGGTCACGATCGCGAGCAGGACGACCTGGGATTTTCTCGCCAGCGGGAGGTTCGTCATTGCCCGGTCTCAGTATTGCGTCCCGGCCGCCCATTTTTTTCCTGCTCGAAATTCAAGGCCCGGATCGGGTAGGGGATCACGATTCCTTCCTTCGCAAAACGTTCATGGACCCGCTTGATGAACTCGTGCTTGACGAGATACTGGTCCGTGAACTCCTTTCCCCTCATGACCACAGTGAAGTCGATGCTGGAGTCCCCGAAAGTATGGTAGCGGATCAGGGGGGCGAAATCGGGAACGCCTCCCGGGACCTCCCTCATTACTTCCTCCGCTACCTCGCAGACGACCCGTTCGACCTTTTCCAGGTCGCTGTCGTAATGGACGCCCATCCCGACCCGGACGGCCATGTCCTTGTCCAGCAGGGTGTAGTTCGTCACGATCATCTCGGTGAGATTCGCGTTCGGGATCAGGACGAAATTGCCGGCCAGCGTCCGGATACTGGTCGTCCGCCAACTGATGTCGCTTATGTAGCCCTCTTCTCCGGATCCGAGTTTCAGGTAATCCCCCACCCGGATCTGGCGGTTGACGATGATGTGGAATCCCGCGAAGAAGTTCGAAAGGGTGTCCTTGAGGGCCAGCGCGACGGCCAGGCCGCCCACGCCGAGGGTTGCCAGGATCGGCGCGATGGAGATCCCGAGGCTGTTAAGGATGATCAGGGCCCCCACTCCGTAGACGACGATCCGGATGATATGATCCGAGAGGCTGGTGATCGGCAGGACCGATTCGATCCTCTCCGCGCGCATCCGGGTGAACGCGCACAGGATGTTCGCCGCCGCCATCGTCACCGCGACGACGGCGAGGATGGACAGGCCCTTGTTGGCTTTTTCGACCATGGTCCTGGGCAGATTCGAGAACTCGAGCGCCACGTAGGCGCCCAGCATGATGCACAGCACGAAGGAGGGGGATTTGGCGGCGGAGATGATCGCCTCCCCCATCCGGGAGCCGGTTTTCGCCGCCCAGCGGGAAAGGCGGGAAAAGAGATAGGTCCTCAGCAGACATCCCGCCAGCAGAACGGTCAGGAATATCGCCAGGGGGATGATGATCGCCAGGGATTTCCGGATCATCTCGCTCGTCAGCAGATTCTCCACGTCGTCACTCCTCCTTTCGCCGGGGCCGCGTTCAGCCCGGCAGCCGAACGCGGAAGCCCCGTAAAGGGTTCATCCGGTTCATGCGCCTTGCCTGCAGAGCTTTTTACGAAGCCGTCCTAAATTCAAGGCTTTTGCGACTTTTTACGAGAGCGTCTTTTTGCTTGCAAAAAATGGCGCGGGCCTGGGTATAGACGGTCTGAATGGGCATGGCTTTCCCTCTCTCATTTCTGTACCGGGGTACAGTAGAGAGTTTCCCCGCTGCCGTCAAGCCTTATCCTCTTTATCCGATTTATCCGACTTCCGAGAGCCTTGAATCCGTCAGCGAGCACATTCCCCGCGGCTTGCCGCGGGGAAATGGATCCTGCTCTTTTCCGGGTCCCGAAGCGGGTTATTCGCGCCCGGTATCACATCGCCTCGTACTTCCGGAGCTTCTGGTGGAGGGTCCGGCGGGTGATGCCGAGGCGGCGGGCGGCTTCGCTCTTGTTGCCGCCGCTGGCCTCGAGGGTCTTGAGGATCGTCTCCCGCTCCACCGCATCGAGGGAGGCGACACCGGCGCCGGGTGGTGGAGGCCCGCCGGCGAACGGCGACCCGTTGCCGCCGGATATGGCGGTTGACGGCGCGCCGCCGCTTCGCTCCGGCAGGAGGAGGGAGAGATCCGTTTCGTCGAGGTATTCGCCCCGCGAAAGGACGACCCCGCGCTCCACGGCGTTCATCAGCTCCCGGACGTTCCCCGGCCAGGGGTGCCGCAGGAGCCGGTCCATCGCCTGCGGGGTGAAGCCCTTGATTGTCTTATGGTTTATCTCCGCGAACCGGGCGAGGAAGTCTTGGGCCAGAAGCGGGATGTCCTCGGGCCTCTCCCTGAGCGGCGGGACGCGGAGGTTGACGACGTTGAGCCGGTAGAAGAGATCCTCCCGGAAACGGCCCGCCTCGATCTCCGCAAGGAGGTCCCGGTTCGTCGCGGCGATGACGCGGACGTCGACCCTGATCACGTCCTCGCCGCCCACGCGGGTGACCTCCCTCTCCTGGAGGACGCGCAGGAGCTTTACCTGCATCGAAAGCGACATCTCGCTCACCTCGTCCAGGAAGATGCTTCCCCCGTCGGCCTGGCGGAACTTTCCCTCCCTGCGCCGGTCGGCGCCGGTGAAGGCCCCCTTCTCGTGGCCGAAGAGTTCCGATTCGAGGAGGGTTTCGGCGAGCGCCGCGCAGTTGAACTTGATGAACGGCCCCTCCTTTCGGTGGCTGTTGTAGTGGATGAGCCCCGCGATCATCTCCTTCCCCGTTCCCGATTCGCCGGTGATCAGGACCGTCGCCTCCGCGGGGGCGACCCGGGCGGCGGTGTCCAGGAGCTTTGTCATGGCGGCGCCCCGCCCGATGAGGTTCCGCCGGTCGAATCGCTCGCCGAGGCTCTCCTTCAGAAGGAGGTTCTCCTCCTTCAGGCGGCTGTGGTCCATCGCCCGTCCCAGCTTGAGACATAGTTCGTCGAAGTCCAGCGGCTTGGTAAGGTAGTCGTAGGCGCCCTTGCGGAGCGCCTCGACGGCCGTCTCCACAGAGGCGTAGGCGGTCATGATGACGATGGGGATCGCCGGGTTGAAGGCCTTGATCTCGGCCAGCGCCTCGAGGCCCGAGACCTTGATCATCCGGATGTCCATGAGGATCAGGTCGAAGGGCTGCCTTCGTGCCGCCTCGACGGCGCTCCCGCCGTCGTCGGCCTCCGCGACCGCATACCCCCAGCCCGAAATGAGCGTCCGGAGCATGGTCCGGTGGGCTATGTCGTCATCCACCACGAGGATTGAGTTTTTTGTATTCATCGTCGTTTACCCTTGACCCCCTTGCAAAAGTTTTCAAACCCGTCACTCCGACGTGTCGCCCCGGCGAATCCCGGATCGGGGTTCGGGACTGGCCTCGGGGCGGAGTGTGGGCGGTCCGCTGAGGGGCGTCCCGGCCGGCGTTGCGGGAAAAAGGAGGGTCACGGTCGTGCCCCTTTCCGGCTCGCTTTCCAGGAGGATCTCCCCGCCGTGGGCCTCGACGATCCTATAGACGATGGCGAGCCCCAGGCCGGTCCCCGACGGCTTCGTCGTGAAGTACGGATCGAAAACCCGGGAGAAGTCCTCCTTCCGGATGCCGGCGCCTGTATCGGCGACTGCGATCCGGATCCTTCCCTCGTCGCGCCGCCCGAGAGAAACGCTCAGGGTTCCCCCCGCCTCCATCGCTGCTATCGAGTTCAAATAGAGGTTCAGGAGGACCTGCCCGATCTGGTCGGCATCCAGCGGGACCGGTGTGATTTCCGGCGGCAGGTCCGCATCGAGGGAGATTCCCTTTTCCCGCGCCTGGCCTTCGATCGTCTCTAGGGAATGACGGATCAGCGTCTGGAGGGAGGTCGGGGTCTTGGTCATCGTCATCGGCCGGGCGAATTCCAACAACTGGGTGATGACGCGGTTGAGGCGGTCCACCTCGCGGATCATTACCTCCGCCGTCTCCCGGTCGTCGGCAATGTCCCGGTATCGTTCGCGGAAGTAGGTTGCGAACCCCTTGATCGAACTCAGCGGGTTCCGGATCTCATGGGCGACGCCGGCGGCGAGACTCCCGAGCGAGGCCAGGCGCTGGCTCCGGGCGACCTCCTGCTTGAGGCGCCGGACCTCCGTCATGTCCCGAAAGAGGACCACGTAGCCGATCAGGGGACCGTCGTCCTCATGGAGGGCGGTCGCGATCACCTCCAGCGGGATCGTCTGCCCTTCCGCCACCAGGCAGTCTATCTCCCGCTCGATGAGCTTTCTTTCTATCGCGAGCTGCCGGAAGATCTCCCAGCAACTCCCCGGCAGGATATCCTTCGCCCGTTTGCCGAGGGCCTCCCCGGCCGACCGTCCGAGGATCGCCTCGGCCGTCTGGTTAAAGGCGATCAGCGCCCCCGCTCCATCGACAGCGACCAGGCCGATGGGCATGTTCTCCACGAGGCTGTCGGAGAAGGCCTTGATCCGGGAGAGGGAACTCTTCGCGGTCCGGTATCCCTGGGCGAGGAGAAGCGAAATGATCCCCGAGCAGCCGATGAGGAGAAAGATGACCGACATCCAGATCGTATGGCGCCTGTCCTCCTCGTGGGCGGCGAGAATGGGGCCCATGTCGAGACCGACGAAGATCACGAAACCGGGGGGGGCGATCTCCGGTTCTTCTCCCGGGCGGGCCGGCGGCATCAGCGGATCGCGGAAACCGGGAAAGGGGAACCCCGTCGGCGCGAACCGCCGGTAGACCTCGAAGGTGTCGGCTCCCTCGTTGTTGGGGACCTGGCGCCAGGCAAGCAGGGCCGACCCGGCGATTTTCCTGAGATCGAGGTCCAGGCCGTAGCTCAGGCCGATCCGGGCGGGGTCGCTGTCGGCCCTGATCGTCCCCTCGGTGTCGGTGACGATCAGGTAGTCGATGTCCGGCTGCTGGGACGTCTCCATGAGAAGCTTCTGGAGCTGGAAGCCCCCCCAGCGCATCCCTATCCCGGTCCGGGCGCCCGCCTCGAACGAGCGGATCAGGGCGGCGCCCTTCTCCAAGAGGAGGCGGGTCGTCTGCTCCCTCTGCCGGTCGATGTTCTGCAGGGTCATGAAAATGAACAACGGCGCGAGGACCACGACCGCGCCGATGATGAGCCAGGGGGGGATTGCCGCCCAGAGTCGTTTTTTCCCGATTTTCTCGCCGTCCATAAATTATCGCTCTCGTAAAAAGTTGTAAAAGTCCTGAATTGCCCCTCTGTTCCTGGATACTAATTACCCAAGTGGATACCACAGATGGATACTTATTAGCCAATATTTCGTAGGAATAAAAAATTCATTAAGTGATTCCGAATAGATGAATAAATATGCCCGGAATATGGCATGGCAGTTGCTTTAGCAGTTGCTTTAGCAGTTGCTTTAAAGGAACGCCAAACAGGGATGAAAAACTCAACAAAATTTCTAAAAAGGAGAACGGAAGATGAAGAAAGTGACGATGGCGATAGTGGCGCTCCTCTTTGTGGCGGCGATTGCAACCTCGGCCTTTGGTTTCAGCTGGGGGAGAGGGCCAGGATTTGGTTTCGGCCCCTGCGCGCGCGGCGATTCTCAGGGACCGGCCGGGGTGGATCTGACGGCGGATCAGAAGGCGAAGCTCAAGGAAATGCAAGAGGCCCGTTTCAAGGACATGGAACCGTTCCGGGAGAAGATGTTCGCCAAGCGCGATGAACTGCGCAAGCTCTGGCTGGAGCCGAACCCGGATCAGGCGAAGATCGAGGCGGCCCAGAGGGATATGAGAACCGTGCGGGATCAGATGCAGGACAAGATGACGGCGTTCCGCCTGGAGTCGCTGAAGGTCCTGACGCCTGAGCAGCAGGAGAAGATCAGATCGTTTGCGGGCGGCAGGATGGGCGGGAAACGCGGCTACGGTCCGGGCGGCGCGGGCTGCTTCGGCGGCGGTCCGGGGGGGCGCGGCAACCGGTAACCCATCCCCTGCGGTAACAATAAAAACAACAACAGGAGGATCGTCCCGAAGGTTTATGTCCCCTCCTCCCCTTCGCGGACGGTCCTCCTTTTCGAGTCTTTATCCAGAATCCTCCCGAACGTTTTTTCCCCTTAAAAACCCTGCCTGCTGTCCCAAAAAATAATTGACATCTGGTCTGATGACTATTATGAATGGCCACAAGCCACTGACCAATCTAAGAGGAGGCGGAAACGCAGAGCAATTCGCTGAAAGAGAGGGTGATAACCCCTATTTTCCTGGGCGAGTTGGAGAGAAGGTGGAAGGCCGTCCGCTATGTGATGAAGGAGCGGGCTGTCGATTTTCTGTTGATCCAGAATAACAACGATTACCTCGGCGGATACATCAAGTGGTTTACCGATATGTCGGCGGTCCATGCATACCCGGCGGCGGCCATCTTCCCAAGAGAAGCGGACGGTTATCTTTGCTCTTCCGCCGTTTGGCAGTGATAGCCAGTCATGCAATAAGGAGCGCTCGATGAAACTGGATTTTCGCAACAACAGGGACTTTTGGGCCGGGGCGATGTTCATCGCGGGTGGCGCGGTGGCGATGATTGCGGCCCGGAGCTACCTGTTCGGGACGAAGCTGCGGATGGGGCCGGGCTACTTTCCGAGCCTTCTGGGGGGGGGATCCTCGTTGCTTTTGGCATCTACGTCATGGTCAGGGGACTGCTCAACGGCGAAAAGATCAAGGGTAGTTGGTCTCTGCGGGCCCGGATCGTTCTGCCTCTGTCCATGGTTTTGTTCGGCATTCTGATGCAGTACGCGGGTTTCATACCTGCCCTGGCGGTCCTGGTTTTCGGGTCGGCGGCCTCGGGCCGGGAGTTCAGGCTTGGCGAGGTTTTTCTTGTTGCCGTTGTGCTGATCCTCCTTTCGGTGGCTGTGTTCATCTGGGGCCTTGGCCTGCCCTATCCGCTGCTCAAGGGGTTCTGACGAAGTGAGAACAGAGGTGCTGTGCCTTGGCGGACGCCGTCCTGTTCGGGGCCGCCGGAAATCCCCGCAACGTTGCCGTCCTGATGGGATTTGGCGCACGCCGCAATAAACCTGCCCCTGCGAAAGCAGGGGAGGGATGAAGCTTTAGCGCAGCATCCGGACTTTTTGCGAACCCGCCGGGAATTGGAGGGCGGATCATGGATCATATCGCTGTAATCGGCCTGGGATTGATGGGCGCCCCCATTGTCACACTGCTTCTGAGAGCGGGTTACTGCGTCACCGGTTACGACATCGTCGAAAAGCAGGCCACCGCCCTTGTCCCGCTGGGGATGGCGTCCGCGAAGTCCCCGCGGGACGCAGCCGCAGGCGCCGGGCTGATCCTGCTGTCCCTGCCGAACTGGGATGCCGTCCGGGAGGTCGTCGAAGGCCCGGAAGGGATTTTAAAAGGGGCAAGGCCGGGACAGATCGTCATCGATACGGGCACGAGCCCGCCCCGGGAGACGGCGGCTATGGCGGCAATAATGGCAGAAAAGGGGATCGACTGGATGGATGTTCCCATCTCCGGCTCGTCCGCTCAGGCCAGAGAGGGCAACATGGTTTTCATGGCGGGGGGCAAGAGAGAGGCTTTCGAGAAAATCAAGCCGGTCCTCGACAGGATCGGCAAGAAGACCGTCTATGCGGGGAAAAACGGCGACGGGGCCATGCTCAAGCTGGTAGTCAACCACATCCTCTATCTCAACGAGGCGGCGGCGATAGAAGGGTTCGTGCTGGGGATGAAGGCCGGTCTCGACTCGGAGATCATGTTTGACGCGATCGTCTCCGGCGCGGCCTCAAGCGATCTGATCGCCGCCAGGGGGAAGGAGATGCTGGCGGGTCGTTTCGAGCCCAAGGGCCCTGTCGGCGTGGCCGTCAAAGACATGGGGCTGATTCTGGACAGGGCCAGGCAACTGGGCGTGATGCTTCCCCTGGGGGGGCTGTACCAGCAATTTCTGCTCGAGGCCCGGTATCGGGGCTGGGACCGGGAAGACGCGACGGCCGTCATGAGAATCTACGAGCAGTTGGCCGGGATTTCCCGGAAAGACTGAGCCTGGAAATCGCAAGCCGTTTTTTAAGGACGAATTCGCCCCTGAAGGCGGTGATCCTTAAAAATCTCCATTCGCGCTTCAGGGACATGGTTTTACGGTTGAGGTTTATTATTGCATTGAAAGGAGGATAATCATGGAAACTCTGACGCTGGCCACTGCCGACCGCATCGCGGACAAGGCCCTGGAAAAGGGAAGGGAGCTGAACTTCCTGCCCCTGACCGTCTGCGTCCTCGACGCGGGGGGGCAAATCAAGGTGTTGAAGCGGGATGACAAAAGCAGCCTGCTGCGCCCGGAAATCGCGCTGGGAAAGGCCTGGGGGGTCCTGGGCATGGGATTTGGCGGTCGCGAGATCGCCAAGAGGGCCGCCAAGGTGCCGCAATTTTACGCCGCCCTTTCCGACATGTCGGGTGGCCGCATGGTCCCCGTGCCGGGAGGCGTCCTGATCCGCTCCGGGTCGGGTGAAATTATCGGCGCCGTGGGCGTCACCGGCGATACGTCTGAAAACGACGAAACCTGCGCCGTCTCAAGCATTCGCGCCGCGGGCCTGACGCCGGATACGGGTGAATAGAAGGGACCCCGGCGCAGGAACGCGTAGGATCGAAAAAATTGCTTGAGGGCCAAAGGATCTGATTTTAAAATTAACCATAAGGCGAACGCCAAAGCATGAAAGGAGAACACAAGATGGGATACGAACTAAACACCAATTTTATTAAAAAACCGCATGAGTGGGACCCCCGCCGTCTCTACAGCCAGACCGGGGCGGACTGGCAGTACCGGGTGGATTTTGACCGCCTGCGTAGCGAGCGCCTCCAGCGCACCCGCGAGCAGATGGAGGTCTTCGACCTGGGCGCGCTCGTCCTTTTTGCCGGGGCCAACATCCGGTACGTCACCGGTTCCTACCAGGGGAACTGGAAATACAACATCAACATCCGCTATGTGGTCCTCCCGCGGGGGGGCGAGCCGGTATTCTTCGAGACGGCCGGATCGGACCTCCACTGCGCGGTGATCGATCTTCCCTGGATTGCGCCGGAGAACATCCGTCCGGCGATCACCTGGCAGTGGGCCGAAGGGGCGGTCCCCCACATGGCCAAGAAGATGGTGGAGGGCGTTGTGGGCGTGCTCCGGGAGCACAAGGTGGAAAAGGAGAAGATCGGGATCGACAACCTGGATATGCCCTCTCTTCAGGCCCTGAAGGATGCGGGACTCAACATCGTCAACGGCTGGCCGGCGATGTCCGCCGCCAGGGTGGTCAAGACCAGGGACGAGATCGAGCTCCTCAAGCAGGCCTCTTCGATCGGCGACGCGGCCATGTGGCATATCAAGTACGAGTGGCTCAAGCCGGGGGTGACGGAGAGGGAGATCGAGGCCAAGGTCCACGAGTTCATGTTGGAAAGAGGCTGTGAGATCATCTACGACATCATCGTGGCGTCGGGCGGCAATACGAGCCCCTACCGGCGCTGGGCGACCAACAAGATGATCCGGCAGGGAGACCTGATCATCGTGGACATCAACGCCGTCGGGCCTTCCGGCTACTACATCGATTTTGTCCGCTGCTTCAAGTGCGCCGGGAAGATGAACCAGCAGGAGATCGATCTGTACCGCGAGGTGTACGACTCCATGTACGCGGCCATCGACAAGCTCCGCCCGGGCAACACGACGGCGGACGTGGCCAAATGCTTCCCGAAGTACGACGACGACAAGTACGGGACCGTGACGCTCCAGCAGTTTGCGCACAGCATCGGCATCACCCTCTACGAGGGGATGTGGATCTCCCGGGCGTATTCTCTCGACTACCCGGCGGAGATCAAGGAGAATATGTACTTTGCGGCGGAGACCTTCGCAGGGCATCCGGGCTTGCGGCAGACCTGCCGTCTGGAGGAAAACGTCCTGGTCAGCGGCGACGGGCCGGTCGTCTTTACCCTGATGGAGCACATGGAAGAGGCGATGCGATAACCGCACGTCGCTATATTCATGAGATCCGGAAATGAACACCCCGGAGCGTTATTCTTGACGCTCTCGTAAAAAGTAAATTTTCCCCTCCCCTGGCGGGAGGGCAATAATAACTTTCTTCCTCTTACCCTCCCCCACTTGCTGGGGGAGGCAGGAGGGGGCAAGGGGAGGGGGAAATAACATACGGCAATACAGTTACTTACCACCCTCATCCTAACCCTCCCCCATCAAGGGGGAGGAGATTTTGGATTTTTTACGAAGGCGTCATTCTTGAAGAACTCGAAAAAAGTCGGATTTCGCGTTGGATTGTCATTCCCGCGAAAGTGAGAGTATTTCTGATTTTTGCCGGGACTTCATAGTTGGTCAAACGGAGGTTTTAACGTGCCCATTTACCATATCGCCGAGATGAAAAAAGAACGGCCCGAGCTGAATCCCGCCATGATTTTTCAGACCGTTACGGGGGAATTCATGAAGGCGGGCATCGTGGCGAAGCCCGCGGGGGAAGGTCCGCCGCTTCACATGCATCCCAACGAAGAGCAGTTCACCTTGATCCTGGAAGGAAAGCTCCACATGGTCCTGGGGGACGAAGACTGCATCGTGGAGCGCGGCGACCCGATCCATATCCCGCGTTTCACTCAGCATCGAAGCCGGGCGGTGGGCGGTCCGGCAGTCTTTTTTACGGTCAAGTATCCGGCGGGGAGCGGGGATCTTAATCAGGACTACAACAAGGCGGAAAACGCCGAGGAGGCCGAGAGAAAGTTTCCCGGCACGAAGGCTTGACGGCCATGGAAAACGAACCGCGGATATCAAAAATCTCCACCGCGGACGCCGTCGTCAACTATATCAAGCAGCGGATCGAGGACGGGCGTCTCAGGCCGGGGGAAAAGCTCCCGAGCGAGAGGCTGCTGCAGCGGGAGCTGGCGATCAGCCGTTTCACCCTGCGGGAGGCGCTCGCCAGGCTCAACGCGCTGGGCATCATCAAGACGACGCACGGCAAGGGGACGATCATAGCCGGCGGGGTCAACGGCGCCACCCTGGCGGACGTCTTCATCCCCCTGTTCGCCAAGCAGAGCATCAAGGATGTGATCGATTTCTTTGAGGCCCGCCTGGTCATCGAAAGCGAGGCCGCCGTCCTGAGCGCCAGGCGCAGATCGGATGAGGACCTGGAACAATTCGAGGCGATTCTCTCCCGGAGCAGGGAGGCCATCGACGATCCGGACCGGTATGCGGAACTCGATTTTCTTTTTCACATGCAGATTGCCCGGTCTTCCGGCAACGTGTTCATCCAGAAAATGATGGAATGCCTCAACGAGTATACGAAGAAATACATTCAGGTCATCGCCCATGCCGCGGTCAACCGCAATGCGTCCATCTCCGCCCACCGGGAGATTTATGAACGGATCAGGAACAGGGATGTCGAAAGCGTGGGCATTATCATTAGGAAGCATTTGAGCCGCATGCTGGCGATCATGGAAAAACTGGAAGCGGAACAGCGGATCGCCGACAGCGGCGGGGTTTTAAAAAGCGTGCTGGATTTGCTCCGGGAGAAGGAGAGGCTGGCGGCTTCTGTTGTCAGCAAATAGAATTGTCCGGTCTTGGGGACCGATTTTCAAAGCGCTCACCGTGTGTTCGAGGAGTGACCTGTGGCTTTCCTCTTGGCCCTGGATCAGGGCACGACCAGCTCCCGCGCGATCGTTTTCAACGAGGTCGGCGTTGCCGTCGCTTCCGCCCAGAAGGAGTTCCGCCAGCACTACCCGCAACCGGGCTGGGTGGAGCACGACCCCGTCGAAATATGGGAAACCCAGATCGGTGCAGCCGTCGCCGCCTTGAAAGAGGCAAATCTGCACGCCAGAGACATTGCCGCCCTCGGTATCGCCAACCAGCGGGAGACGACGGTGGTCTGGGAACGCGCCACCGGCCGGCCTCTCTGCAACGCCATCGTCTGGCAGGACCGGCGCACCGCCGCCGCCTGCGACCGGCTCAAGGCGGAAGGCTACGGCCCCCTGATCCGGGAGAAGACGGGTCTCGTCCCGGACGCCTATTTCTCAGGGACGAAGGCCGCCTGGATCCTGGACCATGTACCCCAGGCGCGCAAAATGGCGGAGGAAGGCCTTCTGGCCTTCGGCACCATCGATACCTGGCTCATCTGGAATCTCATGGACGGGGCAAGGCATGTCACCGACTGCTCCAACGCCTCCCGGACGATGCTCTACAACATCCATAGTGGAGACTGGGATGATGAGCTCCTGCAGATCCTGAACGTTCCCAGGGCCCTTCTTCCGGAAATCCGGTCCTCCAGCGAAGTTTACGGTGAGACCCGCACCCGGGCCTTTCCGAGCCCGATTCCCATCGGCGGTGCGGCGGGCGACCAGCAGGCAGCCCTCTTCGGTCAGTTGTGCACCCGATCGGGCATGGTGAAGAACACCTACGGCACGGGATGCTTCATGCTGATGAATACCGGGGCGACCCCCATCGCCTCGGATCACAACCTGCTCACCACCGTCGCCTGGAAGATCGGCAATCGGACGGATTTTGCCCTCGAGGGAAGCGTCTTTGTCGGAGGGGCCGTCGTGCAGTGGCTCCGGGACGGGCTTGGCATCATAGGCTCTTCCGCCGATGTGGAGGCGCTCGCCAATCAGGTCGAAGATACGGGGGGCGTCTATCTGGTGCCTGCCTTTACAGGTCTGGGCGCGCCCCACTGGGACCCGTATGCCAGGGGAACGATGGTGGGCATCACCCGGGGCACGAGTGCGGCCCATATTGCCCGGGCGGCCCTGGAGAGCATCGCCTATCAGTCGAAGGATCTGCTGGATTGCATGAAGGCCGATGCCGGAATCGTAATCGAGGAGCTCCGTGTCGATGGCGGCGCCACGGCAAACGATACCTTGATGCAATTCCAGGCGGACCTCCTCGGGGTTCCGGTGGTGCGGCCCCCTGTACGGGAGACGACGGCCCTCGGCGCCGCATATCTGGCCGGCCTGGCCGTGGGGTTGTGGAGTAGCGTCGAGGAAATCGGCGACCGTATGTCCCCGGAGAGGCGGTTTCTGCCAAGCATGGACAGGGGGCGCGTCGAGCGGCTGACCAAGGACTGGAAGCGGGCGCTGGAGCGCTCCCGAAACTGGGTGGAAAACCGGGCGGACGGCGGATGAACAAACGGGATAAAAGGCTGGTCTTCGTGGCCGTATCCTGCGCCTCGTTCCTGGCGCCCTATACGGGATCGGCGATCAACGTGACTCTACCCACGATCGGTGTTGAGCTCGGCATGAACCACGCCATGCTCCAGTACGTCGTCTCGGCCTACGTGACGATGAACGCGATCCTGCTGGTTCCCTTCGGTCGCCTTGCCGACATCTACGGCAGAAGGGTCTTTTTTCAGGTCGGCATGGTCATCTTCCTCGCCGCTCACCTGGTCTGCGCCTTTGCCCCGAACAGCTGGGTCTTGATCGCGGGCCGGGGCATGGGGGGAATCGCCGCCTCCATGTTCTTCAGCAATGTGATCGCCATCCTGTCTTCCGTTTTCGACATCTCCGAGCGGGGCAAGGTTTTAGGCATCAACGCCTCCATCGTCTATATCGGTCTGACTGTCGGCCCCTTCATCGGCGGGCTCCTGACGAGCTGGTGGGGGTGGCGGAGCGTTTTCTTGAGCGTGGTCCCCCTCGTCGTCATCGGGTTCACCCTTGCCTGGTGGAAACTCCCCCGGGACTTCCGCCGGGGGAACTCCGCGACCTTCAATCTTCCCGGATCCGCCCACTACATGACCATGCTCGTTCTTTTCATCCTCGGCCTTTCCGCCCTGCCGGGGATGAACGGGGCTCTTGCCGTCGGCGCCTCTGTCGTCCTGGCGATCCTTTTTTTCCGGAAAGACGGTCGCTCCGCTTCCCCGTTGATCAATGCCAGCCGGTTTCGGGGCAACCGGGTCTTCCTCTTTTCCAATCTTGCCAATTTCATCCAGTACCTCTCGGCCTTCGCGACCACCTTTCTGCTCAGCCTCTTTCTCCAGAACGACCAGATCAAGAATCTGTCTCCCCACGCCGCCGGGATCATCCTCCTCGCACAACCCCTGATGCAGGCCCTCTTCTCGCCGCTGGCCGGCGCCCTGTCGGATCGCTTCGAGGCCAGATGGATCGCCTCCGGCGGCATGGCCGTCACCGCCGCCGGTCTCCTTTCGTTTTCCTTTCTGCCTCCGACGGCGCCCGTCTATCTGATCGTGATGATCCTTGTCTGTCAGGGTATCGGGTTTGCCTTCTTCACCTCCCCCAACAACAACATCGTCATGGGGAGCGTCTCTTCCGACATCTACGGCATCGCCTCGGGGATCCTGGTCACGGGGAGGGTCCTCGGCATGTCCCTGAGCATGGCTGCGACGGCCGTGGTCTTCAATGTTTTCAACAGCCAACGCGACCGCCCGGACGCCTTTCTGAACAGTTTCCACACCCTCTTCGCGATCTTCTTCCTCCTGTCGCTTCTCGGGATAGCCTGCTCCGCGGCCCGGGGAAAGGGAAAGGCGCGATCAGCAGCGGGGAATTAGGCCCCGGATGAAGATCTGCCAGTTGGGGTTTCTCATGCTGGGCGGAATGAGAATGCCCAGGGTCCCGCCCGCCACGATGCAGCCTGTGGCCAAGGAATCCGGGTATCCCCCAGTCTTTATTACGGTCAAGTATCCGGCGGGGTAAATGGCTCCACCCAGGCTGGCGGCTTCATAAAAAACCGTTTCTTACAGAAAATTCTTGACAGATTCTCCGAATTGCATTAGATACACTCCTCAGCCGGAGAAGCGCCCGCAGGAGACGCTCCCGGCGCGGAAAAGGGTTGGAGGTTATCCAAAGAGATGTCTATCAGCGGAAGTGCGATCATCGGCATCACCATGCTGTCCCAGCTTTTGGGACTCGCCCTTCTTTGCCTTCTCCATAGGAACCGCCGCCCGTCGTTTTTAGGACTTCCGTAACAACCGATCATAGAGAGAACCTAAAGGCCATGGGAGGCAAACCCATGGCCTATTTCATTTTATGCGAAAGGGGGCAGCCATGAAAGCAGAAGAAGCGAGGGTATTCATTTTCGACACGACGCTCCGGGACGGCGAGCAGTCGCCGGGGGCGAGCATGAATCCGGACGAAAAGCTCCGGATCGCCCGCCAGCTCGAAAAGATGGGGGTGGACATCATCGAGGCCGGTTTCCCGGTCGCCTCGGACGGCGACTTCGCCTCGGTCCGGCAGATCGCCCGGGAGGTCCGGGGCTGTCAGATCGCGGGGCTCGCCCGGGCGAACCGGACCGACATCGACCGCGCCTGGGAGGCGATCCGCGAAGCCGCCTCGCCCCGGATCCACACCTTCATCTCCTCCTCCGACATCCACCTGAAATACCAGCTCCGCAAGTCGCGCGCGGAAGTCCTCAGGGAGGCCTGCGCCGCCGTCTCCCACGCCTGCGGCTATACGAAAAACGTGGAGTTCTCCCCGATGGATGCGACCAGGAGCGACCGGGACTATCTCTGCGAAATGGTTGAGGCGGTGATCGCCGCGGGGGCCACGACGGTCAACATCCCGGACACGGTCGGCTATGCCATCCCGGAGGAGTTCGGCGATCTGATCGCGACACTGTTTGCGCGGGTCCCGAACATCGGCCGCGCGGTCGTTTCGGTCCACTGCCACAACGATCTCGGCCTGGCTACGGCCAACGCCCTGGCCGCCGTGAAGAACGGCGCCAGGCAGGTGGAGTGCACGATCAACGGAATCGGAGAGAGGGCGGGAAACTCCGCGATGGAGGAGGTGGTCATGGCCATCAAGACCCGCAAAGACCTCTTCGGCCTCCGGACGGGGATCAGGTCCGAATACATCCACCAGGCATCGCGCCTCCTGACGCAGATCACGGGCATCCCAGTCCAGCCGAACAAGGCGATCGTCGGGGCCAACGCCTTCGCCCACGAATCGGGCATCCACCAGGACGGCCTGATCAAGGAGAAGAGCACCTACGAGATCATGACCCCCCAGTCGGTCGGGATCCCGGAGTCCCACATCGTCCTCGGCAAGCACTCCGGGCGCCACGCCATCGCCAACCGCCTCAAGGAGATGGGCTACGACCTGGGCGGGGAGGAACTCAACCGGGTCTTCGTCCGGTTCAAGGAACTGGCCGACATGAAGAAGGAGATCTACGACGAAGACCTGGAGGCGATCGTCTATGAGGAGGCCTTCCGGGGCGAGGAGAAGTATCGCTTCGTCTATCTCAACGTCGTCAGCGGCAACGTGACGGTGCCCACGGCCACGCTGCAGATGGAGGTGGCGGGAGAGCTGCTCCAGGAGGCCGGTTTCGGAGTGGGGCCGGTTGACGCCACCTTCGCGGCGATCCGGAAGATCACGAAGACGAATTACCCGCTGCTGAAGTACGCCGTCAACGCCGTGACGGGGGGGACCGACGCCCAGGGGGAGGCGACGGTCCAGCTCAAGTTCAACGGCCGCTCCGCGGTCGGGCGGGGCGCCCATCCCGATATCCTGGTGGCCTCGGCCAAGGCCTACATCAACGCCCTGAACCGCCTGGAGTGGCTGAGCAAGGATATCAAGAAGGTGAAGGTTGCATAAATGTTGCGTAAAGGGGAAAGATCGGGTAAGAATCGGGAAACGGCGTTTTATGAAGGTTTCTAATCATGACGACCTCGTAAAAAGTTATAAATCTCCCTCCCCCTTGACGGGGGAGGGTCAGGGTGGGGGTGATTAGCGACCGTATCTTTGCGTGTTATTTCCCCCTCCCCTTGCCCCCTCCTGCCTCCCCCAGCAAGTGGGGGAGGGGAAGAGGAAGAAAGTTATTATTACAGCCCT
>JAHJXP010000022.1 GCA_018827585.1 Pseudomonadota bacterium | reverse complement strand
GATGATGTGCATGTGTTATTATACCGGACGGGGAGGTCTGTTCATGTGAAGATCTTTTTGTAGTATCCATGGACGTGACAACCCGCTGACCGGTGAAGGTCAAGCGGGTTTTTTATTGCACGCGAAACGAAGCAGTCTTACAACCAAACAGAAAAAGGAGATGACATCATGCCAGGAAAGAGAATCGAAACGGTGGCGTTGCATGCCGGTCAGGAGAGCCCTGATCCGGCGACGGGGGCGCGGGCGGTGCCCATTTACCAGACCACTTCTTATGTGTTCAACGATACGGGACATGCGGCAAGCCTTTTTGCCCTCCAGCAGTTCGGAAACATCTACACGCGGATCATGAATCCGACGAACGACGTTTTCGAGAGACGGATCGCCGCGCTCGAGGGCGGGACGGGCGCCCTGGCGGTGGCCTCCGGGCAGGCGGCGGAGACACTTGCCATTCTGAACATCACCCGGGTCGGCGACGAGATTGTCTCCGCGGACAACCTCTACGGCGGGACCTATCAGTTGTTTCATTACACGCTTCCCAAGTTAGGGCGGACGGTGAAGTTCGTCGACTCCCAGGACCCGGAGGCGTTCAAAAGGGCGATTACGGACAAGACGAGGGCCGTCTACGCCGAGACGATCGGCAACCCCAAGCTGGACGTCCCCGATTTTGAAGCGATAGCGAATATCGCCCATGAGGCGGGGGTTCCGTTCATCGTTGACAACACCGTCGGCGTCGGACTGGTCAAGCCGATCGAATACGGGGTGGATATCCTGGCCACATCGGCGACAAAGTTCATCGGCGGTCACGGCACCTCCATCGGCGGCGTGATCGTCGACGCGGGCAAGTTCAACTGGGGAAACGGGAAGTTCCCCGAGTTCACCGAACCGGACCCGAGCTATCACGGCCTGAAATTCTGGGAGGTGTTCGGGAATTTCCCAGAGCTCGGAAACATCGCCTTCATCATCAAAGCACGGGTGCAGCTGCTTCGCGACATCGGCGCCTGCCTGAGCCCGTTCAACGCCTTCCTGTTTCTTCAGGGTTTGGAGACCCTGCCGCTCAGGCAGAGACAGCACTCGGCAAACGCACTGGAGGTGGCGCAATTCCTGAAGGGTCATCCTCTGGTCAACTGGGTCAACTATCCGGGCCTTGCGGATCATCCCAGCCATGCCCTGGCGGTGAAGTATCTCGGCAGTCATTTTAGCGCGCTGGTCGGTTTCGGGATCAAAGGAGGGCTGGAAGCGGGGAAGAAGTTCATCGAATCGGTGCAGCTCCTGTCTCACCTGGCCAACATCGGCGATGCCAAGAGCCTCGTCATCCACCCGGCATCGACGACCCATTCACAGTTGACCAGGAAGGAGCAGGAAGCGACGGGTGTCACGGAAGATTTCGTCAGGCTCTCCATCGGGCTGGAAAACGTCGAGGATATCAAAGAGGACATCGACCAGGCCCTGAAAAAGGCCGCGGCGCGGCAGTAAAATACGAGAGGAGAACAGCGGCGCTGTTCTCCTCTTTTCGTAGAAAGGGAGCGATTATGAGAATCTATGAAGATATCACCAAGACTATCGGCAACACGCCGCTCATCCGTCTCAACAGACTCGATGCGGGATCTGTGGCCGAGGTGGTCGTGAAGTTAGAGTCCTTCAATCCCCTCGCCAGCGTAAAGGACCGGATCGGCGTTGCCATGATCGACGACGCCGAGCGGAAGGGGTTGCTGAAGGAAGGAGCGGTGATCATCGAGCCGACGAGCGGGAACACGGGTATCTCCTTGGCCTTTGTAGCAGCGGCGAGGGGTTATCGCCTGATCCTCACAATGCCGGACACGATGAGCGTCGAGCGGCGGCAGCTTCTGGCGATTTTCGGCGCGGAGCTCGTCCTCACGCCGGGCGCCGAGGGGATGAAGGGCGCCATCCGGAAGGCGGAGGAGCTTGCCGCCTCTACGCCCGGGGCGTTTATTCCCCAGCAGTTCAACAATCCGGCGAACCCGGAAATCCACCGCCGGACGACGGCCGAGGAGATCTGGACGGATACGGATGGCATGGCGGATATCCTGGTGTCCGGCATCGGAACGGGGGGTACCCTGACCGGCGTGGCCGAGGTGCTCAAGGGCAGGAAGCCTGACTTCAAGGCCATCGCAGTCGAGCCGGAAGCGTCGCCTGTGCTTTCGGGCGGTCAGCCGGGACCGCACAAGATCCAGGGGATCGGCGCGGGTTTCGTCCCCGGCGTCCTGAACCGGGAGATCATCGACGAGGTGATCCGGGTCGGCCACGAGGAGGCGGGGAACACCGCCCGGCGTCTGGCGCGCGAGGAGGGAATCCTCGTCGGCATCTCCGGCGGCGCGGCCCTCTGGGCGGGCCTGGAGGTCGCTAAAAGGCAGGAGAACAAGGGGAAACTGATCGTGGTCGTTCTCCCCGACACGGGGGAGCGCTACCTCTCGACCTGGCTGTTCAAGGAAGCATAGGGAATTAACAAGGCTGCAGGTAGGAACATATGATAGCATCATTGAAAGGGGAATCCCTGGAAACGGCGCCGGAGGGGTGTAACCGTTCCCTCGGCATCGTCGAGACGCAATACTACACCTTTGCCGAGCCGCCGGAGGCTTTGAGATTGGAAAGCGGCGGGACCCTGGGACCGGTGACGCTCGCCTATGAAACCTACGGGACGCTGAACCGGGAGCGCTCGAACGCGATCCTCGTTCTGCACGCGCTTTCCGGGGACGCCCACGCCGCAGGGTTTCACCCGGGGGAAGAGGCCCCGGGGTGGTGGGATGCGATGATCGGGCCGGGGAAGCCCTTCGACACGGACCGCTATTTCGTGATCTGCTCGAACGTGATCGGGGGGTGCAAGGGCAGTACGGGACCTTCCTCTCTCGATCCGCGGACGGGCAAACCATACGGAACGAAGTTTCCCTTCATCACTATCGCCGACATGGTCCACGCCCAGCGGCGCCTGATCGATTTTCTGGGGATCGAAAAGCTGCTCTGCGTGGCGGGCGGTTCGATGGGCGGGATGCAGGCCCTCCAGTGGGTGGCCTCCTATCCGGAGCGGGTCCGGTCCGCCATCCCCGTCGCCACGGCCCTGAAACATTCGCCGCAGCAGATCGCCTTCAACGAGGTTGGCCGTCAGTCCATCATGGCGGACCCGGCCTGGCGGGAGGGGAACTACTATGAGACCGGCCAGCCGGAGAGAGGGCTCTCCGTGGCCCGGATGATCGGCCACATCACCTTCATGAGCGACCGGTCGATGGAGGAGAAATTTTCCCGGAAGCTCAAGAACGGCCAGTTGAGCTTCAAGTTTGACGCCGACTTCGAGGTGGAGGGGTACCTCCGCTACCGGGGGGCGAATTTTGTCAAGCGCTTCGACGCCAACTCCTACCTCTATATCACCAAGGCGATGGACTACTTCGATCTCTCGGGGGGGAAATTGATCAACGGCCGGGCTATCGACACCCGTTTTCTGGTCATCTCGTTTCAGTCGGACTGGCTCTATCCCGCTTATCAGTCCCAGGAGATCGTCCGGCAGTTGAAGCTCAACCAGGTGGATGCGACCTACTGCGAGCTGAGGGCGACCTACGGCCACGACGCCTTCCTGGTGGAATTGGAGGGGCAGACGACGCTGATCCACCATTTCCTGGAGAAGACCTATCGCGGCGAGAGGAACGGAAATGGAAATCGTCGCTAACGGCATCCGGCCGGACCATCAGGTCATCTTCGACATGATCGAACCGGGATCGCGGGTCCTGGACCTCGGCTGCGGCACGGGCGACCTGCTTGACCTGCTGGCGCGGGACAAGGACGTCCGCGTCCAGGGGATCGAACTGGACGAGAGGGCCATCTACGAGTGCGTCAGGAAGGGGCTATCCGTCTGTCAGAGCGACATCGAGAGCGGGCTTGCGGAGTATCCCGACCATTCCTTCGATTATGTCATCCTCAACCAGAGCCTCCAGGAGATAAAAAAGGTCTCTTTCCTCCTCCGGGAGGCCCTCCGCGTGGGGGAGAAGATCATCGTCGGGTTTCCCAACTTTGCCTACCTCCACGCCCGCCTCTGCCTCTTCTTCGGCGGGAAGGCGCCCATGACGCCGTCCCTTCCCAACCGCTGGCATGACACCCCCAATGTGCGATTCCTGAGCATCAGCGATTTCCGCGATTTCTGCGCGGAGAAGGGTTTTGTAGTGGAGAAGGCCTATTTTCTCAATGGGCGAAAGACGATCACCTTTTGGCCCAATCTCCGGGCGCTGGACTCGATCTTTCTCCTGTCGCTCCCGGAGGGACGAGGCCCGCAGGAGAGAAAAAGCCGTCAATGTTGACAACGGCGCCATCGTGGTCTAAATAGTTGCAAACAGGTGCGCAAGGCGCGACGGCAACTCATTGAGAACCCGAATGGCGGATTCCGGGAACAGGCGATGAATCAGATCTACATGGATTATGCGGCGACGACGCCGACGGACAGCAGGGTGGTGGAGGCGATGCTGCCCTTCTTCGGGGAGGTGTACGGGAACCCTTCGAGTCTCCACGCCTTCGGGCAGGAGGCGCGGTCGGCAGTGGAGGATTCGAGGGCGAGGATCGCCGCTTTTCTGGGCGCCGAACCGGCGGAGATCGTTTTCTCCAGCGGCGGAACGGAGAGCGACAACTTCGCGCTCAAGGGGGCGGCCTATGCGAACCGCGACAAGGGCGACCACATCATCACCTCGGCTGTCGAACACCACGCCGTCCTGGAGACCTGCCGTTTCCTGGAGGGGGAAGGGTTCAGGGTGACCTATGTGCCCGTCGACGGGGACGGCACGGTCGATCCCGCCTCGGTGGCCGGGGCGATCACGGACAGGACCATCCTCGTCTCCATCATGCATGCCAACAACGAGATCGGGACGATCCAGCCCGTCGCCGAGATCGGAAGGCTCACCCGGGAGAAGGGGATCTGTTTCCACACCGACGCCGTTCAGACCTTCGGTCATCTCCCTTTCACGGTGGACGAACTCGGTTGCGATCTGATGAGCGCCTCGGCCCACAAGCTCTACGGGCCCAAAGGCGTGGGACTGCTCTACATCCGGAAGGGGACGCGGATTAAGCCGTTCCTGCACGGCGGAGAGCAGGAAAACGGACGCCGGGCCTCCACCCAGAACGTGCCCGGGATCGTCGGTTTCGGGAAGGCGGTGGAGCTGGCCGGGGCATCGCTCGCCGAAGAAGCGGCGCGGCTGGTCGCCCTGCGGGACCGCTTCATCCGGGGCGTGTTCGACCGGTTGGACGGGATCCGGCTGAACGGCCATCCCCGGCAGCGGCTCCCCAACAATATAAATATCTCCCTGGAATCCGTCGAGGGGGAAGGGATGATCCTGAGCCTCGACATGTTGGGGATCGCCTGTTCGACCGGATCGGCCTGCTCTTCCTCGATCGCGGAGACGTCGCACGTCCTGACGGCCATCGGGCTTCAGCGCGGGTTTGCCCACGGGTCGCTCCGCTTCAGTTTGGGGAGGTACACGAAAGAGAGCGACATCGACGCGGTCCTCGAGACGCTGCCGGAGGTCGCCGGGCGGCTGCGGGCCCTTTCGCCCGTATATGCTGGAAAGAAGTGAGATCCATTTCCGTACCTGGATATTTTGAGAGTTTTGAGAATTGATGAACCCGTAAAAAAAGTGAAATTTCCCCTCCCCCTGCGGGAGGGGATTAAGGGGAGGGGGAAATGAATTACTGAAATACAACCCCTTTTCACCCCCACCCTAACCCTCCCTCATCAAGGGGGAGGAGATTTTGGACTTTTTACGAGGTCGTCAGAATTGGCTGCGCTAATTTTCATGGTTTTTCAAAGCTCTCATTTTACGAATAAGATGCGGGTGGGGCAATCATGAAGAAGGTGGTCGTCGCCATGAGCGGCGGCGTCGATTCGGCCGTGGCGGCCCTGCTTCTGCGCGATAGCGGTCACGAGGTCGTCGGAGTGACCATGTGCCTTGGCGTGACCCCGGCGGAGGGGGGGAAGGCGAAGTGCTGCGGACCCCGGGAGATCGAAGACGCCCGCCGCGTCTGCCGGGCGCTCGGAATACGCCATTATGTCATGGATTTTGCGATGGACCTGGAGGAGACGGTCATCCGGCCCTTCGTCGCGGAGTATTGCAGGGGCAGGACGCCCAATCCCTGCGTGACCTGCAACCGGTCGATCAAGTTCGGCTCGCTCCTCGAGAAGGCGCAGGCCTGGGGCTTCGACGGCATCGCCACGGGTCATTATGCGGGCATCGCCCTGGAAAACGGCGCCTACCGCCTCAAGAGGCCGAAGGACCTCCGGAAGGACCAGACCTATTTTCTCCACGCCATCCGGAGAGAGGCGCTGGAGAGCGTCCTTTTCCCCCTGGCCCGGCTGACGAAGACCGAGGTGAGGGGGATCGCCAAGCGGGCTGCCCTGCCTGTTTTCGACAAGCCGGAGAGCCAGGACATCTGCTTCATCCCGGCGGAGGGCCACGAGGCCTTTCTCCGGGGCCGGGGGGCGGGGATCGAACCCGGCGAGATCGTGGACCGGCAGGGGCGGATCCTGGGCCGGCACCGGGGGGTCGCCTGCTACACCATCGGTCAGCGGGGAGGCCTGGGGATCAGTTCGCCGACACCCCTCTATGTGGTTCAGATCGACGCCGCCCGCAACCATTTGGTCGTGGGAGAGAAGGGGGACCTCCGGGCGGATGGCCTGGTGGCCGATCAGATCAATTGTCTGGCCGATTCGTTCCCGGAGGAGGCCTGGGCCAAGATCCGCTACGCCCACCGGGCGGCAAGATGCCGGATTTCCCGGGAGGGCGACCGACTCACGGTACGGTTCGCCGAGCCGCAGGAGGCGGTTGCCCCTGGACAGTCGGTGGTGCTATATGACAATATGACCGTCCTGGGGGGCGGGATCATTCAGGAGGCTTGCATTGGAAATAATTGAGAAGATAGAGAAGCTGAAAAAAGAGCGCCGGGCGGTCATCCTCGCCCACAACTACCAGCTCCCCGAGGTTCAGGATATTGCCGATTTCGTGGGTGATTCGCTGGAGCTGAGCATCAAGGCCGCGCAGACGGACGCCGAGGCGATCGTCTTTTGCGGGGTGCACTTCATGGCGGAAACGGCGAAGATCCTCTCCCCGGCAAAGACCGTCCTCCTGCCGGACAGGACGGCCGGCTGCCCGATGGCGGACATGATCACCGCCGAGCAGCTCCGCGCCCTGAAGGCGGAACATCCCGGGGCGAAGGCCATCTGCTATGTGAACACCTCGGCCGAGGTCAAGGCGGAATGCGACCTGTGCTGCACGTCGGCCAACGCCGTCCGTATGGTCGGGGAGGTCATGAAGGATGCGGAAGAGATCATTTTCGTCCCCGACCGGTATCTGGCTGCCTTCGTGGCGGAAAAGACGGGCCGCGCCTTCATCGTCTGGCCGGGGTTCTGTCCCACTCATGCGCGGATCCTGCCGGAACACATCGAGGCGGCGCGGGCCCTCCATCCGGGGGCTGTTGTGATGTGCCATCCCGAATGCCGCCCCGAGGTGTCGGCCCTGGCGGACCTGACGATCTCCACCGGCGGGATGATCCGGTATGCCAGGGAAGCGGAGACCCGGGAAATCATCGTCGGGACGGAGCCGGGGATTATCCACCGCCTGAAAAAGGAGAATCCGGACAAGAACTTTTATCCGGTCTCGGACGCCGTCGTCTGCCCGAACATGAAAAGGACGAGTCTGGAGAAGGTCCTCTGGGCGCTGGAGGACATGACTTATGCCATAGAGGTTCCGGAAGAGATCGCCGCGCGCGCCCGGCGCTGCATCGAAGCGATGCTGAACGTCGGCCGCTGAGGGAGCGAGAGGATGGAAAACACGAAAAGCGTCGAGGTCCTGCATGTCGATCGCGGGGGGAGCGGGGTCCGGACGGAGCGGACCGCCCGCGAGTTCCCTCTGACGATCATGCTCAACGGCGAACAGCTCGTCACCGTCCTGTGTTCGCCCGGCGATCTGAAGGCGCTGGCCGTGGGTTTTCTCTTCTCCGAGGGGATGATTCGGGGCAGGGAAGAGATCACCGGGCTGACGCTCGACGACGAGCGGGGGATCATCCGGATCCGCACGGCAAAGGACAAGACGGTGGATGGAAAACTCTTCATGAAGCGCGTCCTGACGACCGGCTGCGGGCGGGGAATGGCTTTTTACAGCTACGCCGATCTGGATCGCCGCAGGAAGGTCGTCTCCGCGCTGCGGGTGACCCCGGCGGAGATTCTGGCGCTCAGCCGGCGGTTTCAGGGCGCCTCCGATCTCTACCGGACCACGCGCGGGGTCCATAGCGCGGCCCTCTGCGACAACCGGGAGATGCTGGTCTTTGCGGAGGATATCGGGAGGCACAACGCCGTCGACAAGGTCCTCGGCCGCTGCCTTTTAGAGGGCATCACCGTTTCCGACCGGATATTGATCACCACCGGCAGGATATCCTCGGAGATCCTCTTCAAGGCGGCCGCGAGCGGCATTCCTGTGATCGTTTCCAAATCGGCGCCGACGGACATGGGGGTCGAACTCGCCCTGGAACTCTCGATCACCCTGATCGGTTTTGTCCGCGGGGGCGGGATGAACGTCTATGCCGGGGAGGAGCGGGTCGACCTTTCGGAATATCGGAGCGGCGAAGCGGCGGCGGGGCCGGCAGCCGCGGGGATTGAAGGAAATTAGTTCATGAGGAACGAGTGATGAAAGGAACGATCGTTGCCGTCTGCCGGAGCGAGCAGACAGGGACCCGGAAGGAACCCTGCGGGGAGGGGATCTTCATCGAGGATTACGGCATGGAAGAGGATGCGCACGCCTCGCGGGGCATCGCAAGGCAGGTGAGCCTCCTCGCTGTGGAAAGCATTGAAAAAATGAAAGCCCTCGGCATCGAGCTGAATCCCGGGGATTTTGCCGAGAACCTGACGGTGGAGGGGATGGAGCTGTTTTCCCTTCCCGTAGGGACGAGGCTTGGGGTCGGCGGCGAGGTCGTTCTCGAAATCAGCCAGATTGGGAAGAGCTGCCACAGCGGCTGCGCCATTTTCCAGGCGGTGGGCGCCTGCATCATGCCTAAGGAAGGCGTGTTCGCTCGGGTGGCCCGGGGAGGAAAGGTCCGGGCTGGGGATCAGGTTGAAATCATCGGCTGATCCGCAGGATTGCCGCGGCTGTCCCTTTACCCTGTTCGGAACGCTTGCGATGGCATTAAAGATCTCGGACAAAGACCGCATGGGTTCCCGCTGGAGTTTACCCTCGCGAAAGCTGAGGCGGGGATGACAAAGGAGGTATTTTCCAAGGTCTCGGATCATCAAGGAGGAAGAGAAGAGGTTATGGCGAACATAGATGACAAGGGGATTGCGCCGGCCGGGAAAAAGGCGGAGGATGACTTCTCAGGGCTCGTGGAGACGCTCTGCTCCCTGAAGAACGGCTCCACGGCGGGGCTGAAGAAGCGCTGGCAGGAGCAGGCGCTGCCGTCCCGGCAGGTGATCTGCGAGCTGGTGGAGTCGCTCCGCTCCGTCCTTTTCCCGGGTTACTTCGGTTTTTCCGAGCTCAAGGCGGAGAGCCTCCGGTTTCATGTCGGTTCCGCGCTGGACCACATCCGGCGCGATCTTCAGGAACAGATCAAACGGGGGCTCTGCTTTTCCTGCGAAGAGGGGCCGGGGTGCCTGCCCTTCTGCGACGAGAAGGCCCGGGAGATGACCGGGGAATTCCTTCGGAGGCTGCCGAAGGTCCAGCGGCTGCTTGCCCTGGATGTCAGGGCCTCCTACGACGGCGATCCCGCGGCCGCGACCCCTGACGAGGTGATATTCTGCTACCCGGGGCTGGCGGCGATCACCAATTACCGGCTGGCCCATGAACTGCATGTGCTCGGTGTGCCGATCATCCCCCGGATGATCACCGAGACGGCCCACAGCGCGACCGGCATCGACATCCATCCCGGTGCGGTCATCGGGGAGAATTTCTTCATCGACCACGGCACCGGCGTGGTCATCGGGGAGACCTGCATCATCGGCAGCCGGGTCCGGCTCTACCAGGGGGTCACTCTCGGGGCGAAGAGCTTTCAGTTAGATGAAAAGGGGAATCCCATCCGCGGGGTCGAGCGGCATCCGATAGTCGAGGACGATGTGACGATCTACTCCGGGGCGACGATCCTCGGCCGGGTGACGATCGGCCGCGGCTCGGTGATCGGCGGGAACGTCTGGCTCGTCCACAGCGTGCCGCCGGGGAGCCGGATCACGCAGGCCCAGACCCGCGAAGAGGATTTCGAGCGGGGGGCGGGGATCTGAGAGAATAAAATGTGAAGGTGATTTCATGAAATTGTCAACGAAGGGCCGCTATGGGGTGCGGCTGATGATCGACCTGGCCGCCCATTACGGCGAGGGGCCCGTGCTGCTCAGGGATATCGCAAAACGGGAGGAGATCTCCGAGAAGTACCTGTCGAATCTCGTCAATCCTCTCAAGGCAATGGGGCTATTGGAGGCGACCCGGGGCGTCTATGGCGGCTATGTCCTGGGAAAGGCGCCTGCCGGGATTACCATGAAAGAAATCGTCGAGGCGCTGGAAGGACCTCTCTGTCTGGTGGACTGTGTTGAAAAACCGGCCGCGTGCAGCCGGGTATCGTTTTGCATCGCCCGCGATCTCTGGAGCGAGGCGGCGGCGGGCATGGCGCGAATTCTGGGAAAATACACCCTGGCCGATATGGCGAGGCGACAGAAGGAGAAGCGGGAGAACCTCGCGCCCGACAATTACACAATTTGAGACCTTTGAATTTATGCCCTCCCAGTCATTGCGAGGCGCACAGCGCCGAAGCAATCTCATGAATGATCGAATGCTTATGGGATTGCTTCGCTTCGCTCGCAATGACTCTGGCGTATTTTTTCAAAGGTCTCTGAGGAAAAGGCGCGTTATAAGATCCGCATGCCCTTCCCTGATGGGAGACGACGGCGGAAGTTTATGAAGATCAT
>JAHJXP010000185.1 GCA_018827585.1 Pseudomonadota bacterium | reverse complement strand
TTGCTCCGAAGAATCTCTAATGATATTAGATTCTTCGCATTCGCTCAGAATGACAGAAAGAATGTTTTTTGACTTTTTACGGGAGCGTCAAGGATGATGGCAAAAAATTTCAGGAAGTTCTTTGGTCTGCATTTTTAAAGCTCGGAGATGGCAACAATGGAATAGACATAGATGATGCGCAATATAATAGCTTTAAGTGGTTTGTCGTTGTTCACGATATGAAAGAAAGCTCCCGAGAGGTTAGACAACAAGCGGAACACGCCTTTGATAATGTTTTTGGAAAGCCTGTAGCAAGTGGCAGGTAATTATCATGCATAACTATTTAGTCAGGAAGATACGCACAAACGTGCCGTTGAATTTCAACATTCATAGCTGAATCATTCAAGTCGTAATCACCGGTATAATCTGATCACATAAGCTGAGAACTTGTAGGCGGAGACGAGCGTCATAATCTATCAGTATAAAATCCCTTGCCAAATCAGAAAGTACACAAGAACCGGATGAACTTTATTTAATAGTCCGCGCAAAACAGATATCGTCACAACCCTCACAGAAATAGTCATGTTAAAATGAGGTGACTTGAGGTATGCTTTAACCGGAAAGCAACGCCAATTGTGGTTAAGATGCCATGGAATCCGATCAGTTTACAACACGAATTCCCACCCCTGACGTTGATGAGCGGCCGACGGTTTACGCCGACCGGGTAGGGCGGTGGTATGCTACCCTGGTGTCGGATGATCACAAGCGACGGTTTGGCCAATACCTGACACCGGTCGGGGTCGCGATGTTCATGGCTATGCTCTATCAATCAGGCGTCCGGCAGCAGTTCCGGATGCTGGACCCCGGAGCGGGGTCGGGGGTTCTTGCATGCGCACTCCTGGAAGTTTTGGCTTTCCGTAAAGAGAGGCCTTCTTCTATTGAACTCATAGCCTACGAGATCGACCCTGAACTTGCTTTCTGTCTGGAGGCGTGCCTTTCGTATGCAAACCAGTGGTTAACTCCGTCCAAAATACGACTGCAATTTACCATAATCAAAAGTGATTTCGTTTTGGACCACGCCGAGGTATTGGAGAGAACGCAACGACTCTTTACCGAACAAACGACCGGCGGCAATGCCGGCAGCAATGCCTTTGATGCGGTCATAGCCAATCCCCCTTACTTCAAGATCCCAAAATCCGATCTACGCGCCCGGGCCGCCGCCGCTGTCGTTCACGGACAACCCAATCTATACGCACTTTTCATGGCGGTCTGTGCGCAACTGCTCAAGCCCCAGGGGGAAATGATCATCATTACCCCACACAGTTATGCGGCAGGTCCCTATTTCCGTAGTTTCCGGGAACATTTTTTTGCCGTCATGCGGCCCGAATCGATCCACCTCTTCGGTTCACGGCGAGACGCCTTCAATCGGGACAACATTCTTCAGGAGAACGTGATTCTGCATGCTAAAAAAATCTTGGACACCAAAGAGATACGACAAAGTACCATGGTGCAGGTTTCGATAAGCGACGGCGCGTCCGATTTGACCCAGGTACGACGACGCATGGTTCCCCTTATAGAGATCTTGGATCTCTCCAGTCGGGATAAGATGCTGCAGATACCGGTCGACGATGTGGATGATGAAACGTGTCGTGCAGTCCGTTCTTGGCCGGGGCGTCTTCACGCTTACGGAATGGAAATTTCCACTGGCCCCGTCGTCCCATTTCGGGCAGTGTCGTTTCTTGATCACGAAGGTCAATCGCCTGAATCCCATGTGCCGCTCCTATGGATGCAAAATGTTCAAGCCATGTGCGTAACCTGGCCGACCGCTGCACGTGGGAAATCTCAATATATTAAGGTTTCCTCAAAATCCATGCCACTTCTGGTGGCCGATAAAAATTATATTCTCCTGCGCCGTTTCAGCGCCAAGGAACAAGCGCGGCGATTGACGGCGGCGCCGCTCATAGCCGGTGCTCTTGGTTCACCTTGGATTGGTCTCGAAAACCACGTGAACTATATTCACCGACCCGGCGGCACACTAACCCAACACGAAGTCTACGGATTGGCGGTACTCTTGAACAGCCGCCTACTGGATATCTACTTCCGGGTCTTTAACGGCAATACCCAGGTCAGCGCTACAGAGCTTCGGGCTTTACCGCTTCCCCCG
>JAHJXP010000184.1 GCA_018827585.1 Pseudomonadota bacterium | reverse complement strand
GTGGTCTTGCCGTGATCAACGTGACCGATGGTCCCGACGTTCAGATGCGGCTTCGTCCTTTCAAATTTTTTCTTAGCCATCTCTAACCTCCTTATCCTTTGAATGGTTCTCTTTGTTACACCGTCAAAATGAGGATCAGTTCCTTGTGATGAATAAATCGCCCATCTTAATTATGGTTTGCGGGGCCTCCGGCGCGTCTAAAACCGATAATGCGCAAACGCCTTGTTCGCCTCGGCCATCTTGTGAACGGCCTCTCTCTTCTTGATCGCCCCTCCCCGATTGTTCGCCGCATCGATCAGTTCCGCCGCCAGTTTCTCCCTCATGGTCTTCTCGGAACGCTCGCGGGCGTGTATTATCAGCCAGCGGATGCCGAGCGCCACCCTGCGGGAGGGGATCACTTCCGTCGGCACCTGGTACGTCGACCCGCCGACCCGCCTCGATTTCACCTCGATGACCGGTTTCACGTTGTTGACGGCCTTTTCAAAAATGTCGACCGGCTGTTCCTTGACCCTGTCCTGAATGATATCGAAGGCCCCATACAGTATGGATTCCGCGATGCTCTTTTTCCCCCTCTTCAGGAGACTGTTGATGAATCTTGCCACCAGCTTGTTGTTGTATTTCGGATCGGGCAAGATCTCCCTTTTTGTAACTACTCTTCTCCTCGGCATGACTCAATCCCCGCTCAGCTCGGCCTTTTCGCTCCGTATTTTGACCTTCCCTGTTTCCTGTCCTGAACGCCCACCGCATCGAGCGTTCCCCTGACGATGTGATACCGCACGCCAGGAAGGTCCTTGACCCGTCCGCCGCGCACCAGGACAATGGAATGTTCCTGAAGGTTGTGTCCCACGCCCGGTATATAGGAGGTCACCTCATAACCGCTGGTCAGCCGCACCCTGGCGACCTTTCTTAAAGCGGAATTCGGTTTCTTGGGGGTAGAGGTGTAAACCCTGACGCATACCCCCCGCCGCTGCGGAGAACTGGCCAGCGCGGGCGTCGCCGCCTTCCTTCCGATCTTGGCCCTTCCTTTCCTAACTAACTGATTTATTGTAGGCATTCGTCCTCCCGCCCCCTTCTTCACCCGTAAATTTCACCGGTCCAACAAAAGTTTGGTTAATTATCAATTCGCCGTTTCCATGTCAAGTATTTTCTCGCTGTTATTTTCAGCCGGGAGAAGCTCCCGGCCCTCTCCCTCGGGCAGGGCAAGCTCCTCGCCTTCCGTCCTGATGCCGAGCTTCTTGTACACGGGAAGCCCCGTGCCGGCCGGGATCAATCTTCCCATGATCACATTCTCCTTGAGGCCTCGGAGGTAGTCCGTTTTCCCGGCGAGGGAGGCCTCAGTCAGCACCCTTGTCGTTTCCTGGAAGGAAGCGGCAGAAATGAAGCTCTGGGTGGACAGAGATGCCTTGGTGATCCCCATCAGGATAGGTTCGCCGCGGGCCGGTCTTCCGCCCTCGGCCACCACCCTGTCGTTTTCCTCCTGAAAGCGGAACCTTTCCACCTGCTCATCGGCGATGAAGGAGGCGTCGCCCGGATCCTTGATCAAGACCCGGCGGAGCATCTGGCGGACGATGACCTCCATGTGCTTGTCGTTGATCTTGACGCCCTGCAGCCGATAGACATCCTGGACCTCATCGACCAGATAGCGCGACAGTTCTCTTTCGCCTTTGATCATCAGAAGGTCGTGCGGATTGTTGATCCCGTCCATCAGGGCGTCGCCAGCGCTCACCCGGTCCCCCTCCTGAACGCTGACATGCTTGCCCTTGGGAATCAGGTATTCCTTTTCATCCTCGGCGTCGGGGGTGATGATCACCTTCCTTTTTCCCTTGGAATCCTTGCCGTAAGACACAATTCCGTCTATCTCGCTGATCACGGCGTACTCCTTGGGCTTGCGCGCCTCGAACAGCTCAGCGACACGGGGAAGACCCCCGGTGATATCCTTCGTCTTGGTCGTTTCGCGCGGGATCTTGGCGAGGATGCCGCCGGCATAAACCTGATCGCCTTCGGAAACGACGATGTTGGCGCCGACCGACAGGAGGTGTCTGGCCACCGCATTTGATCCGGGGACCTTGGCAGTTCTGCCCTTCTTGTCCTTGATGGAAACGCGGGGCCTCATGTCCGTGCCCCTGAATTCGACGATCACCTTCCGGGAGAGGCCGGTCACCTCGTCCACCTGCTCCTGCATGGTTTTGCCTTCGATGATGTCCCCGAATTTGACGGTGCCGTCCATTTCGGCAAGGATCGGGATGGAGAAGGGATCCCATTCCGCGATGAGATCGCCGCGCTTCTGATCTTTGGGTCCATAAACCCGGATCCCGTCCGCCACCTTGATGTGGGCCCCGTAAGGAACGGTATATTTGCCGCGGCTCCGACCCTGCTCATCGAGGACGTGCACCTCGCCGTTGCGGTTCATGACGACCAGTCCGCCGGACCTGCTCTTTACCGTGTGTAGGTTCACGAACCGGATGGTTCCGTCGTGCCTCGCTTCCAGGGTGGAATGTTCCTCGAATTTCGCCGTTCCGCCGATGTGGAAGGTCCTCATCGTCAGCTGGGTCCCCGGTTCGCCGATGGACTGGGCCGCGATAATGCCGACCGCTTCGCCGATATTCACGAGACGACCGCGGGAAAGATCGCGGCCGTAACACATCGCGCAGACGCCGTGTTTCGACTTGCAGGTGAGCACCGACCGGATATTGATCTTCTCTATTCCTGCGTCGTCGATTCGCTTCGCCAGGGTTTCATCGATCTCCTGATTCGCCTCGACCAGCACCTCGCCGGTAAACGGATCCCGGATCTCCTCCAGGGCGACCCTGCCCAGAACTCGCTCGCCGGCCGCCTCGATGATTTCCCCTCCTTCCATCAGGGCGGAAACATAGATGCCTTCGATCGTCCCGCAGTCGTCCTCGGTGATGATGCAATCCTGGGCGACATCGACGAGCCGGCGGGTCAGATAGCCGGAGTTGGCCGTCTTGAGAGCGGTGTCGGCAAGGCCCTTTCGGGCGCCGTGGGTGGAGATGAAGTACTCCAGCACCGTCAGACCTTCCCGGAAGTTCGCCCGGATCGGGGTCTCGATGATCTCGCCGGACGGCTTCGCCATCAGCCCCCTCATCCCGGCGAGCTGCCTGATCTGAACGGCGCTGCCCCTGGCGCCGGAATCGGCCATCATATAGATGGGATTGAAGCTTTCGACCCGCCGTCTGCTTCCGTCGGGACCGACCTGTTCTTCCATGCCGATCCCGCCCATCATCTCCGCGGCGATCTTCTCCGTCGCCTGGGCCCAGATGTCGATGACCTTGTTGTACCGCTCGCCGTAGGTGATCAGGCCCTCCATATACTGCTTCTGGATCCCCAGCACATCCTTGTCGGCCTTGGCGACGATCTCCTTCTTGTTTTCCGGGATCACCATGTTGTGGATCGCGATCGAAACGCCGGATTTGGTTGCATACCGGAAACCGATGTCCTTCAGACGGTCCGCGAGCAGGACGGTCGTCTTGTCCCCGCAGGACCGGTAGCAGTGGTTGATGAGATTGGCCAACTCCTTCTTGTTCATCACCTTGTTGATCGAATCGAAAGAGATCGCCCCGGGAACGATTTCATACAGCACGATCCGGCCCACGGTGGTCTCTTTGAGTTCCCCGTCGATGCGGACCCTGATTTTGGCGTGCAGGTCCACTGCCTGGGCATCCAGCGCGGACCGGACCTCCCCGGGGTCGGAAAAGACCATCCCTTCGCCCTTCGCGCCGCTTTTGGATCTCGTCAGGTAGTAGATCCCCAGGACGATATCCTGGCTGGGAATGATGACGGGCATCCCGTTTGCCGGGGAAAGGATATTGTTGGTCGACATCATCAGGACCCTGGCTTCCGTCTGCGCCTCGATCGACAGGGGCACATGAACGGCCATCTGATCGCCGTCAAAATCGGCGTTGAAAGCCGTACAGACCAGCGGATGCAGCTGGATGGCCTTTCCCTCGATCAGGATCGGCTCGAATGCCTGCAAACCTAACCGGTGGAGGGTCGGCGCCCGGTTCAGCATGACGGGGTATTCGCGGACCACATCGTCGAGGGCGTCCCATACCTCGGCCGTCTCTTTTTCCACCATCTTCTTGGCGCTTTTGACTGTCGTTACATATCCCTTTTCCTGGAGACGCCTGTAGATAAAGGGTTTGAAGAGCTCCAAGGCCATCTTCTTGGGGAGACCGCACTGGTGAAGCCTCAGGTCGGGACCGACCGTGATGACCGAACGTCCGGAATAATCAACCCTCTTGCCAAGAAGATTCTGACGAAACCGGCCCTGTTTTCCTTTGAGCATATCCGAGAGAGAGCGGAGCGGGCGCTTGTTCGTCCCAGTAATGGCTCGCCCCCGCCGGCCGTTGTCGAACAGGACGTCCACCGCTTCCTGGAGCATCCGCTTCTCGTTGCGGATGATGATCTCGGGGGCATTGAGCTCCTGGAGTCGCTTCAGGCGGTTGTTCCGGTTGATAACCCTCCGGTAGAGATCATTCAGGTCGGAGGTGGCGAATCTGCCGCCGTCCAGAGGGACCAGCGGACGCAGATCGGGCGGGATCACGGGAAGGACGGTCAGGACCATCCATTCCGGCTTATTGCCCGACTTCCGCAGGGCCTCGACCACCTTTAATCTCTTTATGTATTTCTTTCGTTTCGTCTCCGAAACGGATTCCCTGAGTTCCGCACGGAGTTCATCGTCTAACTTGTCAAGGTCCACCTCCTCCAGGAGGACGCGCACCGCCTCCGCGCCGATGCCGGCCTCGAAGGCGTCCCGGCCATACTGTTCCTGCAGGTCGATGTACTCCTCGTCCGTCAGGAGATCCCTTTTTTTCAGCGGGGTGTTCTTCGGATCGAGGACGATCCAGGACTCGAAATAGAGGACCTTCTCCAGCTCCTTGAGTGTCATATCAAGAACATTCCCGATCCGGCTGGGCAGGCTCTTGAGGAACCAGATATGGGCGACCGGCGTCGCCAGGGTGATGTGTCCCATCCGCTCCCGGCGGACCTTGGACTGGATCACCTCTACGCCGCATTTCTCGCAGACGACCCCCCGGTGTTTCATCCGTTTGTAGCGACCGCACAGGCACTCATAGTCCTTTACCGGTCCGAAGATTTTCGCGCAGAAAAGCCCGTCCCGTTCCGGTTTGAAGGTCCTGTAGTTGATCGTCTCAGGTTTCTTGACCTCTCCTTTCGACCAGGAAAGGACCTTCTCCGGGGAGGCAATGGACATCCTGATCGCATTGAACCTGATGGGATCCTTCGGTTTTTCAAAATAGCTAAAAACGTCTTCCACGGATGATATCTCCTAAATAATGAGTGCTGAGTGCTGAGTGCTGAGTGCTGAGTTCTGAGTGCCGAGTGCGGCTTCTCTGGACGTTACAACGTTTTGACTCTGCACTCATGACCCTATATTGTTATTCCTCATATTGTTATTTCTCTTCGATCATTTCCACATCCAGGCAGAGGCTCTGCAGTTCCTTCACCAAGACGTTGAACGATTCGGGCAGGCCCGGTTCCGAGGTGTGCTCGCCTTTGACGATCGCCTCATATATCCTTGTCCTGCCGGATACGTCATCCGACTTGACGGTCAGGAACTCCTGCAGCGAGTATGCGGCCCCGTAGGCCTCCATTGCCCAGACTTCCATCTCGCCCAGCCTCTGTCCCCCGAACTGGGCCTTGCCGCCCAGGGGCTGCTGGGTTACAAGCGAATAGGGGCCGATGGACCGGGCATGGATCTTGTTGTCCACGAGGTGGTGAAGTTTCAGCATGTAGATCATGCCCACGGTGACTTCCTTATCGAACGGTTCCCCGGTGCGTCCGTCGAACAGGACGGTCTGACCGGTCTCCGGGAGACCGCTTTCCCTGAGCATGTTCTTGATCTCTCTTTCATCGGCGCCGTCAAAAACCGGCGTCGCAACCAGGATGCCCCTCTTGAGACGGCCGACAAACTGCCGGATCTCTTCTTCATTGGCGCCGTCTATGAACTGTTCAAATTCCGGAGAGGAGTAGACCTCCTTCAGCTCTTTTTTCAGGGGCGCCAACCCGTAATTCTTTTCCATAAGGGCGTTGATCTTTTCCCCCATGCCTCTCGCCGCCCAGCCAAGGTGCGTCTCCAGGATCTGCCCCACGTTCATCCGCGAGGGAACGCCGAGAGGATTCAGGACGATGTCCACCGGCGTGCCGTCTTTGAAATAAGGCATATCCTCCTCGGGAAGGATACGGGAAAGCACGCCCTTATTGCCGTGGCGGCCGGCCATTTTGTCGCCGACCGAGAGTTTTCTCTTGATGGCGATGAAGACCTTGACCAGCTTGATCACTCCCGGGGGCAATTCGTCGCCGGCCTTTAGCTTTTCGATCTTTCCTTCAAAATAGGCATCCACGAACTCCTTTTTCCGGGAGAGGTTCTCATACAAGACGCCGATTCTGGACTCGATTTCTTCCTCGCCGGCCAGAGATATCTCCCGCCAGCGGTCGAAGGGAATCCTCGCCAGAACCTCCCCGGTGATGATCTCCCCCTTCTTCAGGAGGATCCGCTTCTTCTTGGGGTCGGACACCTTGGAGGCGGAGACCTTTCCCGTCAGCATGCCGGCGATCTGCTTTTTCACACCCTCGGAAATGATCCGGATTTCGTCATCCCTGTCCTTGTATAAAAGCGAAACGGCTTCCTCCTCGATATACTGGGAACGGCTGTCGCGCTCCGTCCCTTTCCGGGCGAAAATCTTGGCGTCGATGACCGTGCCTTCCACGCCGGGAGGAACGCGCAGGGACGTATCGCGGACATCGCTGGCCTTTTCCCCGAAGATGGCCCGCAGCAGCTTTTCTTCGGACGAAAGCTGCGTCTCCCCTTTGGGGGTGATCTTCCCGACCAGGATGTCTCCCGGCTTCACCGCCACGCCCATGCGGACGATTCCGCTGTCGTCGAGGTTTCTCAGGGCCTCCTCGCCCAGGTTCGGAATATCACGGGTGATCTCTTCCTTGCCGAGCTTGGTGTCCCGGGCCATGGTTTCGAATTCCTCGATATGGATCGAGGTATAGATATCATCCTTGACGATCCGCTCGCTGACCAGGATGGAATCTTCATAGTTGTAGCCTCCCCAGGACATGAAGGCGACCATCACGTTCCTTCCCAGCGCCAGTTCTCCCTTGTCCGTGGCGGGGCCATCAGCAATGATTTCCCCCTTGTTGACCTTCTGTCCCTTGCTGACAATGGGCTTCTGGTTGAAACAGGTATCCTGGTTGGACCGCTGATATTTGATCAGGTTGTAGATGTCGACGCCCGTATCGAGACCTTCTTTTTCGGGGGCGTCGCATTTGACGACGATCCGCGCGGCATCCACGCTTTCCACAACGCCGGACCGCTTGGCCACCATGACCGCACCGGAGTCTCTGGCCACAACGGATTCCATTCCCGTGCCCACCAGAGGCACCTCCGGTTTCATCAGCGGCACCGCCTGCCGCTGCATGTTGGATCCCATCAGGGCGCGGTTGGCGTCGTCATGTTCGAGAAACGGGATCAGCGTCGCCGCCACACTGACCAGCTGATTGGGGGAGACATCCATCATGTTGACCTCCGTCGGCACAACGGAGAGGAAGTCGCCTCCCTTTCGGGCGGAAATGAGGCCCCCGATAAATTTCCCGTTCTTGTCCAAGGGTCTGTCGGCCTGGGCGATGATCAGGTTTTCTTCTTCGATGGCCGTCAGATAACGGATCTCGTTGAGGACCCGGCCCTGGTTCACGACGCGGTAAGGGGTCTCAATGAAACCGAAGGCGTTCACCCTGGCAAAGGTGCTCAGGGATACAATCAGACCGATATTGGGACCTTCTGGGGTTTCCACCGGGCAGATACGGCCGTAATGGGTGGGGTGCACGTCGCGGACCTCGAATCCCGCCCGTTCGCGGGTAAGGCCTCCCGGCCCGAGGGCCGACAACCTGCGCTTATGGGTGATCTCCGACAGCGGGTTCGTCTGATCCATGAACTGGGAGAGCTGGCTGCTGCCGAAAAACTCATTCACAACGGCCGAGACCGGCTTGGCGTTGATCAGATCGTGCGGCATCATGGTTTCAATGTCCTGAAGGCTCATCTTCTCCTTGATAGCCCGCTCCATCCTGACCAGGCCGATCCGGTACTGGTTCTCTATAAGTTCGCCTACGGAACGGATGCGGCGGTTGCCCAAGTGGTCGATGTCGTCCACGCTGCACTCGCTGGAACCGTTCTTCAGATCGATCAGATACTTGACAGACGCCAGGATGTCCTCATTGCGCAACACGGTCATGCTCGTCGGGACATCCAGACGGAGCTTGTAATTCATCTTCGCCCGCCCCACATCGGACAGATCATAGCTGTCCGGTTCAAAAAACAGGCTGGCGAAGAATTTCTGGGCGGTCTCCGGCGTCGGCGGGTTGCTCGGCCTGAGCCTCCGGTAGATCTCGATGATGGCATCCGCCGCCGTCTCGATCCGATCCATCAGGAGCGTCTCCCGGATGGAGGCGTTCTCGCTGTCATCATCGAGACGGATAAACTGAAACGAGGGGATCCCCCTCTCCCGGAAGAGCTGCAGACACTCGGCAGTCAACTCCTCATTGTACTTCTTCAGGATTTCTCCGGTCTTAGGATCCAGAACATCGGAAGAGAGTATCCTGCCGAGGACAGCCTCGTCATTCACCGGTATCCTGGCAATCGCGGATTCCTCCATTCTTTTCAGATGGGCTTTGGAGATCTTTCTCCCCTTCTTGATGATGACCTCGCCTCCCTTCGTCTCGACATCGATCGGGGCCTTTTCCCCGATGAGGGAATCCGTGACCGATATGAAGAGACGGTCCGCATCCATCAGGACCTCTTCGATATCGTAGAAGTAATTCAAGATGAATGGAGTCGAGTTTCCCAACGCCTTGAGCAAGATCGTCACCGGCATCTTCCGCCGGCGATCGATCCGGACATAGAGTAGGTCCTTGGAATCGAATTCCAGATCAAGCCAGGATCCGCGGATCGGGATGATCCGGGCCGAATAGATCAGCTTTCCGCTCGCCAGGGTCTTTCCTTTGTCGTGGTCGAAAAAAATGCCCGGAGAACGGTGAAGCTGGCTGACGATCACCCTCTCCGTGCCGTTGACGATAAAGGTGCCGTTCTCGGTCATCAGGGGGATTTCCCCGAAGTAGATCTCCTGTTCCTTGATATCCCGGATGGGCTTCGGTTCCGTATTCCGGTCCGTATCGAAAACGACCAGGCGGACCACGATCTTCAGCGGCGCCGCATAGGTCATTCCCTTCTGGACGCACTCCTGCATATCGTACCGGACCTCTCTGATCTTGTAACTGACGAATTCAAGGGAACATTTCCCGCTGAAATCGAAAATGGGGAAGACACTGTTAAAAGCGCCCTGCAGACCATAGTTTCCCCTCTTATCCGGATCGATCTCCTGTTGTAGAAATTTTCGGTAGGAATCGGTCTGGATATCGATCAGGTTGGGGATATCCAATATCTTCCTGATGCGACCAAAATTCTTTCTAATCTCGCCCATAGCATCCTTTCGGCTTTAAGCCGTCAGCGATCTTTAAATTTTCACCATTAAGTATAACCCCTTCCAACCTGTCTTCCCGCAACGCAGCGCGGGCAACCTGTTGTTTGACGGGGTTCTGATCCTTGCCGTTATCTTTGTGATTGTGAACGCTTAACTACTTAATCTCAACCGTGCCGCCGACCTCTCCGATCTTCTTCTTGATGTCGGCCGCCTCATCCTTGGAAACGCCCTCTTTGATCGGTTTGGGAACACCATCCACCATATCCTTGGCCTCTTTGAGCCCCAGCCCCGTGATCGCCCTGACCACCTTGATCACCTGGATCTTCTGATCGCCGAATCCCGTCAGGATCGCATCGAACTCGGTCTTTTCCTCGACCGGCGCCGCCTGCGCCGCCCCTGCGGAGGCGGCAGCCATCGCAGGGGCGGCGGCGGTCACACCAAACCTCTGCTCCAGTTCCTTCACCAGTTCCGAAAGTTCGAGAACCGTCATCCCCTCAATGAATTTTACCACATCATCCTTGGTCATTTCGTTCGCCATTTTTCCATTCCTTCCTGTATGTAATTGTTAGTTTGCCGAAGCCTTCTTCTCCCGATAGGCATCGAGCACCCCGACAAGATTCCTCGGGACGCCGCTCAACACATTCACGAAAGACGCCTGCACCCCCACCATCAGGGAAAGCAACTTCCCGATCAGCACTTCCCGGCTCGGCAGCTCGGCGAGTATCGCGAGCTGTTCCCGGCTGAGTAACTTGCCGTTCATCATGGCGGCTTTGATCTCAAGATTGGCGTTCTTCTTGGCAAAATCTACGAGCGCCTTGGTGCTCTCGACCACATCGCCCCGCGTGATGGCGACGGCCAGGGGACCCCGGAAATGCCCTTCGAGCGCGCTGAAATCGGTTTCGCGGGACGCGATGGTCAACAGCGAGTTTTTCACGACCCTCAGTTCCGTGTTTGATTTGCGCAGGGCAACCCGCAGCGCCGTCATCTTCGCCACGTCCATGCCGATGTATCCGGTCAGCACAGCCAGCTTGAAATCTTTCAGTTTTTCGTGGAGTTCAGCAGCAACCTGCTCTTTTATTCTCCGATCCAATTCTCAACCTCCTCTCCCATTCCGATCCGTTTCGGGCGCCTTCCGAAGAAGGCCCCTGGCAAGTCAGAGAACAGAGCACCATACAGGATGATTCCGATGACCCAAAAAGGCCAAATCTCAGTCTCGGCAGGCCGAGCGATCTCGATTAAACCCTGTACCTGCTGTCTCAGACTAGTTTTCAATATCCAACCGGCCACCCGGGGCCGGAAAAGTCAAACGCCCCGCACGGACAGAGGATCAACCTTCACCCCGGGACCCGTGACGGACGAGAGCGCAATGCTCCTGATATAAATCCCTTTGCTCGATGCTGGTTTCAGTTTGGTAATCATTTCCAGCAAGGCGAGAAAATTGGCCGTCAATTTTTCCGCCCCGAAGGCAACCTTGCCGATCGGGCAATGAACAATGCCCGCCTTTTCGACACGGAATTCGACCTTGCCTGCTTTGAGCTCCTGTACGGTTCTGGCCACATCAAAGGTGACCGTTCCCACCTTCGGGTTGGGCATCAGACCGCGGGGTCCGAGGATCTTCCCCAGCTTACCTACGCTTCCCATCATATCCGGCGTGGCGATAACCCGGTCAAATTCAAGCCAGCCGCCCTTGATCTTTTCGATCACCTCGTCCGACCCGACCACATCGGCGCCGGCCTCCAGGGCTTCCTTCTCCTTCTCTCCTTTGGCAAAAACAAGCACCCGAACCGATTTACCCAGTCCATTGGGAAGAACCACGGAGCCCCGCACCATCTGGTCGGCGTGCGCCGGATTCACCCCAAGTCGGATGGCGGCATCGACTGTTTCATCGAACTTCGCCCTTGCCATCCCGACGACCAGTTCCATCGCCTCCTGGACCGGATAGCGCTTCGAAGCGCCTATCTTTTTTGCCGCCTCTAAATACTTCTTCCCTCTCTTCGCCATGACAAATCCTCAAATGGAAGCCAAACCCCGGGACGGGGCTTCCCTTAAATGATCACGTTTCAAACCTGACGGCTCCCTAAAAAAGCCGGATGCTTCGTTGCGCTTCATCCCTCGTCGTTGCGGCGTACGCCAAAGTACGCCTCACTCCTCGGGTTTCGCGCGCCTTGCCGGAGCCTGCCCCGGCGAAGGCCAGGGGCCTTTTTACGACGCCGCCCCCAGTTCAAGGCTTTTAATGGCTTTTTACGAGAGCGTCAAACCTGCCAGTCCGCCGCCCGGCGTTTAGCCGGAAGCGCCCCGGGGCATCAGCCCGTGATTTCAATTCCCATCGATCTCGCCGTTCCCGCGACGATCCTGACCGCGCCCTCGATATCCACGGCATTGAGATCATTGTACTTCAGTTCCGCAATGTCCCTGACCTGCCTGGCCGTTATTGTCCCCACCTTCTCGCGTTTGGGATCACCCGAACCCTTGGCGATCTTTGCGGCCTGCTTCAAAAGTACGGAAGCAGGCGGGGTTTTGGTCACGAAGGTAAACGACCGGTCGGCGTAAACCGTGATAACGACCGGGATAACCGTCCCTTCCTGGCTCTGCGTCATGGCGTTGTACGCCTTGCAGAATTCCATAATGTTCACGCCATGCTGACCGAGAGCGGGCCCGATAGGCGGCGAGGGGGTGGCCTTGCCCGCCTTTATCTGAAGCTTGATATTTGCGATTACCTTTTTTGCCATTCTGATCACCTTGTCCGATATTTAAAGTCACCGGTCATAGGCCATCGCACAATCTTGCATATGACCGATGACCTATGACTTATCTCAATTCTGTATCACCTGGATAAAATCCAGTTCCACCGGCGTTGAGCGGCCAAAGATGCTGACAATGACCCGCAGCTTCCCCTTCTCCGGTTTCACCTCATCGACGATTCCGTCAAAATTGGTAAAGGGACCGTCAATGATCCGCACATTCTCGCCCACCTCGAATTTGAACTTCGGTTTGGGTTTCAGAGTCCCTTCATCGATCCTGGTCCGGAGGACCTCAACATCCTTGTCGGGAATCGGCGAAGGCTTGTCCTTGCTGCCGATGAAGCCGGTCACCTTGGGAGTATCCTTCACGATGTGCCAGGTGTCGTCATCGAGCTCCATCCGGACAAGGATGTAGCCGGGGAAGAATTTCCGCTTCGAGGTCTTTTTCTCGCCCGAAACCAGCTCGACAATGTCCTCTTCCGGGATCAGGATATCCGAGAAAAAGGCCTGTTTCCCGGCAGTTTCGATCCTCTCCTGGAGCGAAAGCTTTACCCGATTTTCAAAACCCGAATACGTATGAACGACGTACCACCTGAAAGCCATCTCATTTAACCCAGAACCAGCTTGACGATCTTCACCAGACCGAAATCAACAATTCCCAGGAATAAAGACACAATGATCACCACGATGATGACGACCGATGTGGAGGCAAGAGTCTGCTTGGGCGTCGGCCATGTCACCTTTTTCAGTTCCACTTTAGAGCCCGCCAGAAATTGCTTCACTTTCTCCGCAACAACCGTTACCCTCTCCATCCCGAAACCCCTAAGCGCCTCCCATCAGGCCTCGCAAAAACCTTCCGCACCCTGTCCGCGCTTTGCCCCGCCCCGGAAATCCGCCGTGCAGCCGCCCCGATCCGGGGCCTTGCCGGCCTGTCGGAGAAACCGCGCTTCCCGCAACAGATATCAAAACTGGCAGGCCAGGAGGGACTCGAACCCCCAACATCCGGATTTGGAGTCCGGCGCTCTAGCCATTAGAGCTACTGGCCTGTCCGGTCGATCACGGCAGCACCTCTTGCCTCGCGGTTACTTTGTTTCCCGGTGCATCTTATGAGACCTGCAGAACTTGCAGTATTTTTTCATCTCCAGCCGATTCTGCATGGTCCTTTTATTCTTGGTCGTTGTATAGTTCCGCTGTTTGCAGTCAGTACAAGCCAAGGTAATGATATTTCTCATGACAAACCCACCTTACATCAATGGAGCCCACGACCAGGATTGAACTGGTGACCTCATCCTTACCAAGGATGTGCTCTACCGACTGAGCTACGTGGGCCGGTTGTCTCTTTAGCCGACTCTAAGTACTCCGTTTCATAAGTTCGGTTACGTATTTTGCGAATCAGCATTGTTAATCATCGCAGGATCGGCTAAAAATGGAACGTCACCGTAATCACGAAACGCTATACTAAGTATCCAAAGCATAAAATCTGGAGCGGGAAACGGGATTCGAACCCGCGACCCTCAGCTTGGAAGGCTGACGCTCTAGCCACTGAGCTACTCCCGCTTATAATAGAGGACACCTCACCGGTCTCCCGATCGTCTGGCGCCGGCAAACTGGTGGAGGGGGGAGGATTTGAACCTCCGTAGGCTTCGCCGGCAGATTTACAGTCTGCTCCCTTTGACCGCTCGGGAACCCCTCCATATGACGATAACTTCTACTGGAGCTGGCGATGGGACTCGAACCCGCAACCTGCTGATTACAAATCAGCTGCTCTACCAATTGAGCTACGCCAGCAACTACAACAATTGAATATTACAATAATTATCCGGATATACCCGTCGTCGCCACCCCGGAAGGGGAAATAACGAACCAAACGAACGGGGAACACTAATTTTTATATTTGTGTTTGTCAAGATATTTTTTATGACCCGCAACGGGGCATTGGTTGGAATCTTTACCGAAGAACGCGGCAGAGAAGACAGCCATCACCGCTTCCTCCTGCCGGACGTGAGGAGGATGCAGACAGCGGATAACGCTAACCGTCAAACTTCGGCAGGGGAATCTTTATGAACTGTACGCCCTCTTCCAGCAACGTTTCTTCTTCGCTTGAGGTCGTGGTTCCTCTGATATTTTTCCTCTCTTCCTCCCCATGATGAATCCGCAGGGCGACTTCCGCGAACCTTCCCCCTACATCATCAAAATGTTTGTTAATATATTCCTGAAATTCCCTGAGGACCTTGAGAGGCGACACCTCTGTCTTCTGTTTTTCCGAAGCCGAACGGGCGTCCCTCCCCCTGATCGCCACGGAAGAGGGGACCAGTGTCACATCGGCCTCCCCGCATACCGGACACGCAATGAGCCTCTCCGTCTTCTGTTGTTCGAAGGCGCCCCTATCCTTGAACCACCCCTCGAATTTATGGGCGTTCCGGCACCGCAGATCGTAGATGATCACCATCTCTCTCCTGAAAATTATATTGATGTTACTTTAGCATGCCTGCAAAAAAATCACAAACCGGACTTTCAGCCCGGCATCCGGACTTTCTACGAAGCCGTCAAAAATAATGATGGACAATTCCTGCCTGATTGGTTAGTAAGAGCCAAGTCGGGATGTGGCCCAGCTTGGTAGGGCACTGCGTTCGGGACGCAGGAGTCGCGCGTTCAAATCGCGCCATCCCGACCATTTTTTTACCTTTTCCCCGCCCCCGCCGCCGGCGCGGACCCGCCCTGTTCCGTTCGCGCCGACCGGATTTCCTTCCCGCATTAACCGGCGGCCGCGGCCATCTGAAAGATGGGCAGGTACATGGCGATGATCATCCCTCCGACCACGCCTCCCAGAAAAACCATCATGAAAGGCTCTAACAGGGCCGTCATGGCGCCGACCGCCGCATCCACTTCATCATCGTAGAAATCGGCGATCTTGGTGAGCATCGTATCCAGGGCGCCGGTCGCCTCGCCGACGGCGATCATCTGCACCACCATCGACGGGAAGATGTCCGTTTCCATCAGCGGCTCCGCGATCGTTCTCCCCTCGCTGATGCTCTGTCTCGTTTTCATGAGGGCGATTTCGATGATCTTGTTCCCCGAGGTCCTGCTGACGATCCCGAGCCCTTCCATGATCGGCACGCCGCTCGACATCATCGTGGAGAGGGTCCTGGTGAACTTGGCCACGGCCACCTTCTTCAGCAGAGGCCCGAACACCGGCGCTTTCAGCACGAGAGCATCGATAAGGAGCGTCCCCTGCTCGGTCCTGTAATACCTTTTAAACCCGAAGAAGAGCGCGACCAAGCCTATTGCCATATAGAAAAAGTAATCCTGGGCGAACTGACTGGCATCCACCAGAAATTGCGTCGGACCGGGCAGGGCGGAGCCCATCCCTTCAAACATCTTCTGGAAGACCGGAATCACTTTCAGCAACAGGACGGCCACAACGCCGATGGAGATGACAAGAACACTGGCCGGATAGGTCATGGCCCCCTTCACCTTGCTTTTGAGCTTCATGGCCTTCTCCATATAGCCCGACAGGCGCTGGAGAATCACGTCCAGGATGCCGCCGCTCTCCCCCGCCGCCACCAGGTTAACGAAGAGATCGTCAAAAATATCCGGATATTTCCTGAGGGCGTCGGTGAGCGTGGAGCCGCCCTCGATGTCCTCCTTGATGGCCCCGATCACCTTGGCAAAGGTCTTGTTCTGTTCCTGCTTTCCTAAGAGCTCGAGGCACTGGATAAGGGGAAGGCCCGCATTGATCATGGTGGCGAAGACCCGGGCAAAAACAACCACATCCTTCTCCGCGACCTTCTGTCGCAAGAAAGGCAGATATTCGAGGAGGTCCTTCGGTTTCGCCTTGACGCTGATCGATTTGTATCCCTGCCGGCGCAACTGGGCCCTAACTGCCGCCACATCGGCGGAGTCGAGCTCGCCTTTTTTGGTTTCGCCTTTTCTCGTTTCCGCGCTCCAGATGAATATCGGCATAATTAAGATCCTTTCCCCCACTTTCTGAGAATCTCATAAAGGATGACGCCCGTCGCAACCGAGACATTCAGGGAAGCAACCTGTCCCCGCATGGGAATGCCAATCAGGAAATCGCACTTCTTGCGGATCAGAGGCCGAATGCCCCGGCCCTCGCTTCCCATGACCAGGGCGATATGCCCTTTATAGTCGGGCTCATGGATATCGGTCTTGGCAGCCGCATCGGCGCCGTAGATCCAAAATCCCCTCTCTTTCAGATATTCGATGGCCCGGACCAGATTGACCACCATCGCCGTGGGCATATGTGCAACCGCGCCCGCGGATGCCTTGGCTGCGGAAGCGGTCACAGAGGCGGCCCTGTTTTCCGGGATGATGATCCCGTTCGCCCCGCAGCAGTGGGCGGTCCTGACGATCGAACCGAGATTCTGAGGGTCGGTGACGCCATCCAGCAGGACGACCAAATTGTACTTGGATGCGCTGTGACGATTGGCAATGACATCATCCACGGTGGCGTAGGCATGTTCCCGGCAGAGTCCCGCAATCCCCTGATGGACCCGGCGGGGGGCCAGCGCTTCCACACGCTCCCTCCCGCCGAATTCCACGGGAACCCCGTGTTTCGCGGCAAGGTCCAGGATCTTCCGCACCGCCTCTCCTCCCCTCCCCTGGGCGACGACAATTTTCTCCAGCATCGCCGGATGGGAAAGCAATACCTCCAGCAGCGGGTTGATGCCGTAGATCACCTGCATAAGATCCCTCGTCAAATCACGGCCGCCCCCGAAAACATCTGCCGCGGCAGATGTCAGCCCCCGGCCCTTGACGCAAGTCCCCTGACAATCTCCTTCACTATCTCATCCGCCTCGTGCGCAGGGTCCGCGGCCTGCCGGATCGGCCTCCCCAACACAAGGTAGTCGGCGCCCCGACTCACCGCTTCGCCTGGCGTCACGATCCGCTTCTGGTCGTCGCCCGCCACCTCCTTCGTCCCGCGGATTCCGGGGGTCACGATCAGGAATGAACTGCCGCAGGCCTTGCGGATGGCGGCAGCATCCTCGGCCGAGGCCACAACCCCCGGCACGCCCGAATCCTGGGCAAGACGCGCGAGATGGAGCGCCGTCTCGGCCGTTCCGCGGCAGAACCCCATAATTTTCAGGTCGTCGTCATTCAGGCTGGTCAGCACGGTAACGGCCAGCACAATCGGCGCTGGGGTTCCGCGCTTCTCGGCAAACCGCTGTACCGCGGCGACCGTCTCGGCCATCATCCGCCTTCCGCCGAGGGCGTGAAGGTTGAACATAGCCACCCCGAGCTCGGCGGCCGCTTCCGCCGCCTTAACAACGGTATTGGGTATGTCGTGAAATTTCAGATCCAGGAAGACCTTCCCGCCGCGGGCATGAATCTGCCTGACGATCTCGGGGCCGTGCCGGACAAACACCTCTTTCCCCACCTTGAACAGACCGACGCGATCCCACAGGCGATCCACCCAGGAAAGGGCCTCATCCAGCCCGCCGCCTACGTCAAGGGCAAAAATCAACCTTTCCCGCGGAGAGTTATTCGCTGTATTCATCATCGCCGCTAAACTCGGTGTCGTCCGGTATGGATATGAAATTCGCCTTGACCCCCTTCAGGGCGTCGGGATGCGCATAACCGACCTTTCCCGCCGCAATCTCTCTCAGGGCGATCACGATCTCCCGGTTGTTTCTCGGATCCGTCAGCGGCTTGGACCCTTTCAGGAGCTGCCGCGTTCGCTGAGCAGTCAGTAAAACCAAGGCAAAGCGGTTTTTTGCCATCTGCAAAGAATCTTCCACTGTAATTCTGGCCATACGATATTAACCTCCAAATAAGTCATTCTCTCACCGGTCGTCCGGCATCGGCCATCCTGTCCGGCCGGTTTTCCTTTTCCGATTTCGACAGCGGGCAGGGCATCGCCCGCACCTATTGAAAAAACGACTCGATCCTTTCCATACAACGGGTCCGTCGTGATTTTTCAGCGATATAGACCGCCCGGAAACGGTCAACGGCCTCACCGAGTCTTTCATTAAAAATAATGTAATCGTACCACAGGGCCTCCTTGATTTCATCCAGGGATGTCCGGAGGCGGTTCTCCATGACGGCGTCGCTTTCCCCCCTTTTCGCCAGTCTGGCCTTCAATTCCGAAAGAGAAGGGGGCAGGATGAAGATGAAGACGCCGCGCGGATATTGTTCACGGATGGTCCTCGCCCCGCGCGGTTCGAGATCCAGGAGCAGATCATACCCCTGCTCCAGAAAGGCGTCCATCGTCTTTTTCGATGTGCCGTAGAGCTGACCGTAATTCTCAACCCATTCGACAAACTCTCCCCGGGCGATCCTCTCCCGGAACTCCGCTTCCGAAAGGAAGACGTAATCCTTGCCGTCCACCTCGCCGGGACGAGGCGGCCGGGTGGTATGGGAGACCGAAAAATGGAGATTGGGAAACATTTGCATGATCTTCCGGCAGATCGACGTCTTTCCCGCACCGGAAGGCGCAGAGATGATCATCAGTAAACCCGTATGTCCCTCCACTCGGATCTCACTCAATATTCTGCACCTGCTCCCTCAATTTCGCCAGCTCGCTTTTGATCTCGATGACATACCGCGCTATCTCCGCATCGCCGCTCTTGGAACCGATGGTATTGATCTCCCGCCCCATCTCCTGGATTAGGAAGTCGATCTTCCTGCCGGCGGCGTCTCCGCCCGTCAGCAGGCCGGCGAACTGCTCCATATGGCTGCGGAAACGGACGATCTCTTCCGTGATGTCGCTCCTGTCGGCCATGATGGCGACCTCCTGAAGCAGCCGGGCCTCGTCGATCGCCATACCGCCCGTCAGTTCCCGGACCCGCTCGCCGAGCCGCCTCTGATATTCCAGAACCACCTGCGGCGCCCTGCCGGCAATCCGTTCCAAAAAACCGGCAATTAGAGTCAGACGCTCCCCCAGGTCCCGCTTCAGGCTTTCCCCTTCCCTCTGCCTCATCTCCTTGAGCATCCCGATCGCCTCAGCGAGAACCGGTGACAGGCCTTCCAAGAGCGTCCCCGGTTCCTGAAGCGTTTCCGCGGGAACAAAGGCTTCCCGGAAACCGGCCATCACCGACAGGTTGATCTCATCCTCAAGTCCCAACTCCTTCTTCATCTGGCCGAGAAGGGCATGGTAATTGCGGATCAGCGGCAGGTTCAGGGAAAATCGGCTGCCGCCCTCCGCGTTCCCTTCCATATCGACCCGGATGGTCGCCTCGATCCTGCCCCGGGAAAACTGTTCCCCGATCCTTTTTTTGACCTCGGCCTCCAGGGGAAGCAGCAGCCCGGGAAGACGCAGGGAAACCTCGAGATAGCGATGGTTGACCGATTTCATCTCGACCACGAATTTTCTGCCCGCCAGGACGCGTTCCGCCTTGCCGTAACCGGTCATGCTACTGATCATCATCGCTCCTTATCGAAAATCATTTCTGACGGCTTCGTAAAAAGTCCGGATGCTGCGTTGCGCTTCATCCTTCGTCATTGCGGCGTACGCCAAAGTACGCCTCATTCCTCATGACTCGCGCGCCTTGCCTGCGGCCTTTTTACGAAGCCGTCCTAAATTGAGGGCTTTTACGACTTTTTACGAAAGCGTTATTTTTCCCGCAACCGGGTCAATCGCTTCCGGCGAACCGTTGCCTGCAGCCTCGCCCTTGAGCTGCAGCAGATACTTTTCCCGGATCCGCAGGAGCATGGCGATCGCTTCCCCGCCGGCGTAATCGGGATATGTCCACGGAAGGGGGTGAAACGATCTGTCCCGGTAGACCAGGGTCAGATCGGCGTAAATCCCTTCCCTGAGATAGGGCCGATGGGTGTAGCCCTTGCCAGTGGCCAGGATCAGATGGGCCTTGGCAAGGTAGCCCGGGTCGATGTTGACCCTTCTTTTCCCCTCTGCCGAAAGCCTGCCCTCCAGGCCGTTCGTCCACTTTTTTACATCCGGCAGCGACTCGGGCCGGATGAGCCTCTCAAAGGCGGCAAAACGGCGGACGAGAGAACCGCCGAATTCCTTTGCATAATAGTCCGTATAAGCGAAAGGCGTCGGGGCGCTGATGAAATCGGCCCTTCCGTACCTTTCCGACAGGGCGTTCAGAGCGTCGCCGAGCAGGCGCCCTTCCCCGGAAAAGAGACTGGCAATCAGCTTGACGGCCTCTGCCGGTTGCAGATCGCTCATAGAACCCTTTTAAGCTCTTCCCGTGTCGCGGTCGCCGTACCCACCTTGCCCACCACGATGCCAGCGGCGTGGTTGGCGATATAGGCCGCTTCCCGGAAAGAGGCCCCCGCAGCCATGCAGAGGGCATAGACGCCGATGACCGTGTCGCCGGCGCCTGTCACATCAAAGACCTCCCGCGCCTCGGTCGTAAACGCAGAGTGCCTGATCCGGCCGTCCTTCTCGAAAAGGCTCAGTCCCTCCTCCCCCCGTGTGATCAGAATGGCCTTGAAATCATATTTTTCCATCAATTTCATGCCGACCCGCACGTGATCGCGGCCATTTTGCATCTCTTCCCCCGCGGCGCTTCCGGCCTCGTGATGGTTGGGGGTGATGATATCGAAACCCTGATAGAGGGAAAAATCCTTCTGTTTCGGATCCACGCAGGTGACGATCGGACGGCCGGCGATCTCTTTGAGTATCCCTTTTAGAAGAGGTCCGGTCACCACGCCTTTGTTGTAATCCGAAATCACCAGGGCCCCCAGGTCGTCCCGAACCGACCGGATGTAGGAGAGGATCTTGCGGATGCTTTTCGCCTGCACCGCCTTGCGATCCTCGAGATCGAAACGGACCACCTGCTGGCCGTGCGCCACAATCCTTGTCTTGAGCGTCGTTGGGCGCCCTTCTTCCACGACCATTCCACCGGTATCGACGCCCCGGCCGCGGACCTCGGCCAGCAGTCTTCTACCCGTCTCATCGGAACCGATCACGCCGGTCAAATACACCCGGCCGCCCATGGCAAAAATATTGTTCAGGACATTGGCGCAGCCGCCGAGCATGAAGCTGTCGTTGCGGACCTCAACCACGGGGACTGGCGCTTCGGGGGAGATCCGCGAAACCCGGCCCCAGATGAAATGATCCGCCATGATGTCCCCGACGACCAGGACGCTGGCCCGGGAAAAGTTTTCAATGATCGCTAACGCCCTTTTTTTACTAATGACCCGCTTCATAAGAAACCCGCAATCCCTCCTAAGGGAGAAAAACCATATTTCATGGCGCGTTATGTTATTATCACAGGTGGTGTTTGTCAATCCTTTTCTCGGGACCGTCAGGCGAAGGCGGAAACATTGCTTATTGACTTCGGGGAGTCAATCAAGTAGAAAATAGACGTTATCCGCGCGGGTTACTGACCGCCGTTCGCTGCTACTATTAAGGACTTGACCATGATTCGTTCCCTGCTTCTTGTCCTGATCGCCGTTGCCGTTACGGCCTTCATATCGATATGCGCCTCCCTTTTCCCGCTCGTTTCGCCCGGCGAGAACAAGGTGCACAGGATCGCCAACATCTGGGCGCGGATGCTCCTCTGGCTGACCAGGACCAGGGTCACGGTGATTGGCGGGGAAAACGTCCTTAAGGACAGGCCGCAGATTTTCATGGCCAATCACCAGAGCGATTTCGACATCCTCATCGTTCTGGCCCACATCCCCGGCCAGTTCCGCTGGATCGTGAAGAAGGAGCTTTTCAAGATCCCCGTCTTCAGCAAGGCCATGAGAAACGCCGGTTACATCGAGATCGACCGGCAGAATCACGAAAAGGCCATGAAAAGCCTGGACGAAGCGGCCCGGAAGATCCGGGAGGGCAAATCGGTCTGCACCTTTCCGGAGGGAACCCGCAGCAAAGATGGAACGATCAAGCCGTTCAAGCAGGGCATGTTCCATCTGGCCATCAAGGCCGGGGTCCCCATCGTGCCGATCTCCATCATCGGGGCCCACGAGATCATGCCCAAGCGGACCCTGAAAGTCAGGCCGGGCAGGATCACGATGATCATCGACCGGCCGGTGGATGTGAGCGGCTACACCATTGAAACCCGCGGCGAACTCATCGAGCGGGTTCGCGGCGTCATCATCAGAAACTTTGAAAGCGGGGGAAACCCCGCTGCGGAGCCCGAGGCAGCCGTTAGGGGGATGAAGGCCCTGTGACTCTTATGGAAGCCGTCATACTGGGCGTCATCCAGGGGTTCACGGAACCGCTTCCGGTAAGCAGTTCAGCCCATCTGGTTATTATCCCCGCCTTGATCCGAGGATTCACGGAGCCTGGAGTTTTCTTCGACGTCATCCTGCATCTGGGGACGCTCGTCGGCATTGTTTTCTTCCTGCGGAGGGACATCGCCGGCCTTTTCACCTCCCTGATGCCGGCCCAATGGCCGTCCGGCCCCGCGATTGCCGACGGGGAGGAGAGGAAGACCAACCGGCGGATCGTGCTCCTTATCGTCGTAGCCACGGCGGTGACCGGCACGATCGGCATCCTGTTCAAGGAAAGGATAGAGGGCCTTTTTCAATCCCCGGAGAAGACGGCCTTCATGCTTCTCGTCACGGGTCTGTTGCTTTTTCTGTCCGACAGGATTAAAAAGACAGACAGGAACAAGAGCGACATGAACCTGACGGACGGGATCATCCTCGGCCTGGTGCAGGCCGCGGCTCTCATCCCGGGTATTTCGCGCTCCGGTTCGACAATCGCTTTTGGGATCTTCCGGGGACTGAAGCGGGAAACCGCGGCAAGGTTTTCCTTCCTGTTGTCCGTTCCCGCGATCGCCGGCGCCGTCATCCTGAAAACGGCCGACCTGACGCATCTCCCTCCCGGCGATTTGCCAATCCTGGGCGCCGGTTTCCTGTCGGCCGCCGTCACCGGATTTTTGGCCCTAAAGATTCTCTTCGCGATGATCGGCAGAACCGGTCTCGGCGTCTTTGCCTATTATTGCTGGTTTGCCGGGACTGCGGCGCTGATCGTCTTGGGCCTGCAACCGTGAAAAAGGGAAGGGGAAGCCGGAATCAACCGGTTTTACGGGTCCGTCATGAATGAAAAGCACCCTTTTGGCAAACGAGCCGCAGAAATCGCGGGAGTGAGCTGCCTTGCCCTCGCCCTTTTCCTCCTTCTCGCTCTGTTCTCGTATCATCCTGACGATCCTTCCTTCACCCGTTTTGTCCCGGAAAACGCGCCGCTTCACAACTGGACCGGCGCCGTCGGCTCATACACCGCCGACACCCTGATCCGGCTGACGGGAATCGGCATCCTCTGGCTGCCGGCGATGCTGCTGGTCGTTGCCCTTAGGTACTTCCGCGATCCCCAGTTCAGGATCGGAGCCGCCGCCGCGGTCGGCATGGGCGGTCTTGTCTTCGCCACCTCCTCTTTCTTTGCCCTGCTCATCGGAAATGTGGAGATCTACGGCAGCCTTCTTGACACGGGCGGCCTGCTGGGAACGGCCGCGGCGGGGATCCTCAACGCCTATCTGCGCCTGGCAGGGTCCCTGATCGCCCTTACCCTGGTTTTGGTCATCGCGCTGATGATCATGTTCGATTTCTCTGTCGTTCGCTTCGCCGCGAGAGCGGCCGCTATGGCGGCGGCGGCGGCAAGGCTGGGAAAATCGTTCCTCGGAAACTGCCGGGAGAGACTCGGGGGAAAGCGGGAGGCCCCCGCCGTTACCAGACAGACCGCCATCCCCGCCCCAACCGTCCCGGAAGAAAGGCAGGAGAGCCTCAAAGAAAAGCTCAAAAAAGCGGAACAGACCCGTTTTGATTTCGCAAGCCGGGTGAGCGGAAAATTTCAGCTCCCGCCGCTGACCCTGCTTGACCACGTGGAGCGGAAGGATACCCGGATCAAGCGGGAAAACCTCATCGCCAATTCCCGGATTCTCGAGAAAAAACTCTCCGACTTCGGGGTAGAGGGGAAGGTGACGGAGGTAAAACCGGGACCGGTCATCACCATGTACGAGCTGGAGCCGGCGCCGGGGGTGAAGATCAATAAAATCACCAACCTTTCCGATGACCTGGCGCTGGCGCTCCGCGCTCAGAGCATCCGGATCATCGCCCCCATCCCGGGCAAGGGGGCGGTCGGCATCGAAATACCCAACCATGAGCGTGAATCGGTTCGCCTGCGGAATGTCCTGGACAACGCGGCGTTCAAGGAATCACCCTGCCGGCTGCCGATCGCCCTCGGGGAAGACATTGTGGGCGCCCCTGTGATCACGGACCTGATCCGCATGCCCCATCTGTTGATCGCCGGGACCACCGGCTCCGGGAAAAGCGTCTCCCTCAACGCCATGATCTGCAGCATCCTTTTCAAGATCCCGCCGGACGAGGCCAAATTCCTCATGATCGACACAAAGAGGCTCGAACTTTCCGGCTACGAGGGGATCCCCCACCTCCTCCACCCGGTCGTCGTCGATCCGAAGAAAGCGGCCCTCGTCCTCCGCTGGGCGGTGGAAGAAATGGAGCGCCGCTACCGGATCATCAGCGAGGTGGGGGTAAAGAGCATCGAGGCCTACAACCAGTTCCACAACGGGCAGCCGTTTGTCCCGGAGACCGCGAAACCGGCGGACGATAGAAAAAAAGAGGGGGGACAGCCGGCGGCTTCAGCCGAAGAAATATCTCCGGCAGCTCCGGGGGCAAAGCAAGGGGCCCAAGACGGGCAGGAAAAGAAGGCGCCGCTTCCGGGCAGACTCCCCTACATAATCATCATCATTGACGAACTGGCCGATCTGATGATGGTCGCCCAGAGGAACGTGGAGGAATCGCTGGCCCGCCTGGCCCAGATGGCAAGGGCCGCGGGAATTCATCTGATCCTGGCGACGCAGCGGCCCTCGGTGGACGTCATCACGGGAATCATCAAGGCCAACTTCCCCACCCGGATTTCCTTCAAGGTTTCCTCCAAGGTGGACTCCCGGACGATCCTCGATCAGCTCGGCGCGGAAAAGCTGCTGGGGGACGGGGACATGCTCTTCATCCCTCCGGGCTCTTCGGCGCTGACGAGGATCCACGGCGCCTACGTCTCCGACAGGGAGATCGAACGGATCGTCGATTTCGTGAAAAAACAGGGGAAGCCGGCCTACGACGAATCGATCGCCGAGTACGAACCCAAGACGGCCGATGAGGACAAGCCGGAAGAGGATTTTGATGAAAAATACGACGAGGCCGTGGAACTCGTAACGGACCTGGGGCAGGCCTCGATTTCCCTTGTCCAGAGGTACATGAAAATCGGGTACAACAGGGCGGCCCGGATCATCGAGCGGATGGAGGCGGAGGGCATTGTCGGCGCTTCGGACGGCGCCAAGCCCAGGAAGGTGCTCGCGCATAAGCTGCCGCGATGACGCGCCCGGCTCTCGGGCGGGAAAGGACGGCATCCCCTATGATAGCAATTTATGACGAGAATAAGCAAAAGGTCCATATCGTCAGCCTCGGCTGTCCCAAGAACCAGGTCGATTCCGAGGTCATGGCCGCCATCCTGGCCGACGGTGGGTATGCGGTCACGGACCGCCCGGAGGAGGCCGCCGTCATCCTGATCAATACCTGCGCCTTCATCCTCCCGGCCAAGGAGGAATCGATCGAGGAGATCCTCCGCATGGCGGCCTGGAAACGGGACGGCGGGGGGGCCTGCACCCATCTGGTAGTGACCGGATGTCTCCCCCAGCGTTACGAAAAGGACCTGGAAGGGGCGTTGCCGGAAGTGGATCTCTTTCTCGGCATCGCCGAGATACCCAATGTCGGCAGGCATCTGGACAACCTGCTTGGATCCTCTCCGCCGGGACGCCGCCGCATTGAGAGCCCTGCCAATCAGCCCCCTTTGCGCTCGGTCGTCGGCAAGCCGACATTCCTGATGAGCGCCGGCCACCGGCGCCTGATATCGACGCCGACCGGCAGCGCCTACCTGAAGATAGCCGACGGCTGCTCCAACCGCTGTTCCTACTGCGCGATCCCCGCCATCCGCGGGGAGACCCGCAGCCGGACAATCGAAGACATCGTGGTGGAGGCGGAGATCCTCGCCGCCCGGGGCGTGCGCGAGCTCATCCTGACCGCCCAGGATACGACTGTCTACGGGCGCGACCTGAAGGGAAAACCGACACTGAGCCGCCTGCTCCAGGAGCTGGTCGGCGTCGCCGGCATTTCCTGGGTCCGCATCCTCTATGCCTATCCGGCCCATCTGACGGAAGAACTGCTTGAGACGATAGCGGGGGAAGAGAAGGTCTGTCGCTACCTGGACATCCCCATCCAGCACAGCGACGACGCCGTCCTCAGGGCGATGCACCGGCAGGGGGACCGTCGGCTGATCCGGGATGTCATCGACAAGGCCCGCCAGATCATCCCCGGCGTCGCCCTCAGGTCCTCCCTCATCGTGGGCTTTCCGGGAGAAACCTCCCGGAGATTCGAAAACCTCCTCTCCTTCATCCGCGAAATCCGCTTTGACCATCTGGGTGTCTTTACCTACTCCCGCGAGGAAGGGACTGCGGCTTACGCCCTCTCGTCGCGCATCTCCGAAAGAGAAAAGGAGCGGCGCCGCGGCGTCCTGATGGAGGAACAGGCCCGGATCTCCAGGGAAATAAACAATACCTTGATCGGAACGCGGCAGGAAGTCCTCGTCGAGGGTAACGGCGACCTCGCCGGTTACACGCATTTCGGGAGGTGCCGGCACCAGGCCCCGGAGATCGACGGGCTCACCCACCTGAAGGGGGGGATCCCGAAAACGGGCGACCTGGTCGACTGCCGGATCACCGACGCCGATGATTACGATCTGTTTGCCGAAATTTGTTGATCAATCGCTGCTTTCCTCTCTCGCCTCCCCCTTTCAGCCTTTCTGAACGGATCATGAAGATAGACAAGATGGCTGCTGGACCCAAGATTCTACCAGTATCGCTGCTCTTCATTGACTGGGTCGCGCAATTATTCTCTTGTGCATGGTCACGATCAAGGGGAAAAAGTGATTTATACCATAACAAAAGAAGAATTGACTTGGCCGTAATATTTACGGGCCGCATGCAGTAATTTAAATCGATTCCGGTTGGAGGAGATGCCGCATGCAGAAGCTTCACAGATCGGAAGGCGACATCAATATCTCCCCGCGGTGGAAGAAGTGGCAGGATGAAAATCTTAATCCGGAAACGAGGTCACTGCTGACGGAGCCTCTCTGGACGCCATCTCCATCGGCGGCGAGGCGATCTTCCGTCAGGATATCGGACCGCTCCTGCCCGGCACGGAACATGTACCGCCTCCCGATGAATACCGCTGCATCTATGAGTGTCGCAGCCGTGGCGGCTGCGATATGATGTGCGCCCGGTACGTGGAGTATGTTCTCGAAAAGGAGGGGGACATCGCCGCGGTCATCGCCGAACCGATCCGGAGCACCCCCTACATCCCGAAACCCGACTACTGGCGGATCATCCGGAAGGCCTGCGACCGCCACGGGGCGATGCTCATCTTTGACGAGATTCCCCATGCCCTGGGCCGGACCGGGCGGATGTTCACCTGTGAGAATTTTGACGTCGTCCCGGACATGCTGGTCATCGGGAAGGGGCTGGGCGGGGGCGTCTTCCCCCTGGCCGCCCTCAGCCGGGGGCTTAGTTTCAAGCTCGCGATGGGGAACATCCTCACCCTGACGCCGGCCCTGACCATCAGCCGGGAGGAAATGGACCGGGCGCTGAACATCATCGAGGCGTGTCTCAACGAGATCGACAAGGAAAACTGAAACCGGCGCCTACTCGATGACCATCATGAGCTGTCCCGTCTCAACGCTATCATTGGCTTTGATCTTGATCTCCTTGACAGTCCCGCCGGCGGGGGCGTAGATTGGATTTTCCATCTTCATGGCCTCAAGCAGGATGAGCTCGTCGTCTTCGTTGACCTCATCGCCGACATTGACCAGAATCTCCAGTATTTTGCCCGGCATCGGGGCTTTTACTTCTACACTCATGCATCTACCTCCATGATATTAAGGATGTGATCCTCCTATACGCAGCAGGCAATCAAGTCAAGGCTAAAATTGACGGCCTTGTAAAAACCTTTCCAAAACCTCATTTTTATTGCATATTTGCGCGGATGAGGCGGTGGATGTAGTCAAGCTCCCTTCGCAACTCCACATTCCGGTCCTTGTCGCCCGGCTTCATCCGCCATTCCGGGGACAGATCGGCCAGGGCCTTCTCTAACTGCCAGCGGTGCGTGAAGTGCTTCCCCCATAGTGTCTGAACCGCCTTCTTCTGCCCGTCGGTGATCGCCCGGTCGCTGATCCGGTTGACCGCCTGCAGCGTCACCACCATATGGTCGATCTTGGCCGCCGACATTACCAGACTCATATCCTTGGAATCCAGTTTCAGTCGTTGAGAAAGGGCCTTCCGGAACTCGGCTGCCGAGAGATAGGTCTGTTCTATCATGTCCCCCAACGGGGTCGTTCTTATGCCCGCCGCCCGGACCCTCTGCTCCGCTTCCTCCGTCACCTGATATTTGACGGGGATGTAGGTCTTCTGCTGAAACACATTCTGCAGGAAGAAAAGGGAGATGAAGCTGATCAGGATGGCGGCCAGCGGCGTCACCACCCAGGCCCCGGCGATCTCCCCCAGCACCCGCCACCGGATGCCTCTCCCTCCCTTGACCAGTCCTATGCCGATCACCGAACCCACGATCGCCTGCGAGCTGGAAACGGGGACCAGAGGGAAGGCGGGCAGACCAATGCTCAGCAGAAATCTCTCCAGGTCCTGCGAGGCGAAAAGAAACAGCACCAGCGCATTGGCCAGGACGGCCACCAGCGCCGCGACGGGAGACATCTCCGTAATCCCCTGCCCCACGGTCAGCATGACCCGCTTGCCGTAGGTGAACGTCCCTATGGCAATGGCCGCCGCGCCGATGAAAAAGAGCTGCTGCGCCCCGCTGAATCTGAAAACGCCCAGGATGGAAAGGTCCGCAAAAGGTGAAATGGGGACAAAGATTCCGACCACGTTGGCGATGTTGTTGGCCCCCAGCGCATAGGCGCCGGCGACGCCCGCAATCAGCAGACCCGACCTGGTGAGGGAATCGAGGTTGAACATGTTTATCTTCGCATGCCTGGTCGAATAAGCGATCAGCATGTAGAGGAGCGCGGAGAATATCCCTGCGAGCACCGGACTGATGACCCAGCTCAGGACAATCTTTTCGAGGGCGACGTAATCGATGAGGGCCCCTGCAAACAGGCTCCAGCCGATGATCGCCCCGACGATGGCCTGGGTCGTGGAGACGGGATAGCCGAGGTAGGTCAGCCCGTAGACGGTAATGGCAGCCGCCAGCGCCACGACGAAGGCGCCGGCGATGGCGTTTACGGAGCCGAGTTCGCCCAGGGTCCTCGCGGCGCCGGCGCCGCTTATGACCGCCCCGAGGATGACGAAGATGCCGCAGTAGACGGCGGCCTTTCGGAAACTGATCATCCGGGTACCGACGGCGGTTCCGAACACGTTCGCCGCGTCATTGGCCCCCAGCGACCAGCCGAGGAAAAGCCCGCTGCTCAGAAAAAAGGCAAACATCTTCGACTCCTACAGCATACGTTTGATGACGTAGATATTGAGCCGGTCGGCGACATCCTCGGCCTCGTCGGCAATCCGGTCGACCTGCTTCGCAAAGAAACGGAGATGCATCTTGTGGCTCAGATGGAGGTTCCCGTGACCGAAGATCGCCCTTTGGAGTCTTGTGGACACCTTGTCCGACTCCTTCTCCCAGAAGGAGACCTTGTGAATATGGTCGGCCACCGTATGGATGTCCTTGAAGAAGGCGCGGCAGGAACGGACAGTCGCCTCTACTGCTTCGACCGAATATTGCAGCAGTTCCCTGAAAGATTCATGGAATTCGGCGCAGATGTCGGGGCGTTCGATCTCGAACTGCCAGATCAGCCCTGTAAAGCGGTCGAGCAGGGCGTCCATGTCCTCGAGCAGCTCCATCACGTCCCCCCGGGATTCCGGGATCAGGGTCTTGGTGTAGATATCCTGTTCGATGGAACGCCGCAGGTCGTCCCCGCGATGCTCGGTATTGCGGATGCATGTCAGGGAGGTGGCAAATGCCTCCATGTTCTCTTTCAGGTAGGCGTCGAGCCCGTTCCTGCACAGCAATCCCGCCTCGCTCAAGCGATCCAGAAAATCATCCACCTGCTTCTCGATCCCGATTTTTCTCTTCAGTATGCCATTGCCCATTTGCCGTTCCCCTTCTTGCCATGATCAAGTCGGTCCGATTGCGTTATTCCTTATCCATACCCTTCCCCGGCCCCTGTATATCCCCGAGGGGCGGGCGGAAAACGTAACTAATAAATATAAAATCCCTTTGCGCAATCTGTCAATAAAAAACAACCGCGACCGGAAATCTTCCGGAATTCACCGTCGCCGCTCATCCCCGATCGGGGATGAAAAATATGTCATTAACACCGCTTGACAAATGATTAAAGAGAAACATAGACTGTGTCAAATTAATAAATATTACATTATCAATAAGAATAAGTAATGAACCTCAATCAACTGAAGATCTTCTACCTGGCCGCCAAACACGGAAGCCTGAGCGCCGCCGCCGATGTCCTGTGCATCACCCAGCCCGCCGTTACAAAGGGAATCCAGCGCCTCCAGGAGCATTACGATATCAGACTATTCAACCGCTTCGGGAAGAAGATGGTCCTGACAGATGCGGGAGAGGCCCTCTACGGGATTGCCGAGTCCATTTTCGAGATGGAACATCAGGCGGAAGAAAGCCTCCGTGATTTTCAACAACGCAAAAAAGGGTTCATCCGGATCCTCTCCAGCGAGAGTTTCGGCTCCTACTATCTCCCTTTCATCATCAACCGTTTCAGCAAAGCGAACCCCAGGATCAGGGTCTCCGTGGATCTCCTGCCGGCGGAGCAGATCGTGGAGAAGACCGCGGCGCTCGGCAACGATCTCGGATTCATCTCCTACCCCGTTCCCCACAATAAGCTCTTCATGCGGGAAATCCTGGAGGACAGCTACCAGATCATCGTCCCGCCGGGACATCCATTTGCGCTGAAGACGGTCGTCGAACCCGAAGACCTGGCCGGACAGCCAATCATTATCCATGAGAAGGGCTCGGCGCCGCGGAAGAGCACCGAAGAGTTTGCCAAGAAGCACGGCGTCAATATCTCCATTGCCCTCGAACTCTCCAACAACGAGGCGATGAAGACCGCCGTGGAGGAGGGGGTGGGGATCGCCGTCATCACGCGGCGCGTCGTCAGCAAGGAAATCAGAATGGGGACCCTTAAGGCCATACCCCTTTCGGATCCCGCCATGACACGGAAATTCTATCTCATCCACCACAAGGACAAGTACATCTCCCGGCCTCTCCAGAGCCTCATCGACATGGTCGATGAGTGGGCTTCCGAATACCGCCGGGGACTTCATTAGCTGCCGGCAGGCTGTCGCAAATCAGGCGTATTGCTGCCTGAGGGCGTTCTTCTGGACCTTGCCCATGCTGTTGCGCGGTAGCTCATCGATGAAATGCACCCGCTTGGGCGCCTTGAAGTTGGCAAGGGCGCCCTTCAAGGCGCCGATGATGCCGGCTTCGGTCAATGCCGCGCCGGCTTCACTGTCCTGGCGAACGACTGCCGCGATCACCGCCTCCCCGAAATCCGGATGGGGCACGCCGACCACCGCGGATTCGAAAACGCCGGGCATGGCGTCGATCATCTCCTCGATCTCCTTCGGGTAGACGTTGAGCCCGCCGCTGATGATGAGGTCCTTGGATCGGCCGATAATCGAAACGTAGCCGTCGCTGTCCCACTTCCCCATGTCGCCGGTCTTGAAAAAACCGTCTTCGGTGAACTCCTCTCGGGTCTTTTCCGGCATCCGCCAGTAGCCGCAAAAGACGTTCTCCCCCTTGACCTGGATCTGGCCGATCTCGCCGACACCGACCGGCCGGTTCTCGTCGTCCGCGATACGGATCGAAACGCCCGGCAGGGGGAAACCGACCGTTCCCCCGCGGCGTTCCCCCTCATAGGGGTTGGAGGTGAACATGTTGCCCTCCGTCATCCCGTAGCGCTCCAAAATCGTGTGGCCGGTCCGCGCCCTGAACTCGTCGAAGGTCTCGGTCAGCAGCGGCGCCGACCCTGAGATGAACAGACGCATCCCGGCGCACACCTCCCGCGTGAAGCCGGCCTCCGAAAGCAGGCGGACATAGTAGGTCGGAACCCCCATGAAAACGGTGGAGCGGGGAAGGAGGGCCAACGCCCGCTTGGCGTCGAATCTCGGTTCATAAAACATCGGGGCGCCGTTGAGCAGGGTGCAGTGGATCGCGACGAACAGGCCGTGGACGTGAAAGATCGGCAGCATGTGCAACAGAACGTCCCCGGGCTGGAACCCCCAGTAGCGATGAAGGGTTTCGGCATTCGAAGAAAGGTTCCGATGGGACAACATGGCGCCCTTGGAACGTCCCGTCGTCCCCGATGTATAGAGGAGCGCGGCAAGATCGTCCCCGCTGCGCTCGATCGCGGCGAAGTCATCCGGCTGAGATGCCGCCCCATCCGCCAGGCTGCCGCCTCCGTCGTCGTCGAGCTCGAACACGTGGGACACGCCCGCTTTCGCCGCCAGTTCATCGGCCAGCGCCCGGATCTGGGGCCTGCAGACGAAGACGCGGGGCGTGGCATCGCCGAGGAAGTACTCGATCTCGTGGCGCTGGTAGGCGTCGTTCATCGGCAGGTAGACGGCGCCGGCCCGCAGGCAGGCCAGATATAAAAATAGCGCCTGGGGGGATTTTTTCACCTGCACGGCGACCCGGTCGCCCGGTTGCACCCCGAGCGATACGAGCAGACCGGCGTATTTGGCGGACTCCCGGTGCAGGCTGCCGTAGCTGACCTGACCGCCGCCGGGCAGGATCAGGCAGGGCGCATCCGGATTTTCTGGAAAGCGGGAGTGGAGAATTTCGTAGAGGTTCTCGTTCATATTGCCTC
>JAHJXP010000183.1 GCA_018827585.1 Pseudomonadota bacterium | reverse complement strand
GACTTCCACCCCAAACTTCTCCCGGAGACGCTCGGACAAGGCGGCAGCCGTTCCCTCCACCGTCACATCAAACCGGGCCACGCCCCATGACGCCTCGCGCGGGGTGATTTCCCGGATCCCCGGGAGCACGTCCTTCAGGACGTCCTTCCATCTGACATAACTGCCGTAATCATGGACGCCCCGCAAGGTCAGGGAAATCCCGGTAGGGGACGGCCGGCGCAAAGAGGGGCTGAGCAGACCGAGACCCTGAAGATCCTTCCTGACGCTGTCCGCAAAAACAGTTACCCGGACCCTCACGGAATAGATATCCGAATCAGATATTTCAAAAAGAATTCTGAAGTCCTGGATAAATCCCTCGGCCCGGTCGTAGATCTTTTCCTTGAGCGTCTCATACCGACGGTCCAAATCCTGGGGAGAGAGCCATTGTCCCGCCGCCCGCTCCACCGCCTTCTGCAGGGCGTCCCGCACCGCCTCGTCTCTCGCCCTGGCAAGATCGAATCCTGTGACAGCGGCTATCCCTTCCGTTTCGAAGACCTGGGTTCCCCTCCCCTCCTCGCCGGGAGAAATAGCGGGAAAACAGATCATGGCCATCGAAAGAAGAAAAACGAAGGCAGGTGAAAAGCGGGTCATAATCCTTCTTTCAGTTTTTCGATCTCCTCGCGGATGACGCGTTCGGCAATGCCGGGGATCATCTCGCGGGCGATCTTTTCCGCAATCTCCTCCGCCCGCTTCATGATCTCGTCGCGCAGTCCCATATCGACAAGCGCCATCTTGGGTTTTTTCTCAACGATATCAACGAGATCATAAATCCTTTCGGGGGCCGCCTTCACCCCCGAAAGGCCGTTGACCGGGAAGCGCAGCGCATCCTCCAGCACATCCCAAAGGTCATGGATCCTGTCTTCCGGCCTCAGCACGCGCCCTTCGATCATCATGACCCTGTTCCCGTCTTCCCCGGATAAACCTCCTGCCCCGGCCATAGCCTCCTCCCCCTGTCCTATCGAAAAAACGGCGGCGGATCTGCCGAATTCCTGTACATCCGCCGACTTCCATTTTACCGGCGTCAGTTATCACACCTCCGCCGACAGTTCAAGAAAATGATGAACTCGCAATAAGCGAAATTTCCCCTCCCCTGGCGGGAGGGGTATAATAACTCTTCCTCTTACCCTCCCCCACTTGCTGGGGGAGGCAGGAGGGGGCAAGGGGAGGGGGAAATCACTCACTGAAAGACAACCACTTTTCACCCCCACCCTAACCCTCCCCCATCAAGGGGGAGGAGTTTTGGGACTTTTTACGAAGTCGTCAAGGGAATAGCAGGAGACGGTAAATTCTCCTCCGCGACACCCCTGTCTCCCGCGCGAGCCGGTCCGCCGCATCCCTCAGCGACAGATCTCCCTCCTGCTGCAACCGCTCATGACAACGGAGGAGCTCCGCATCGGAACAGTCCACCTTCTCCCCGGAACAACCGGCGACGATCAGGGTCACCTCCCCCTTTACCGTCCTCCCGTCTCTTAGGCCGGCGACCACCCTGCCGGCCGGGCCTCGCAGGAACTCTTCATAGATCTTGGTCATCTCCCGGGAAACGACCACTTCCCTGTCCCCCAGCACCTCTTCGATATCGTGGAGGGAAGACAACAACCGGCGGGGCGATTCATAAAAGATCAACGTCCTTTCTTCCTCCCTGACAGAGGCCAGCAGCAGCCTTCGTTTGGCGGACTTTGCCGGCAGAAAGCCGAGGAAAACAAAGCTGTCCATCGGCAGGCCGGAAACGCTGAGCGCCGCAATCAGCGCCGACGCCCCGGGGATCGGCGCCACCCTAACACCTTTTGCGATCGCCTCTCTGACCAGGATATAGCCGGGATCGGAAATCCCCGGCGTTCCCGCATCCGCGACATAGGCGACATCCTCTCCTTTCTGCAATCTCTCAATAAGCATCCCGCTTTTTCTCGCCTCGTTCTGATCGTAGAGGCTCGTCAGGGGCGTGGTGATCCGGTAGGCGTTGAGGAGGACCCTGGTCCTTCTCGTATCCTCGGCCGCGATCAGACGAACCTCCTTGAGGACCCGGATCGCCCGGATCGTAATATCTTCGAGGTTCCCGATCGGGGTGGCCACCACATAAAGCGTCCCCGCCGACGCGGCATTTTCCGCATGACCTGGAGATTCCTCCGCGCAGGACCTCTCTCTGCGGACCGGCCCCTTCCGTCCGTCCTCCCGGCCCTGCTTCAGCTTTTTCCCCATCAACGGCTCGATTCTCCTCATGCAGGAATAAATATAGATTGACAGATAAAACCCCCTTGTGATTTATAGCAGTCCTGCGTGAAAATTACCAGAAAAACAAGGGCCTCGAGGCAGCGGCCGACTGCGGGTTGCACTCCCGGGGACGAGGGGATTACGGAATGAAGCGGATTCTGATCACCGGCGGCGCCGGATTTCTCGGTTCCCATCTCTGCGAGCGGCTTCTCGCAGAGGGACATGAGATCCTCTGCCTCGACAACTTCTTTACCGGAAACAG
>JAHJXP010000182.1 GCA_018827585.1 Pseudomonadota bacterium | reverse complement strand
GCCACCCAAGGCGCTTGCCGCTTGTTCGAAGCAGAGGTCATAATTGGTTGTGAACACCTTCAGCCGTGGGTCGCGTACACGGCGGCGTGAGAGGCGATGAAGAAATGTTTTATGGGCCTCCAGTTTTCCCACATTCAAGAATGTGGAGCACATCTCTAGAATGACCTTCTTGCAGGAGTTCACAAAGCTCGTTACGTCTGTGTCGTCATCCATTACCTGTAAATATGCTTCGGACTTGGAGAGGAATTCCTCAATATTCGGGGTCATGGCCTTGAGGTCGTAGTGGATCTTCTTGGCTGTGTCGGTGGCCGCCTTATTGGGTGTGTTTCCAATGGCGGCATCCCACAAATCTTTCATGGAGGGACCGCCGACCGGGCCGAGTGATGTTCCTAAGCCAGCCAAAACAACGATGTGCTGCATCTGCAAAGAGGTTAGGAGTGTTTCCTTGAGGGTGTCACGCGCAGCCTTCGTCTTCTCTTGCTGGTCTCTGTCTTGACTTTCAACCTGCAGAGCACGCCATTCATCAGAAGCAGGCGCCTTGAATTTTAGTTGTCCGGCGGATGTTGTTGACTCTGTCATTGCGTTTCTCCTCGGGATGTTTCTTCCCCCCAGACGCGGGAAAGGGTGGCTTGGATTTTCTTCTCGAAGCGGGCGATCAGTTCGCGGTTGGCGGCGACAAGCGCCTGCTCGGCTTCGATCTCGGCGGCTATGGCTTGCTGCGTGGCGAGGGGTGGGAGGGGGATTTTCGCCTCGTTTAAGCTCCGGATCGGAAGTTGGGGTTGTGCTGCCCCTGAAACAATCGCATCTCGCTGCGCTTGGAAATTCTGCGATTGAAAGAAATGGAAGAGGTAGCTGCCAGATAGCTTCGTGGTATCAGGCCTGAAAATCAGCATTCCGGAGTTGAGCCGAATGTGGTCGAACTTAACGGACTCGTCGAAGAATCCAGTATTCCCAATCGTTCCGCGTGTGGTAAGGACGACATCGCCACGCTGAAGCTTTCCCTTCCGTAGAGCTTCGTCTTTTTCTTTGGAAACGAACTCCAACTCGGAGAAGTTGAACCCGTCTGAACGGACATTCTTCGTGTTAAGGAATACGCAATAACCTGAGGGCGAAAAGTCCTCTTTCTTCGGGTAATTTACTCCTCGGTCTCCGTCGATGATCTCGAATGGCGCATCCACAAAGCGGGGCGTCGGCCAGTCGGGGTGGATGGGGATGTGAGGACGATAGTTGTCTATGACGGCGTGGGCACCGTTGATGACTTTCTGGTAGCCTTCGATCTCCGCCACGATCTCTTTCTGTACCTCCAGCGGCGGCAGGGGGATTTGGAGTTCAAGCGACGACGACACTTTGACGAATGGCTGTGCTGCGCCGCCCCTTACCCAGAAGTCTTCATTATTGACGAAAAGGAAGAGATACTTCGGCAGAATCTTGTCCGCATGTGGGATCAAGACGTGAGTGTTCGCTATTGCTTGCCAGCGACCAGTCGCGAGGAAGCACTTTCCGCAACGAGCACCTACGGCGCTGATGACGATACCATCTCCATCGTAGTCGTATTCTGGTGAGAACACATCTTGGCCTGTTGCACTATAGGCCGGAAAGAGACTTCCATTGTTTTCAGTCGCGAGAGTGCCTTTAATCACCTTGTTGTTGCCGCCTTTGGCAGTAACGACGCTGCCAAGCGGAACAAGTGGCCAAGTTGATGTTCGACTTGTTCCTTCCCGATACCGCTCCCCGCTGAGGTTGTAGTCCCCATTCGCCGCGATCTTCTCCTTCGGCACGATCAGGCCCAGCGTGGGCTGGAAGTCGGCGACCGATTCCTCCGACCGCAGGCGGCGTATGTATTCGCCAATCTCGGCATAGGCCTGCGGCAGGTCGTTCTTGCCAATCTCGCGTCGCTGGGCACCGAGACCGAAACCATCGTTCTCGATCTTGAAGAACGCGATGGTGCCGGTCCTCTTCGCCAGCGACTTGTCGAAAATCAGGATCGAGGTCTTAACGCCGGAATAGGGATTGAACTCTCCTGCTGGCAACGAGACGACAGCTACGAGGTACTCCTCCACCAGCATCTTTCGTAGCTGCGTGTAGGCGGTCTGGCTCTGGAATATGATACCTTCGGGCACGATGATGCCAGCACGGCCAGCGGGCGTGAGGTGCTCGGCCATGTAGTCCACGAATAGAACTTCGCTGCGCTTGGACTGCACCGAGAAGCGGTTGTGGGGCTTGATGCCACCCTTCGGCGACATGAATGGCGGGTTGGCGAGGATCACGTCGGCGTATTCGTTCCAGCGGTCTTGGCTGGTGAGGGTGTCGTACTCGGCAATATGCGGGTCGGCGAAGCCGTGTAGGTAAAGGTTCACCAACGACAGACGCACCATATCGGGCGAAATGTCGTAGCCTTTGAAGTTCTGCGCGAGGCGGCCCTTTTCGTCCGGCGTCAGAGTGCTGTTGCCCTTGGCGTCGGTGTTGACCATAAGGATGTGCTTATAGGACGAAATCAGGAACCCCGCGGTGCCACAGGCAGGGTCAAGCACGGTCTCGGTCTTCTTCGGGTCGGTGATTCCGACCATGAAATCAATGATATGGCGCGGGGTGCGGAACTGCCCGGCATCGCCTTGGGAGCCGAGCACAGAGAGCAAGTACTCAAAGGCGTCGCCGAGCCGTTCGCTATGGTCGTAAGTGAACTCGTCAATGATCTTGAGGAAGGCTCGCAAGGTCTCCGGGTCGCGGTAGGGCAGATAAGCGTTCTTGAAAATGTCGCGGAAAAGCAGCGGGATGCCGGGGTTCTCCGGCATCTTGGCGATGCCTTCGGCGTAGAGGTTGAGGGTCTCGTGTCCACCCAAGCCGGAGCGCATGAGCTTGGCCCAGCCGTAGCGGGCAAACTCTCCGACGAAGAACTTGCGCTTGCCGCCGAATTCCTCGCTCTCGGCGTCCATGTCGTCCATGAACTTGTAGATCAGGGCGATGGTGATCTGCTCAACTTGGCTCTTGGGGTCGGGCACTTTGCCCACGAGGATATCGCGGGCAGTGTCGATGCGGCGTTTGGTGTCGGTGTCGAGCATGAGATCTCCTTTATGCGGCGAATTGATTCAAGGAAACGTAGTCCTTGACGTATTCTGGAATCAGAGTGCGGTACTTCTCTGGCACAGCGCGGAAGTCGCGGGTGGAAAAGACCGGGTTGGTGGCCAGATCGGTAAAGTGGCGGCTCTCGATGATGTGGCGCACCTGATCGCTGGTGACGTAGGCCTTGAAGTAGGTCTTGATAGCCGGGATGGCGGCGGCTTCTTCGGGCTTGGTGTCGGCGACGAACTTGGTGAACTCCTCTTCCAGCAGTTCGTCCTTGGACTTGAAACGCGGGATGAGACCGAAGATTTTTTCGAGGATTTCACGCAGGGTCAGGCGGCGGTCCACGGCGGCGGCTTTGCGCAGCTTATCGAGGGTGTAGTACTCCTCGGGCCTGTCGAAGACCTCGCGGTTCACGTAGTCGATGACGCGATCCCACTGCCCGGACTCGACGGCTTTCGCGATCGCCTCGTTCTCGCGCACGGTGTCCTCGAATTTCTCAAAGAACATGCGGTCGATCTTCATGCCCTCGTAGCCGATGATCTCTTCCTGAATGCTGGCGAGGATATCCGCACCCAAGTGCTCGTAGGCGTCGCCGATCACCACCGGGCCCGTGCCTCCACCGTCATCGCGGCCCTGGATCTGGGGCAGGGGGAGCTTCAGCACCTCATCGTAGCTGAATTTCTCCTCGAAGTACTCGCAGTTGGCGAAGAAGTCGAAGAGCTTGAAGGCGGCCTTCTGCGGCTGCAAGACGCCATCCTTGAGGCTGTCATCGAAAAGCTGTTCGAGGAAGTTGTGCTTGCGGGTGCCGCGCCCCTTAATCTGGATGAAGTCGGTTGGAGAGAAAATCGGTCGAAACAGACCGAGATTGAGGATGTCGGTGCAATCGTAGCCGGTGGTCATCATGCCCACGGTAACGCAGATACGGGCCTTGCTGGTCTTGTAGGCGGACAGGAAGTTGGCCGAACCGAGCAGGTTGTTGTTGCTGAAGTTGATGGTGAACTGCTGGGCGTCGGGGATCTGCGAGGTGACCTGCACGGCGAAGTCGGACTGGTACTTGCCGGGGAACATGCGGTCGGCCATCTGGTTGAGGATCTGCGCCAGCTTGGCGGCATGATTCTGGCTGACCGCGAAGATGATCGACTTGCCGATCTCCCCGCTGACCGGATCGCGCAGGGCGTTTTCCAGGAAGGTTTTGCAGAAGAGCTGGTTGGTGGCGTCAGCGAAGAAGCGCTTCTCGAACTCACGCTGCTTGAAGGCCTCCTGCTGGTCTTCGCCGGCATCATCTGTGAACGAGACGACAAATCCCTCTTCGGAGAGTAGTTCGGTGGTGATCTCGGTGCGGGCATCCACCACCGTGGGATTGATCAGGTAGCCTTCCTTCACGCCGTCGAGCAACGAGTAGCGGTAGGTGGGCTGGCTGTTCTCGCAGCCGAAGGTGCGGTAGGTGTCGAGCAACAGTCGGCGCTCGGCTTCGCGCGGGTCGCGGGTGGAAGGATTGGTTTTGTCAAACCGTCTGAGGTAGTCGCGGGGCGTGGCGGTGAGGCCGAGCTTGTAACCGATGAAGTAGTCGAAGACGGCGCGGGCGTTGCCGCCGATGGAGCGGTGCGCTTCGTCGGAGATGACCAGGTCGAAATCGGTCGGCGAGAAGAGCCGCTGATACTTGTTGTTGAAGAGCAGCGACTGCACCGTGGTGACAACGATTTCGGCCCGCCGCCAGTCGTCGCGGTTCTCCTTGTAGATGACTGTCTTGAAATCGGCGGACATTAACAGCAAAGGTGATGTTGGTTTCTTGCCTGCTTGATCCTCCAGTTCGAGGCGATCCACCAGAAAAAGCACGCGCCGGGCATTGCCGGAACGGAGGAAGAGCTTGATCACGGCGGCGGCAGTGAGTGTCTTGCCGGTGCCGGTGGCCATCTCAAACAGGAAGCGGTCTTTGCCCTCCTTCACGGCCCGTTGCAGGGTGTGGATGGCTTTCAGTTGATATGGCCTAAGAAACCGCAGGTTATTGGCCATTATATAGCCGGGACGCTCCGCCTCGTTGCGCCACGCCGCTTCGGATTTATAGTTCGGACGCTGGGTCAGCACGATGTAGTCATCGTTGACCTGTTCCTCGATGAGGCGCTGCGGATTGGGTGTAACTTTCTGGTAACCGATCACCGAGTCGGGGGTCGGAAAGGACGTGATGACGTAGGGGTTGCCGCGCTCCAGATCCCAGAAATAGTGCAGGTTGCCGTTGGAGAGGATGACGAACCGGCAGTTCTGGGACTTGGCGTACTTGCGGGCCTGCTCCTTGCCGACGAGCGGGTTCTTGTCCTCCGATTTGGCCTCGAGGACGATGAGCGGGAAGCCTTTGGTGTCCAGCAGCAGGAAGTCGATGAAGCCCTTGCTCGTCTTCTCGAAATTCTCGCCAAGCGCTTCCAGATCGGATGACTTGATCGTCACGCTGGGCTCAAGGCGGATGTTGGCGGGCGCGCTTCCTTCCGGAAAGAAGCGCCAGCCTGCCGCTTCGAGCAGCTTGTTGATCTTGATACGGGCTGTGGCTTCCTTATTTGCCATTCGGTTCCTCAAAGGGATTCGGTTTCTTGTATGGTCGTCGAGAAGAGTCAAGATGTGTCGGTGCGAGCGATGACTGCGCCAAATCGTCGCAAGCGGTCAAGAACAGGGCTCTCAATCCGGTCATCCCTGCACCTCCAATGTGTGGGACGGTAGGAACCTGAATCTGTGACCTTTTTCGCCAGT
>JAHJXP010000002.1 GCA_018827585.1 Pseudomonadota bacterium | reverse complement strand
CCAAACAGGTGACCCCGAACGTCGCGGTCAATAGGGTCGGGAGGATCTTCCAGAGGCTGCCGACGAAGAGCAGCTCGGGGGCGTAGACGAACATGAACGGGATGATGAAGCCGGCGATCCCGAGCTGAAAGGCGGCCAGCCCGGTCTTCCAGGGATCGGAGCGGGCGATGCCCGCCGCCGCATAGGCGGCCAGGGCCACGGGGGGCGTGATATCGGCACGCGTCCCGAAGTAGAGGATGAACAGGTGGGCGGCCATGGGCAGGACCCCCATCTGAACGAGGGCGGGCGCCACCAGCGCGGAGATGATAACGTATTGGGCCGTCGTCGGCACGCCCATTCCTAAAAACAGGCAGGCGATCATCGTGAACGGCAGGGCCAGGTAGAGCTGCCCCATGGAGGCGTCGACAATCATCGAGGAAAACTTGATCCCCAGGCCGGTCATGGTGATGGAGCCGATGATGATCCCCGCCGCGGCGCAGGCGGCGGCCACCTCCACGGCCCCGATGGCGCCCTCCTCCAGACCCCCCAGGATCAATTTCCCGAAGGCCTTCAGCGATTCCTTCCGGATGAGGCACATGAGGAAGGAGGTGGCGATGGTGGCGAGGATCGCCCAGAAGACGGCCCGCTCCGGAGAGAAGTCCTGCATCAGGAAGGCGATCAGCAGGAAGATGGAGAAGAGGTGGTGCCAGCCTGCGGCGAAGGCGGCGCCGATCTTCGGCAGCTCGTTCCGGGGAAGGCCGACGAGACCCAGGGATACGGCCCGGAAGTGGACCTGCATGAACGTCGAGAAGAAGGCGAGGGTCGCAGGGATGGCGGCGGCGATACAGACCTTGTAGTAGGGTACGGAGAGGAACTCCGCCATGATGAAGGCGGCGGCGCCCATGATGGGCGGCATGATCTGCCCCATCGTGGAGGACGACGCCTCGACGCCGCCAGCGAAATGGGCAGGGTAGCCGGTCCGCTTCATGAGGGGGATGGTGAATGTCCCCGTCGTGACCGTGTTGGCGACCGAGCTTCCCGAGATCATCCCGAAGAACGTGCTGGAAACGACGGCGGCCTTCGCAGGTCCTCCCCGTGTCCATCCGGTCAAAGCGAAGGCCACGTCGGTGAAGAATTGACCAGCGCCCGTCTTTCGAAGCAGGGCGCCATAAAGAATGAACAGGAGGATGAAGTTGGCCGACACCCCGATGGGAACCCCAAAGATGCCGTCCGTGGAAAGGGAGAGGTATGTGGAAAGTCGCTGGACGCTGTACCCCTTGTGGGCCAGAACGTCCGGCAGGTAGGGACCGAACAGGGCGTAGCAGATGAAGACGACGGCGATCAGGGGAACGGCCAGGCCCGCGGCGCGGCGGGCCGCCTCCAGGACGATCAGCGCCAGGACGGTCCCCATGACGACGTCCAGGGTGCCGAAGCTTCCCGCCCGGTTCATGATGCTGGTGGAATAGGTGAAAATCCACAGGCAGATGCCCACCGAGACGACAAGAAAGATTCCGTCGGGTACGGACATGCGCGTCAGCGGAGACCTCTTTCTGGAAAACGGGTAAAGGGCGAACAGCATTACGGACATGAACAGCCAGTGCAGTGCCCGGTGGTCCAGGGCGAAGAACGGGTGAAAATAGGCATACAACAAATGATAGCAGGATGTGAGCACGGCTACGATAGAAATCAGCAGAGCGGGAAGGTCCTTGTATTGGCGCTTCCGCTCGAATTCATCGAGGACTTCCCTGGCGCGACGCTCCGCCAGGGCCTCTTCCGTCTCTTCTGCGGCCGGTGCGACACCTTGAAGCCCCGGTTCTTCCATCACCGGATTTTTGCGCCCTTCTTTGTCCGAATCCATACTGAATCCCTCCCCTTGGCGATGGACAACAGCGGCACCTCCTGCCCGTGAATGGTCAGGACATGATCGGCGACTTCTCCGACCCTGAGCAGAAATCGGGGGAATACCCGGTGCATCCGAACCCGGGTCCAGTCCCCGGAGAAGTCGGTTTTCCCGACATCGGGGTGGGACTCCAGGCCTGCCCCGTACCAGAGATAGCTTTCCTCGATGAGGATGATCTCCCCTTTATCGCCGATCGTGAACAGATCCCGCACCGGAGTGTGATCGGAGGAGTGGCGGTATTCGATCGTGAAACGATCCCCCCGTTTCACGGGAGATTCCCAGAGCACTTCTTCCCCGACCGCTCTAACGACCTGGAAAGTCAGGCTTTCCTCCGTAGGACCAACGGCTGCCGCCTGACCCGCAAGGGACAGAAGGGTCAGTAACAGGCAGATGATCTTGCACATGAAAGACCCCCCGTCCCCTTTGTTCTTCACCGATCAGAGGTAAGTGAGAGGGGGCCGCCGGATGGCCGGTCCCCTCCTGATTCTGTTTATTGTCCCGGACCTGACGGGACGGGACTCTTCCTTCCTACTTTAGCGCCCCGACTTCTTTGAAATACTTTGCCGCCCCGGGATGCAGCGGCAGCGGGCTGTTGACCGCGTTCTGCGGCGTGAGCTGGTCCGCGACAGGATGAACGTTGATCAGGGCATACTTCCCCTCCTTGACGTTGCTGTAGATGGCCTTCACGATCTTGTAGGCCACGTCATTCTTCATCTTCTTGTTGGCGATCATGACGTTGGAATCGCCCAGGCACAGGACGTCCTGATCCACCTTGGAGTAGGTCTTCCCCGGGATGGTGATCTTGACGTAATAGGGGTGCTTCTTGACGAGCCTGTCGGCCAGCGCCGGTTCCATGGGGATGAGAACGATGTCGCGGGTGGCCGCCAGATCCATGACTGCCGAGCCCGGATAGGCGAAGTTGAAGAAGACCGCGTCAATCACGCCGTCTTTAAGCGCTTGGACCGATTCCGTCTGAGAGAGGTTGGCGATGGTCAAATCCTTCTCCAGATTGAATCCCGCTTCCTCGAGAATGGCCTTGGCCATGGTGGAGCAGCCGCTGCCGGGGACGTCGATGGAAACCTTCTTGCCCTTGAGATCGGCGATGCTCTTGATCCCGGACTGGGCCGTCGTCACGATGTGTTCCGGGGCGGGATACATCTGGAAAAGGGCGACGATGCTGTATTTCTTTTCAAAGGGCGCCTTGCCCTGGGAGGCGTTGTAACCGACGCTTCCCATGACCATCCCCATGTCCGAATCGCCGTTCCCGACGAGACGGCTGTTTTCCACCGAAGCCCCCGTGGATTCGGCGGCGCAGCGGAAGCCTTCAACGGTTTTCTGGATGATGACCGACATGCCGCCTCCGAGCGGATAGTAAGCCCCGCCGGGGCTTCCCGATGCGAGCGTCAGGAAGATTTTTTTGTCCGCAGCGAACGTCTGAGGCGCAAACCCCAGGGACGCTGCCACCAAGACTGCCAATACAGTGATCATTGAACGTTTCATTTTCTTACCCTCCTTATGTAATTAGCTATTTGTTT
>JAHJXP010000181.1 GCA_018827585.1 Pseudomonadota bacterium | reverse complement strand
TCGGGGCGGTCTTCGCCGCCCTGGACCTCCCGCCCCGGATCGACTACATCGAGATGCCGGAGGCGATCCGGGGGCAGTACCAGTACTTCACCGAGGCGAAAATGGAAAAGCTCCGCGCCACCGGCTGCCCGACCGCCTTCCGGCCGATGGAGGAGGAGGTGGCCGATTACGTGAAGAATCACCTCCTCCGGGACGATCCCCATCTGTAAGGAGAGGAAAAAGAAAACAACCATGCCGGCTCAGGTCGTCTGCATCATCCCCTCGCGCTACGAATCGACCCGCTTTCCCGGAAAGCCGCTTGCCGACCTCTGCGGGAAGCCGATGCTTCAGCACGTCTATGAGCGGGTGCTCCGGGCGAAGGCCGTCTCCTTTGCCGCCGTGGCGACCGACGACGAGCGGATCTTCCGGGCGGTTGAGGCCTTCGGCGGCCGGGCGGTGATGACCTCCCCGCGCCACCGGTCGGGGACGGACCGGATCGCCGAGGCGGTCGACAGCCTGAATCTCAAAGACGACGCGATCGTCGTGAACATCCAGGGGGATCAGCCCCTGTTCGAGCCGGCCCAGGTGGACGAGGTGGTCGGGCCGCTTTTCGAGGACGCCTCCATTCCCATGTCCACGCTGATCTACCGGATCGTCCGGGAGGAGGAGATCGCCCATCCGAACGCCGTCAAGGTCGTCTTCGACGCCAAAGGGTTCGCCCTCTACTTCTCCCGCGCCACGATCCCCTTCGTCCGCGATCCGGGAACCCGGGCCGACTACTACAAGCACCACGGGATCTACGCCTACCGCCGCGATTTTCTGCGCACTTTCACCGCTCTCCCCGAAGGCGTCCTGGAGCGCCTCGAGGCGCTCGAACAACTCCGGGCCCTGGAACACGGCTACCGGATCCGGGTGGTCGTCACGCCCCACGACTCGGTCGAGGTGGACACCCCCGCCGAGCTCGATCGCGTCCGGCGACTGATAAATGGAAAATAATTCGAGAAAGGCAAGGTCTTGCTGAACAAGGAGAGAATTGTGATCGATATCGAATACCTGAAAAAAATCAGGCTGGCGACCCGGCCGCTGGGGCAGAGGATCGTAGCGAACTTCCTGCTGCTGCCGAACTACCGCTTCTTCGCGAACGTGGACATCCGGATCGAGAACATCGAGCGGATCCCCCGCGACGAGAACGTGATCTTCGCCATGAACCACACGGACCGCTTCAACTACTGGCCTTTCCAGTACAAGCTCTTCAAAATGAAGGAATTTCCCTTCACGACGGTCTGGGTGAAGGCCAAGTACTACAAGAACGCCTTCCTCGCGAAGGGGCTGGATCTGTGCAACCTCATCCCCGTGCCGTCGATGGGGTATTTCATCGAGGAATTCTACCGGAAAAAGTTTAACCGGAAGATGGACAGGGGGATCTACCGCGCCGTCAAGGACCTGATCGACGGGCGCATAGCGGAGGCGGGGCCGAATGAGCGGGCCGCGCTCGAGGCGCTCCAGGCGATGGGAGACCAGTTTGCCGATTTCATCCAGGGCTACTACGAGTCGGTCATGGAGAAGGTGGCGGAGTTGAGCCGGGCGGCCCTCTGCGAAAAGCGGCTCAACCTGATCATCTTCCCCGAGGGCACCCGCTCCGTAAAGCTGGCCGAAGGGCGGACCGGCCTCGCCCAGCTCGCCCTCCACACGGAAAAGAGGGTCGTCCCGGTTGCCTGCAACAACTCCGAAGAGGTCTACCGGGGGAGCCTTCCCTTCGCGCGGAGCGGCCGGATCACCTACCGGATCGGCGAGCCGCTTTCCGTCCACGACCGGTTCAAGGCCTACCGGATCGGCGAGCCGTTCCGCCTCCTGTCGCGGGAATCGCAGCAGCGCTACCGGGAGCAGTTCGAGGGGGTGACCCGAATCGTCATGGCGAGCATCGAGGGGATGCTCGACGAGAAGTACCGCCGGGGCTGCGCCGCCACGTGAAAACCGGTCTTCCTGCGCCGCCCGTCATCTCCGATAGGCTGTGTCGTGCGGTAAGGGGCCTTGATTTCATGTCGTCCGGACAGCCGCGGCAATCGCTGCGGACGGGCGACTCCCTCGGGTCCCCTCACCCCCACCCTTGCCCTCCCCCGTCAAGGGGGAGGGAGCTTCGGGCTTTTTACGAGTTCATCATTCTTGAGTCTTGCTGTACTGTAAAGAGAGATCGGGTTACCGCTTCCGGTTCTCCGGCCTGAGCGCCCGGACGGCGGCGCCGGCCTGCCACATCTCCGTGTTTCTCATCGTCTCGAGCTCGGCGTTGAGCTTCTCGCGGTAGTCGGGGGCGTTGTTGACCGAAAGCACGATCCGCGTCTCCTCGCCGGTCCGGACGCTCTTGTAGAGCCTGTCGAAGACCGGGGCCACTGCATCGCGGAAGGGGCCTTTCCAGTCCAGCGCCCCCCGCTGGGCGGTCGTGCTGCAGTTGGCGTACATCCAGTCCATCCCGTTTTCCGCGACCAGCCGGATGAGGCTCTGGGTCAGCTCCTCGACGGTTTCGTTGAAGGCCTCGCTGGGGCTGTGGCCGTTTTTCCTGAGCACATTGTACTGCGACTCCATGACGCCGGCCAGGCAGCCCATCAGGACGCCCCGCTCGCCCGTCAGATCGCTGAAGACCTCCATCTCGAAGGTCGTCGGGAAGAGATAGCCCGAGCCGATGGCGATGCCGAGGGCAAGGGTCTTCTCGGTCGCCTTCCCCGTGTAATCCTGGAAGATCGCGTAGCTGGAGTTGATGCCGCTCCCGTCCAGGAAGTTGGTCCGCAGCGATCTGCCCGAGCCCTTTGGGGCGACGAGCACTACGTCGATGTCCGGCGGCGGGATCACGTTGGTCTGCTCGCGGTAGGTGATGGAAAAACCATGAGAAAAATAGAGAGTTTTCCCCTTTGTCAGGTAAGGCTTGAGGGTCGGCCACATCTGCGTCTGTCCCGCGTCGGACAGGAGGTACTGGATAACAGTCCCCTTTTTTGCCGCCTCCTCGACAGGAAAGAGGGTCTTGCCCGGCACGAAGCCGTCCTGGACGGCCTTGGCCCAGGTGGCACCGCCCTCCCTCTGTCCCACGATCACCCGGAAACCGTTGTCCCGCATGTTTAGGGCCTGGCCCGGTCCCTGCACTCCGTAGCCCAGGATGGCCACCGTCTCGTCCTTCAGGACCTCCTGCGCCCTGCTCAGGGGAAATTCCTCAGAGGTCACGACCTCTTCCCAAACGCCGCCGAAATTGATCTTTGCCATATCCTTCTCCTTTTTCATATTCGAAGCAGAACCGGGTTCACCGGTTCCCGATGATTCGGGTCCGACGACCCCAGTGAAACCTGACGACTTCGTAAAAAGTCCGGATGCTGCGTTGCGCTTCACCCTTCGTCATTGCGGCGTACGTCTATGTACGCCTCATTCCTCAGGGTTCGCGCGCCTTGCCTGCGGACTTTTTACGAAGCCGCCCTACATTCAAGGCTTTTGCGACTTTTTTTACGAGAACGTCAAACCGAAATATTTACAACCCGCCGATCCCCTATCCCTTCCCTCTCTGGCGGAAGACGGCGATCGCCCCCGTCCGGTTCATCTCCTCTACGCCGAAAGGTTCGAAATACTTCAGGATCGCCGCCGTCTTGTCCTTGTTTGCGGTAATCTCCATGATCAGATAGTCCTCGCTCATCGCGGTGACCCGGCAGCCGAACACGTCGATCGCCCGGAGAACCTCCTTGCGATTTTCTTCCGTGAGGCGAAGGCCGATGAGCATCAGCTCCCGCTGGACGGAGGGGGCGCCCGTAAAATCCGTCACGGAGACGACGTCGACGAGCTTGTCGAGCTGCTTTTTGATCTTCTCCGTAAAGTCGCTTTCCGCCTCGCTGGTCAAGGTGATCCGGGAGATCTCCGGGTTCGTCGTTTCGGCGACGCAGAGGCTCAGAATGTTGTAGCCCCGACTGCTGAAGACGCCGGCGATCCGGGAGAGGACCCCCGGCTGGTTGTTCACAAGCATCGAAATGGTGCGTTTTTCAATGGCCATGTTCCTTTTTCCTTTCTATTTTCCCATCATTTCCCGCAGATCATCTCCACGTTCGAGCAGCCCGGCGGGATGATCGGGTAGACGTAGTTGTTCTGATCGACCATCGCCTCGATCATGTAGGGTCCTGCGGCAGCGCTCATCCGGGCGATCGCCTCCGCCGGGTTCTCGTCCGCGGCGACCCGCTCGGCCGGGATGCCGAATCCCTTTGCCACCGCCACCAGATCGACCCTGTCCCCCAGGTTGCACTCCGCGAACCGCGATTCGTAGAAGAGGTCCTGGATCTGCCGTATCATCCCCAGATGGCCGTTGTTGATCACGCAGATCTTGATTGGCAGCCCGTAGGAGCTGATCGTGGCCAGCTCCTGGATGTTCATATAGAAGCCCCCGTCGCCGCAGATGACGACCACCTCTCTGTCCGGGGCGCCCACCTTGGCGCCGATCGCTGCCGGGACGGAGAATCCCATCGTCCCCATCCCGCCGCTCGTCAGCAGGCTGCGGGGGGAGTGGGTCTGCCAGGTGCGAACGGTCCATATCTGGTTGAGGCCCACGTCGGGGACAACGATCGTCTCTCTGGGCATGGCCGCCTGGATCTGCCGGATGAGGCTTCCCGCCTGGCCGCAGCCGCCGTCGGCCAGCTTCTCCTCCTGGGCCCGACGTTCCGTCCGGATCCGCTCCGTCCATTCGGGCCTCTCCCGGGGCGCGACCAGAGAGCAGAGCTCCGCGAGGGCGTCGCCGATGTCCCCGATGTAGGCGAGATCGACGCTGATGTTCTTCCCGATCGAAGTCGGATCGATGTCGATCTGGGCGACCATGGCCAGCGGGGCGAACTCGTCGATGACCGAGGTGCTCCTCTCCGTGAAACGGGTGCCCAGGGCGAGGATGAAATCGGAATTGTGGACCATCCGGTTGGCCATCTCGTTGCCGTGCGTGCCGATGAAGCCGAGATTGAAGCCGTTAGGGGAGGCGACGGAGCCGATCCCCATCATCGTCGTCACGAAGGGGACCTTCGCCTTCTGGACGAAAGCGCTCATCTGGTCGCAGGCGTCTCCCAGCCTGACCCCGCCGCCGATGATGATGACCGGGCGCTCGCTGCGGTTGAGGGCCTGGGCGATCCGCTCCAACTGTTCCCGGTTTTCGAGACGTTTTTTCGGGGCCGCCGGCGCCTTTTTCGGCTGCTCGCTGCAGCGGGCGCTCAGGATGTCCTTCGGGATGTCCACGAGGACGGGACCGGTCCGGCCGCTGCCGGCGAGTTGGAAGGCCTGGCGCAACGACGCGGCGATCTGGTTCGGATCGCGGATCATGAAGCTGTGTTTCGTGATGGGCATCGTGATCCCGATGATGTCGGTCTCCTGGAAGGCGTCCCGCCCCCAGAGATCGCTGTTGACCTGCGCCGTGATCGCGACCATGGGCGTAGAATCCATGTAGGCAGTCGCGATCCCGGTGACGAGGTTCGTGGCGCCGGGGCCCGACGTCGCGAGGCAGACCCCCACCTTGCC
>JAHJXP010000288.1 GCA_018827585.1 Pseudomonadota bacterium | reverse complement strand
TCTAATTCCGGAATGTCCGAAAGGTCGATGTCTTCATTCTTCATGGAATCAATCCGTTTCCAGTCGGTCAGCGATTGCTTCTTTAAATCTCTTTTTTTCACGGTCATTTGCCTTTCGAGCCGCTTTTCTTCGTCCCATTCAAATTTCACGGCTTCAGTGTATTTACATTTTGTAAAGATGTCAATGCCGAAATTCCTCTTGAATACGCCGTCGAAAAATATGGAATCATGGCGACCGGCGTCACCGTCTCCAGGGAGCAAGCGGACCTGGGCAGGAAAATATGCGAGGGGCTTCCGATCGAAATCAAGCTCCAGGACTATCGTGACAAAATATCTTTTTCCAGGAGGCAATATGCCGTCCATTGCCCAGATCGGCGCCGCCGTTGAAAAGAGCTTCGTCATGGAGGACTGGCACCTAATTGGCCCCGATTACGACAGGACGCTGATGGCCTGGTTTGAAAACTTCGACTCGGGCTGGGGTCAATTGAAAGCGAAATACGGCGAGCGATTCTACCGCATGTGGGAATACTACCTGCTTTACTGCGCCGGTTCCTTTCGCGCCCGGCACGTTCAACTCTGGCAAATCGTCTTCTTGAAGCATGGCGTCCCCGGAGGCTATGAAACCATTCGGTGAGGTGCGATGAGGTTCTTTCGAATAAGCGTCATTCTGCAACTACGCTACAGAATGACGCTTATTCGTAGTGCTCACTCTGGTTCTATTCCAAATTTTTTAATTTCTTCTCTCATTATCTGTTGCCATTGGAACATATGGTCTACTACAATTGCGATTTCATCCCGATCGCCGCGAGAATCCCTTTTGTTCTCAACCTTAAAAATGGTCCACGAGAGGATTAGAGGATTAACATTGTACGGAAGCGCGGCGAATACTTCTTCTGCCAACTGTGGTTCTCCAGTAAGTGAATAACGAAAGTCAATATATGCTTCTGCAACATCTCTTACGGACTTCTCCGGATTTTGTTCTTTTATAGACTTCCAACCTTTTGCAACAGCTCTTGCTGTTCCACCAACATTGCCTTTTCTCGCAAGCCAGTCAGTTAAACCCATAATGCCCTCCCGACATAAGGAAAAATCCAATCACTGATTTTTCATGATCGCAGAACCACCAGAATCGCTGTCTCCACAAAGCAATGAATGACCCTGCAGCAAGCTGCAGGGTATCAAAACCGAAAGGATATTCCCCCGCAGCAAGCTGCGGGGGAATATCAAGTTAAAGATGCTCAGTGGAACATCTTGAAGAATTACAAATGAAGAACTAAACCGCTGCGCGGTAGATCTGGAGCCCTGTATTGGTGGTAAATAATGATTGACAATCCCGCTCATATTGATATTTTATTGCCAAATTTATGGGGGATACCCTGATTGAAACCCCATAGGTGTATTGAAATCCCATAATATAATGCATGCCTTCCTTGCGCAGCGGCTCAGTCCTTCATGCGTCAATCCAAAATTGTTTTAAGTGCTTTGAATATATTTATATTCTTCCTTTTAACAACTTCGGATTGACGCTTATTCGAAAGGATTAATACAAAACTCATCGGGGTTCTGCCTCACGAGCGAACCGTTGGCGCGACTTGTTCGGAACTATTCTTTATGCAATCGAATATCATCTCCCGAAACGCAGAGCCATCCCACTTCGGTCTGAAATATTTTCATAATGTTATCTGGAGAGAGACTCGTTTTCTGCACCAGAACCAGTAGTCTGATGAGATCTAGCGTGCGAATTATAAGGATATTCATTTTAACGGCGTGCTTAACTTGCTCGGATGGAATTTCTTGATCCTTTTCCTGAAGGGTACGGGTATTCTTCGTGTGCGTGTTGATGATGAGCACTGTTGGGAACTCGGAAGAGAGTCCTGCTCTTTCTCTGTGACTGTCAGTCTGGTTGATGAATTCGCGCTTCACGCCTCTGGTTGTACCCTTAACTTCTCCGAGGACTAGTGGAACACCTTTCTCGTCCAGAATTTGTATGTCTTCACGGTAATTGTCGTCGGAATTCACTCTGTAACCGAGTCCCTTGGTCAGAAGATACACCACATCGTCCACAAGGCCATCATCATTGCCAACGAGCACTCGCTTGAATCTTGTCAACGTGGAGTGTTCTTTCTCTATTTCTTCCAAGCGGCCAGAAAGTTGGCCCTGCTCCTCGATCAGGGTTTGCTCTTTCGGCAAAAGGAATTCATCAGCCCACGCAGGAAGATCAATGCAGAGTTTCTTAACACACGTAACTACAGCATCTGTCAGAAGGTGGTAAAATTCTTCCTTTCGTTCATTGAGCTTCCGAGGCAAGAGGCAAGGCACGAAGAAGAGGCGATCGGCGATGACCATGCTTGCTGGTCTACTGCCTAGAAAAGCGAGATTTCGCCAGGGAAAACTTCCATAGTAACTGAAGACAGACCAGACTGCACCGTAAAGCTCGAAAAAGCGTCGGAATTCCTCTCTGACGCACCTGATGCCTGTGCACCGATTATCAAGGTCTTCTCTTTGAAGCTTATCCCAGTTTAAAAACCGCTTCACCAAGTCAGTGTCCAGGTAATGCGTAGTTTTGCTGTTCTCACGGACACTATCTTTAAAAGGTGTATGGAGAAGGAAGACGATAAATCCACCATTCTTTATTAAAATGCTGGCTTCTTTTTCGCGTCTATCTAGTGCATCAAGGTCACAGTCGTGAACCGTCCAAGCATTATAGACGCTGGTTTTTTGCTCAAATTTTTCAAACACACGCTGGAATGTGATAACTCCATTGAACTCAGAAAAGCGGCGCTCAGTATCGTAGGGTAAAAAATGCAGCTTATAGTTACGGTCATCGAGTTCAGAGGAATCGAAGCTAAGACCGAACTTATCAGCTCCATATACCATGATGCTGATTTGCCCTTCACGGAGTTCAGTTTCTTCTTTGCTCATCTTTAGAAATACAATTACATTGTACAGTTGTTAGGAGATCTATGCATACTAAGTGAACATGCCCGCTGTTGATTCTTTGAGATATTCTTGATTAGCATTTAAAACTTACACCCTCAAATTGGAGATGTCAAACGTTGACTTCAGTCAATAATGGATAATGAATACCACCTAAAACTGGCCGACGTTTTATGGAATCGAAAAATATAGTCCATCCTCTGCTCCGGGGGGTGATCTCAGAGCAAAAATTACAGGAGAGGGGCC
>JAHJXP010000021.1 GCA_018827585.1 Pseudomonadota bacterium | reverse complement strand
GGCCTCGCGCTGTTGCCGGGTTTCGTTATCGACTTGTGCGGTGTGTTCACGGGCTTCAAGACCTTTGCCCTCATAGGCGATGTCCCGGTAGAATTCAAGGAAGAACCGGTTTGTCCGCCCGCCCGCTTCCGAAGCGCTGGGCATGCGGATCGCATCGTGGAATGGCTTGCTCCCATCGCCACCGACCCAGCGGAGAGCGGCCCCGGGAAGCTGATAACCCGGGGCGTCATCATCATGCTCGGGAGGGGCAACATCTTCGACCAATCCTGCCACCCGGAGGACCTGGAGAAGCTGTCTCAGGATGACGGCCGCGTCTTCCGTGCCGAGTTTGGGTGTGAACTCGGGAAATGTTTCACGCCTTCTGAGGTACTGTCCGTAGCCGCTTCGGGAGGAGAGATAGATATTCCCGCGAAAGTCTTCCCTGATCCTGCCCCGAGGATAAATGACGGCTGCGCTGACCATCGTTTCCTTCTCATCGATCGCCCACGGGGCTTTCAAACGCTGGTTGCTCTGCTGCTGGATCCTTTCCTGGAACTGGATATCCAGATAATCCACCTTGATGGCCAAGGAGCGCCGCATGAAATCCAGAAGGACTTTCGCAACGGCGAAGCGTGTCTCCGGGGTGGCGCCGACCAGGGCGGGGTGACAGCCTTGCCACTCCGCCTCCGCCCGGCATAGCTCTTCAAGCGATTCATAACGGATTTCCAGAAGGCCGCACTGCTCCAGATTCGGAGACATGACCCGCCAACCCCGGCGTAAATCGTGGTAAAGCCGGTATCCCAGGACATTACGCAGGGCTTTTTTCGTCTCCTCTTCGGCGAGGAATTTGACCCCTGGATCATTGGCGTAATATTCCTTCGGCAGATCCAGCGCCGTGAAGGCCCTCTGCGTCAGTTCGTCATGGCTGATACCCGCCGGACCGGCATCGGATGCGGCTCGGTAAAGGGCGGAGCGGATTAGGCCGATTTCGATAAAGTCGTTGAAGTGTCCTGACTGGAGGGAGGCATCCTGGCGGTTGTCGGTGAAACTCAGGAGTTTTCTGGATTTGAGGTCGAGGGTCTCTTCTTTTTTAAGGTGCCTGATCGCCGAAAGGCTTAAGATCGTCGTTGCGCTGCTCCGGCCTTCGGTTCCGAGAGAGGCCAGCTTTCCGATGTCCGACCTCTGCCGCATATCATGGGAGACGCCGCAGTTCAGGCAGAACCGGAAAGGGGCCTTCAGGTAATGGTAGGTTTGTCCCTCTTCTGCTTCGCGGCCTTCCGTGTCGATGACGACAGCCTGCGGGAGGTGCTGTCGGCGATCCTTTCTGATCCGCAGCCCCGTTCCCGTTTCTTCAAGCCAGTCTACGGGGAGATTCTCGATGATGTCCTTAGGCTCGTCGCTCCACTGTTTTTCTTCATTCCGATAGAGGAATCCCGCTTCGCTCTCCTCGTCATGAAGCTGTTCCGGCAGCTCCCGGCCGGAAAAGAGACGTTTGTTGGTCTCTTGATGAGTCGAGTTCCGGACGCAGTAATACTCCTGTCCGCATTCGCGACAGAAAACCAGGGGCAAAAGAACGCGGGAGCGATCGCCCGGAACAAATTGCTGGCCGTGGACGGTGATATAGCGCGAAGCCGATTCATCCAGAGAGGCGTAGACATTTCCGCCCCGGCTGATGAACTGATGCAGCCGGAAGGCAAAGCAGGGGAATCCCGTGTCGGGATTCTTGCAGAGATAACCGGCAAGAAGACCCTCCTGGATGGCTTCTTCACAGCGCTTCTCCGGCTCATCGATCAACTTGCTCAATTCCCCGGCTGCGCCTTCCTCGCCGCTGATCGCCCGCGGCTTGGATCGGATAAGTCGGCCGGATTCCTTTTCCGAGGTAATGCCGAAGGTGTTTTCGATCCAGATGGACAGGGGGTCCCGAATGAAACTTTCGTGATCCGCCAAGGGATGCCGGTCGGGATCGGCGACCCTGTCCCGCAGGTTCTTCAGGAAAACAGGATCGGTCAAACCGATTTCCGGCGTCGAACGTTTCAGTGTTTCGCCGATCACCCCTTCGGGGGCGACCGGAGCGCCGAAGAGCTTTCGAGCTACTCGGGCCACTTCTTGCCGTTGATCGTCGTATGAACCGGGACCGGCCATCGTAGCGGACGTTCCGACGCACTGCAAATTTGACGTTTTGCAGGCGTTGCGGACGCGGCGGACAAGCAAGGCCACGTCGGCCCCCTGGCGGCCGCGATAGGTATGGAGCTCGTCGAGCACCAGAAACTTCAGCCCCTGTGCCGCACGCACCAGGGACTTGTTCTCCTCCGGACGGGTGAGGATCAGCTCCAGCATTACATAATTGGTCAGAATGATGTCCGGCGGATTAGCGATGATTTCCTGTTTCTGCTCATCGCTTTCCTGGCCGGTATACTTGGCAAACCGAACCGGTGACTGTCCGGCGGGGTAGCCGTGACAGAGAAACTTTTCAAGCTCACCATACTGGCTGTTGCACAGGGCGTTCATCGGATAGACGACGATGGCCTGAATGCCTCCGCCCTTGCCGCTGCGGAGAACATGGTCCACGATGGGAACTATATAGGCCATGCTCTTTCCGGAACCGGTTCCCGTCGTCAGGACATAGTTGGCGCCGGATTTCGCTGCTCGGATGGCGTCAACCTGATGTCGGTGTAGTCGGAGTCTACTGCCTTCATCGGATTTTTCAGGCTTGATGCGAAAGATTTTTCCGCATTCGGGATGAAGGACTCCCTCGGCAACAAGCTCCTCGATCCATTCGCCGGGTTCAAAAGCCGGGTTGAGCTGAATGAGAGGATCGGGCCAGAGCAGACCTTCTGTCAGGCTTTCGTAGACCTTTTCACTGATGATCGGGTCCCGGAGGTGGATGAAACTTCGGATGTATGAGGCGTAATCATTGATCAGACGGTTGCGAATGCCGAAAACGTCCATGCGAAATGATCTCCCTGGAAAGAAAGCAGCAATGAATTCAAGAGCCAACTGATAGCGACGACCACGGATGACAAAACTCCCTGTGGGCGGTTACCCTGTCGTTTTCGATATGCTGGTCGTCGTGATGGGCAATGGCCTGAATCCCGGCCCTTGGAAGATCGATGTACTGTGTTACAAGGTAAAGGCTGCGGACCGCCGATCCCATTGCCACAACATCAGGTTGAGCTTATAGCGCATCCACTGATTTTTTGCCAGCTATTCATTGATGGCGCGGCGCGTAGAGTTCAATGCACTCGTGTGTTGGCTATGCATTTCATTTCCTTTGACCAGGGACCAAAGACATTGAACCTTCGACTATTGCCCGCCCTTTGACGGTAAGCCAGTACTTCTGCTTGGAACTTCTTGGCTTTTCCGGAATCATCATCTCAATAAAACCATTTTCCAATGCGGGTTTGAGATACCGATCACGAAAGTTGGCCTGCCCTTTCAATCCGAGAATTGTTTGAATTTCTGCCCTTGTTTTAGGTTTTGCCAAACTTTTTAGCAGTTGAATGACTTCACCCGTAACTTCATCTTCCACATCACCTGTTACTTCACCTGCGACTTGTCGGGTGCTTGTCGGGTGCTGGCGGAGTCTCGCCGAACATGGCCTTCATCAGATCCGAGGCCATGTCCACTTCTTTATCCAGTTCCGGGATGAAGAGCTCGAATGCCTTCCATGCGCGGTCGTTCTAATAGACAGGCGCCGGGTGGCCGAGGGCCTGCCATGCTTCGCGCATCATGCGCATGCCCGTGCCCGCCTGCTCGCACATGGCTATCCGGCGCATGGCTGTGGCAATGACCGGGTTGCGGACCTCTTTTTCTCCGGGTTCAAAAAGGCGTGAGTTGTCAATACACGGTCCTACACACCTGTGCGTAGCTTGAATGCACCGGATATACGCCGGGCGTGTAAATCGGCGCATATATTTGCGCCTAACGCATATATTGCCGTTGTCGCTCATAAACCGCCCCTTTCCGGCTTCCGATTTGGGCGATCTGACCACTGCTTCTCAGGCGGTTTAACAGCTTATACGCCTGGTCTTTGGTGATTCGACACAAATCCATCACATCCGCGCGTTTGATGGAACCGTGTTTGTCGATATAGGCCAGCACCATTTGTTCCTGCTGGATGGGATCGAACCCGGCTTGGCGGACGCTTCCACCAGTTTTTCGAGTGCGGTGCGGCTCCCCGGCGCGGACTCAAACCACGGACCCGATGTTTAACAGCCATCTGCTCTATCGGCTGAGCTACTGGGGAAGATATCCCTTTAGCGGCAGCTGATGCAGACCGCCAGGTCCTCCGCCGGCACGCCCGTCTTTTCGCTGATGTAGACAAGCTGGTCCTCGGGCGCAAAGTAGCGGCCGCAAACCTTGCAGGTCTTCATCTTGAAGGTCCGGCCCCAGATCGTCCGGGTGTCGCCGGTCGACTCCATCTCGATGTGCCCCGTCGGGCAGATGTAGGCGCACGCGCCGCAGCCGATGCAGGTCGTCGATTCCTCCTTGAACGGGGTGCAGACGTTCTTTTCCGTGCCCCGGTAGGAAAAGCCGATGGCGCTGACGCCCACGACCTTCTCGCAGGTCCGCACGCACATCCGGCACAGGATGCACTTGACGTTGTCCTTGTCCGGCGTGAAACGGTCCTCGGCCTCGACGCCCATCTCGGCCGCCATCTCCCTGAGCTGCTCCGATTCCGGGCAGCGGGCCAAAAGGAGCTGGAGGACGAGGCGGCGGACGTTCATGACCCGCTCGCTTCTCGTATCGACTGTCATGCCCTCGGCCACCGGGTAAAGGCAGGACGTCACGATGCGCGTCTTTTTACCCTGTTTGGCCTCGACGACGCAGAGGCGACACGACCCCGTCGGCTCGATGGACTCGTGAGAGCACAGGGTGGGGATGACCATCCCATTCTCCCGTGCGACATCGAGGATAAACCGCCCGGCCTCCGCTTCGATCTTCCTGTTGTCTATCGTCAGATTCACCATTTTCTCTACCTTTACCTCACGATGATGGAATCAAATTTACAGCTCTCCCTGCAGGCGCCGCACTTCGTGCACTTCGCCTGATCGATGGCGTAGACCTTCTTCCGCTCGCCGGCCGCCGCCCCCGTGGGACAGACCTTCGCGCAGACGGTGCAACCCGTGCACTTCTCGGGATCGACGCTGTAGGTGATCAGCTCCCTGCACACCCCTGCGGGGCAGCGCTTTTCCTTGATATGGGCCACATACTCGTCCCGGAAGTAACGGATCGTGCTGAGCACGGGGTTAGGGGCGCTGTTGCCCAGGGCGCAGAGGGACCCGTCGAGGATCCCCTTGGACATCGTTTCCAGAAGCTCCACGTCCCCTTCCCGCCCTTTACCCTCCGTGATGTCCACCAGGATGTCCCGCATGCGCCGGATGCCCTCCCGGCAGGGAACGCACTTGCCGCACGATTCGTTGACCAGGAAGTTGGTGAAGTACTTGGCCACGTTGACCATGCAGTTGCGGTCGTCCATGACGATCATGCCGCCGGAGCCCATCATCGAGCCGATTTTCGTCAGTTCATCGAAATCGACCGGCATATCGAGATACTTCTCGGGAATGCAGCCGCCCGAAGGCCCGCCCGTCTGGATCGCCTTGAATTTCCGGCCGTCGGGAATCCCGCCGCCGATCTCAAAGACGATTTCCCTGAGCGTCGTGCCCATCGGGACCTCGACGAGGCCGGTGTTGTTGATCTTGCCGACCAGGGAGAAGATCTTCGTCCCCTTGCTCCCCTCCGTGCCGATGCCGGCGTACCAGTCGGCGCCCCGCTCGATGATGAACGGGACGTTCGCCCAGGTCTCGACGTTGTTGAGGTTCGTCGGCTTGTCGTAGAGGCCCTTGTGCGTCGCATGGATGTACTTCGCGCGGGGTTCGCCGGCCCGCCCTTCCAGCGAGGCGAAGAGCGCCGAGGACTCGCCGCAGACGAACGCGCCGCCGCCCCGGTTGATCTTCACGTCGAAGGAAAAACCCGTGCCGAGGATGTTCTCCCCGAGCAGTCCCGCCTCCCTGGCCTGATTCATGGCGATGATGATGTTCTTCACCGCGAGGGGGTATTCGTTCCGGACGTAGATATAGCCCTCGCTGGAGCCGATGGCGTAGGCGCCGATGATCATCCCCTCGAGGACCAGGTGGGGGTTCCCCTCCAGGAGGCTGCGGTCCATGTAGGCGCCGGGATCGCCCTCGTCGGCGTTGCAGATGACGTACTTGGGCTCCCCTTGCGCCTTGCGGGTCTCGTCCCATTTCCAGCCGGCCGGGAATCCGCCGCCGCCCCG
>JAHJXP010000020.1 GCA_018827585.1 Pseudomonadota bacterium | reverse complement strand
GGGCTTCCTTGCAGTCCATCATGCCTGCGCCCGTCTTTATCCTTAAGTCCTTTACCATCTCTGCCGTGATATTCAATTGAACTTTCCTCCTTATTCCTGACGACTTCGTAAAAAGTCCGGATGCTGCGTTGCGCTTCACCCCTTCGTCATTGCGGCGTACGCAAAAAGTACGCCTCATACCTCAGGATTCGCGCGCCTTGCCTGCGGCCTTTTTACAAAGCCGTCCCATTTTCACGACTTTTAAGACCTTCTACGAGGCCGGCAGTCTTTGTCTCCACGCTTTCGGGGACATCGAGATCCCCGTTTTCAACTTCCCGCGACGCCATCGCCCGGCTTCCCTTGTCGCTTTCCGCCTGAAGCCGCTCCTCGAAGCGTTTCTTCCCCTCGATGACCGCATCGGCCATCTTGGCGGAGAAGAGTTTTATCGCCCGGATCGCGTCGTCGTTTCCCGGAATGATGTAATCGATAAGATCGGGATCGCAGTTCGTATCCACCATTGCCACAATGGGGATTTTCAGCTTTCTCGCCTCGGTGACCGCGATCTGCTCCCGCTTCGGATCGACGACGAACAGACCGGCGGGGACCCCCTTTGCGCCCCGGATTCCTCCCAGGACCTTAGAGAGCTTGTCGCGATCCTTCTGGAGCCCCATGATTTCCTTCTTCGGAAAGGCCTTGATGCTGTCGTTCCCAAACATCACATCGAGCTCATTGAGGCGGTCGATGCTTTTCTTGATGGTCGCAAAATTGGTCAGCATCCCCCCCAGCCAGCGCTGATTGACATAGGGCATACCGCATCTTTCTGACTCCTCGCGGACCGACTCCTGCGACTGCTTCTTGGTGCCGACGAAGAGGATATCCCCGCCTCCCGCTACCGTATCCACGACGAACTGATAGGCCGTCTGGAACAATCCGACCGTCTGCTGGAGATCGATGATATAGATCCCATTGCGGGCGCCGAAGATAAAGGGTTTCATCTTGGGATTCCATTTGTTCGTCTGGTGACCGAAATGGACCCCCGCCTCAAGCAACAACTTCATGGAAATGCTTGCCATACTTAACTCCTTCCTCGTTTTTTCCTCCACCCCCATCCTCTCGACCGGTAAACTTTCCCGCCTGGAAAAGCAACGTCCGGCAATCCGGGGATGTGTGAATTGGGCTGGCTCATTAACATAAAGACTTCGATTAATCAAGGGAAATAAGAAGATCTCGTAAAAAGTCGATTTCGGCCCTTTATTGCCATTCCCGCGAAAGCGGGAATCCACTGATATATGAATTTGATGGTCTCCTGCCTCCCAGGAGTGACAGATTTTTGACTTTTTACGAGTTCATCATTCTTCACCCCTCCTTCAGGTGTGGTAATGGGCGTTGATCTTCACATAATCGAAGGAAAGATCTGAGGCAAATACCGTCCACGACCGCCGCCCCATTCCCAGTTCGAGACGCACGCGGATCTGCGTCCGTTTCATGATCTCTGCCAGTTCTTGTTCCCGGCCGGCGACGCCCCTCCCTCCCGAAAAAACGGGAACGTCCTCCAAAAAAAGACGGACCTTCTCCGCCGGCAGGGGAACTCCAGCCGCTCCGGCGGCGGCGATGATCCTCCCCCAGTTCGGATCGCCGCCGAAAAAGGCCGTCTTGACCAGGTTGGAATTGGCGATCGCATAGGCCACCCGCTGGGCGTCGCGAAGCGTCTTTGCCTCCTCCACGGCGATCTCGATCACCTTTGTTGCCCCTTCTCCGTCGCGGACCAGTTCCCGGGCCAGTTCCACCATCAGGGAAGAGAGCATCCCGCCGAACCTTCCCAGGTCGTGGGAACCTCGCTTTAGCCGGGGATTCCCGGCTAAGCCGTTGGCGAGAATGATCGCTGTGTCGTTGGTGCTCATGCAGCCGTCCACCGTGACCGCATTGAAACTGCCGCCCGCCGCTTGCCTGAATACGACATTGAGGACCTCCGGCTCGATATCGGCATCGGTCATCACGAAGGCCAGCATCGTCGCCATGTGCGGTTCGATCATCCCCGCCCCTTTGGCAATGCCGCACAGTGTGACCTCCTTCGACCCGATCAACCCTTTCCGGGAGACGATTTTGGGAAAGCGGTCCGTGGTCATGATCCCCGCCTCGGCCGCGGGGATGCCGTCTTCATGGAGCCCGGCGACCAACCCTTTTACCCCCTCGACGATCTTCCCCAGGGGGAGCCGGTGACCGATCACGCCGGTCGAGGCGACGAGGACCAGTTCATCCGGGATCCCGAGCTCCCCGGAAGCGGCTCTCGATACGGCCCGGGCGTCCGCAAGACCTTCCGCCCCGGTTGCGGCGTTGGCAACGCCGCTGTTGGCGATCACCGCCTGGGCCTCGCCGGTCCTGATCCTCTCCATGTCGATGAGGACCGGCGCCGCCTTGAAGCAGTTGGTCGTAAACACCCCGGCCGCCGCCGCCGGCCGTGTCGAGTAGAGCAGGGAAAGGTCCGGGCGTCCGTCCGTCTTGATCCCCGCATGGACCCCGTTGGCAAGGAAACCGGGGACGCGATAGTTATTTGGTTCCATAAGGCTCCTCAACAAATCAGGTCATGGGCGATGGGTCATAGATCCTTGTCCATCGCATCATTGCATAGGGCTTTCCGCCGGCAGCCAAGGCGGCTACTGGCCGCAGCACTTCTTGTATTTCTTTCCGCTGCCGCAGGGGCAGGGGTCGTTCCGGCCGACCTTGGCGGTCGCCCTTTTGACCGTGGCCGCCGCCGGCGTGTCCTCGCCGCGCGACATGATGTAATCCTGCCTCCTTTTCTCCTCGATCCTCTCCACCTCCTCTTCCCGGCGGATCTGGACCAGGCAGAGTTTTTCAACAGTGTCCTCCTTGACGCGGCTGATCATGTTCATGAACATCTCATAGCCTTCTTTCTGATACTCCCGGACCGGGTCTTTCTGGCCGTATCCGCGCAGTCCGATCCCCTCCTTCAGATGGTCCATGGCCAGCAGGTTTTCCTTCCACTGGGCGTCGATGGCCTGAAGCATGATCACCTTCATGAGGTAATCCATCAGGGGCTTGCCGTATTCCGTTTCCTTGTTTCTGAGAAGCGCCTCCACTTCGCTTACGATCTTCTCACGGATAGCCTCCGGGGCCATTTCCCGGCCGCTCTCGGCAAAATTCAGCTTCAGCGTGAAATGTCGGAAAACCCCCTCGTCCAGCCCCTTAAGGTCCCACTCCTCCGGGTGGAGCTTCTCATCGACGGACTCCGCGACCAGACCCTCTACGATCTCATCTACCATTTCCTCCAGGTCTTCCCAGAGCGCCTCTCCCTTGAGGACCTTTTTCCGCTGCTCATAGATGACCTGCCGCTGCCGGTTCATTACGTCGTCATATTCCAGCAGGTGCTTGCGGATATCGAAATTCTGGCCCTCCACGCGTTTCTGGGCGTTTTCGATCGCCCGGGAAATGAGCCGGTGTTCGATCGGCTGGCCCTCCTCCATGCCGATCCTGTCCATGACGGAAGAAATCCTCTCCGCCCCGAATATCCTCAGGAGATCGTCCTCGAGGGAGAGGTAGAACCGGGACGACCCCATATCGCCCTGACGTCCCGACCGGCCGCGGAGCTGGTTGTCGATCCGGCGGCTTTCATGCCGCTCCGTCCCCAGGATGTGGAGGCCGCCGAGCTCGGCCACCCCTGCGCCCAGTTTGATGTCCGTCCCGCGTCCGGCCATGTTCGTGGAGATGGTCACCTGTCCCGGCTGCCCGGCCTGGGCGACGATTTCCGCTTCCCGCTCATGATTTTTTGCATTCAGGACGTGGTGTTTGATGCCCGCCCGGGTCAGGTATTTGCCCAGGAGCTCCGATTTTTCGATGGAGATGGTCCCTACGAGAAGGGGCCGCTTCGCCTCGTGCAGCTCCTTGATTTCCTCGATCACCGCGATGAATTTTTCCTTCTCCGTCTTGTAGATCACGTCGGAATGGTCTGTGCGGATCATCGGCATGTTGGTCGGGATCACCAGGACTTCGAGATTGTAAATCTTGGCGAATTCCTCCGCTTCGGTATCGGCCGTGCCTGTCATTCCCGCCAGCTTCTCGTACATCCGGAAGTAATTCTGGAAGGTGATCGACGCCAGGGTCTGATTTTCCTGTTCGACCTTCACCCTCTCCTTCGCTTCGAGGGCCTGATGGAGACCGTCGCTGTAGCGTCTGCCCGGCATTACCCTGCCGGTGAATTCATCGACGATGATCACCTTGCCGTCCTTGACCAGGTAGTCCACGTCCCGCCTGAAAAGGCTGTGGGCCCGCAGGGCCTGGTTGACATGATGGAGGAGATCGATGTTTTTCGGCTCATAGAGATTCTGGACCTTGAGATATCCCTCGACTCTCGCGACACCTTCTTCGGTCATGACGACGGTGCGGCTCTTTTCATCGAGCGTAAAGTCCGTGTCCCTTCGCAGGTGCGGGATCACCTGGTTTACCCGGTTGTACTTGTCCGTCGATTCATCCGACGGGCCGGAGATGATCAGCGGCGTCCTCGCCTCGTCGATGAGAATGCTGTCCACCTCGTCCACGATGGAATAGTTAAAGTCCCTCTGCACATAATCCTCAAGGCTGAACTTCATATTGTCGCGCAGATAGTCGAATCCGAATTCGTTGTTCGTCCCGTAGGTGATGTCCGCATGGTAGGCGTCCCGCCGCTGATCGTCGTCCATGCCGTGCACGATGACGCCGACGCTCATGCCCAGAAATTGATAGATGGGCCCCATCCAGGCCGCGTCCCTCCGGGCCAGATAGTCGTTTACCGTCACCAGATGAACTCCCCGCCCCGACAGTGCGTTCAGGTAGAGAGGCATTGTTGCAGCCAGGGTTTTCCCCTCCCCGGTCTTCATTTCAGCGATCTTTCTTTCATGCAGGACCAGCCCGCCGAGGACCTGGACGTCGAAGGGCCTCATCTGCACCGTCCGCTTAGCAGTCTCTCTGACTACGGCAAACGCCTCGACGAGGATGTCGTCCGGTTCGAAACCGTTTTGCAGTTTCTCTTTGAAATAGGGGGTTTTTGCCCTGAGTTCCTCGTCGCTCAAGGCCGCCGTGACCGGCTCGAGGTCGTTGATTTCCACAAGAATCGGGGCAAGACGTTTCAATTCCCTTTCATTCTTGCTGCCGATAAATTTTCTCAGAATCGCGCTGAACATAATCTTCCTTCAAAAAAAAACCGGCACTCTGACCGGCGGATTTATTCCTCTGTTGGATGGCGGACCCTATCGCGCGCAGGGGGGGTCAGTTCAGGTACTTTCTCGGGTTGACGGCGACGCCGTTGAGCATGACGCTGTAGTGAAGGTGGGAGCCTGTGCTGCGTCCGGTGTTCCCCACATGGCCGATCCGCTCTCCTTTCTTGACAGCGGCGCCGGGACGCACCGAAGCCTTGAAGAGGTGGGCGTAGTGGGTGGTGATGCCGTGACCATGGTCGATCGAAATCATCCGCCCGCCATCATTGCTGTAAGCCACCTCCGCGACGACGCCGTCCGCCGGCGCCTGGACAGCCTGCCCGTACCTTGTTGCGATATCGATCCCCTTGTGGAATTCCCTTTCCCCGCCGAAAGGAGACAAGCGCCGACCGAATTCGGACGTCACCCAACCTCCGACCGGCCACAGGGAAGGGGTTGCCGCCATGATGGATTTCTTCTCTTTCAGAAGTGCGAGCAGATTCGCAAAACTCTTCTGGCGGGCAATGGCCTCGTCCATGAGGTTGTCCACTTTCCGGTCGGCCCCCGCGATCAGCGCCCTTTCATCGTCGGCAATCCGGGCGCGGATTCTGCTCTCCTCACCTACCGGACCGCCGATTCCAAGGAGCTGCTCCTTGTCCCGTCCGGTGACAATATTGGCCAAGATCCTGATCTTCTTGTCGAACTGCTTGAGCTCCTCCATTTTCGACGAAAACTGGTCCACTTTGGTCATCAGGCCGTCGATCTGTTTCCTCTGTTCAGCGGTATGGACCTTGAGGCGCTTTAATTCTGCCTGTTCCCAGCGGATGTGGATATAGTCGTAGGCGAAATATATCATAAAGAGGACAAAGCCCATGACGAATAGCGAGACGCCCTTGATCAGGGTGCTGGATAAGTTGATTTTTTTTGCGGAACTGTGCTTCTTCGGAAGAATCAGGAGGGTATAGAAATTCTTCGGCATGAAAACCCCTTTCACAACTTCCCGTGCCGGCTGCCACGGCAAGAAATTTATGGAAAAATAACATAATTATCATAAAAGTCAAGCATCGTTTTACCGCCAAAATTGTCTTGACTTTAAAGCGACCCTTAAGCTAAAGACCTCAGGCGCATAGAATCGCAGGTCCACGTCCCTCGGAAAGGAGATTTCATGTCAAAATATGATTCAAAATCGATAAGAAACCTCGCAATCATCGGACACGGAGGAACCGGCAAGACTACTCTGTGCGAATCTTTTCTCTATGTCGCCGGGAAGACCGACAGGCCAGGCCGGGTAGACGAGGGAAGCTCCTCGATGGACTATGAACCGGAGGAGCAGAAGAGACACATCTCCATCAGCGTCGCCACCAACAATATCGACTGGGACAAGCACCGGATCAACTTCATCGACACCCCGGGGGATTCCAATTTCACGTTTGACACGAAAAGCTGCCTCAGAATCGTGGACTCAGCGGTCGTCCTGGTCGATGCCGTGGGGGGGGTTGAATTTCAGACGGAAAAAGTCTGGGAATATGCCGACGAATTCAAGCTTCCCCGCCTCCTGTTCGTCAGCCGGATGGATCGCGAACGGGCCGATTTCGGCAAGGCGGTGGAAAGCATCCGGGAGCGTCTCGCGAAGAAGGTGACCGTAGTCTCCCTTCCCCTCGGCGGCGAGGACTCCTTTGCCGGGGTCGTGGATCTGATCTCCATGAAGGCCCTTGCTTTTGACGAACAGAGGAAAGCGGCCAAGAACATCGACCTCCCTTCCGAAATAGCCGACGAGGCAAAAAAATTCCGCGACATCCTGGTCGAAGATATCGCCGAGACGGACGACGCGCTGATGAACAAATACCTGGAAGAAGGCGAGCTGAGCAACGACGATCTGAAGGCGGGTCTCCGGAAGGGGGTTGCCGCAGGCCTGCTTATCCCCGTTGCCTGCGGTTCGGCCATGAAGCACATCGGGATCTCTTCCCTGTTGGACACGATCGTTCAGTACTTCCCCTCGCCCGTCGATCGCGGCGGTTGCGCCGGGAAGAAACCGGGAAGCGAAGCGGAGGAAATCCGGCTGCCGGAAGAGTCGGCCCCCTTTGCGGCCCTCGTTTTCAAGACCATTGCCGATCCCTATGCGGGGCGTCTGACACTCTTCCGCGTCTACTCCGGAACTTTCAGCTCCGACTCCAGCATATTCAACGCCTCCCGCAAGTGCACCGAACGGATAGGGAACCTCTTCTTCCTGGAAGGAAAGACCCAGAAGCCCGCGGAGACCCTGATACCTGGCGATATCGCCGCCATGGCCAAGCTGAAGGAAACGGCCACCGGCGATACACTCTGCACGGAAAAAAATCCCATCGTCTTCGCCCCGGTCGTCCCTCCCACGCCGATCACTTCCTTTGCCGTGGAACCGAAAACGCGCGGCGACGAAGATAAGCTCGTCTCCTCGATCAACCGGCTGATCGATGAAGATCCCACCCTGTCATTTCATCGGGAGGAGCAGACCCGGGAGATGATCCTCTCCGGCCTGGGCCAGGTTCACATCGAGGTGACCGTGGAGAAGATGAAACGGAAATTCGGTCTCGAAGTGAACCTGAAAACGCCGAAGGTCCCCTACAAGGAGACGATCAAGGGCAAGACGACCATTCAGGGTCGGTACAAGAAACAGTCCGGCGGCCGGGGACAGTTTGGCGACACCTGGCTGGATATAGAACCTCTCCCGCGGGGCGGCGGCTTTGAATTCGCCGATCGGATCGTGGGGGGCGTCATACCTCAGCAGTACAGACCGGCCGTGGAAAAGGGCATCGTGGAGGCCATGGCGGAGGGCGTCCTGGCGGGCTATCCGGTCGTCGATCTCAAGGTATCTCTGGTGGACGGCTCCTACCATACCGTCGATTCGTCCGAGATGGCCTTCAAGATCGCCGGTTCCCTCGGTTTCAAAAAGGGGGTTCTCGAATGCCAGCCGACCCTGCTGGAGCCCATCGTCAACATCATGATCGAGATCACCGACGAGTATATGGGCGACGTGATCGGCGATCTCAACAGCCGCCGCGGCAAGGTCCTGGGGATGGATTCCAGCGACAATCGCCAGATCATCAAGGGGCAGGTCCCCCTGGCCGAGATCCTCAAATACGGCCCCGATCTCCGTTCAATGACCAGCGGACGCGGAACATTCACCTACGAACACTCCCACTACGAGGAGGTCCCGTCCTACATCGCCGAGAAGATCATCGCCGAATCAAAAAAGGAAGCGGAGGATTGAGTTGGGCTTCAGGGCCGTCATCATCACCGTCAGCGACCGCGGCGCCCGCGGCGAACGGGAGGACCTGAGCGGTCCGGAGATCGCCCGGATGCTCGCGGGGGTGGGGATGGAAATTGCCGGCCGGCGGATTGTCCCGGACGAAAAGGAGTTGATTCGCCGGGCCCTTTTGGAAGGCAGCGACGTGGAGGACGCGGACCTGATTGTAACGACCGGCGGCACTGGGGTCAGCCCCCGGGACGTCACGCCGGAAGCCACCCGCGAGGTCATCGAAAAGGAGATCCCGGGAATGGCCGAGGCCATGCGCCATCAGAGTTCCTCCCTCACGCCCCATGCGATGCTTTCCCGCGCGGTCGCCGGCATCCGGGGCCGCACCCTGATCATCAACCTCCCGGGAAGTCCGAAAGGGGCGCGGGAAAATCTGGGCGTTCTCCTGCCTGCCCTGCCGCACGCCATCGAAAAGATCAGGGGCGACCAGAGGGAATGCGCATCCTGAGACAGTCCTCGATATGCAGGCGGTGCGTCCCCGGCCAGTATACCCGTCCGCACTGAGAACATCTCCGAAATTTCACGTAATTTTCATAAACATGGACGGGGACAAGGCCTTCCACGGCCTCCCTGGCGACCTCTTCCAGCGGCGCGTTGCAGCGCAGACAGAGGCTCATCCGCCGTGAAGGATCGGGCGTCAGCGAGAGGACCTTCACGACCTCGCCGATCTGCCCCTCGACACGGTCGGCCTCGATCACGACGAGGCGACCCGAATGGCGCCACTGGGCGAAAACCCTCTTCCGGGTCAGGCATATCCTCCCTTCCCGATCCGCCTTCCGTAGGAAATCCCGATCCGCATTTCCCCTGCAATAAAGGGTGTCATAGCCCAGGATCCTCAGCCATTTGGCCAATTTCCCCAGATTGCGATCGCAGATGAACCTTTCCTCCATGTGATTACTCCGGCAACCATAAATGCCAAAACATTCTTTCCCGCCCCGCGCTCGCAAGGGTAAACTCCAGCGAGAATCTACCAAGGGGACTTGATGCCGGATCACCTCCGGCATGACAACCTTTGACATGTTTACTTGGCGGAGTCATACCCCCGTGGCAAAAAGCGATTCAGGGTAAAATGGCCGTTCTCGCACAGCAGGTAGGAATCATGGGCGATCCAGTCGCCCAGGGTGGCAAAGGTCTTTTGCCGGCCGCCGTGCGACTCCTGGCGGAGCACCGGTTTGTGACAATGGCCGAGGATGACGGCGTCATACCCTTCCATGAACTTCCCCAGGGCAAAGCGGTGCATCACCTCTACGAGACGATCCTGGGCGCCTCTGGACATCCCTTTGCTCATTTCCGAACTGAATTGGGCGATCCGCCAGAGGAATGCAAGCGGAAGCATACGCTGCAGCTTAAAAACAAGGGCGCTCCGCAGGAACCTCCGCAGCGCCAGGTAACTGCGGTTGGCCACGTCCACGGAGTCGCCGTGAGAAACCAAGACCCGCCGGCCGTCAAGATCGAGTTCCATCCATTCCGGATAGACCGCGATCCCCAGCCGCCGCGAAAAATGTTCGGCCAGGAAGAAATCGTGGTTGCCCTCGCAGAGGCTGACCCCGATCCCGGAACGGTTCAGGAGGGCGAGCCCTTCCACCATCGGCCGGAAGCCGGGATAGATGACTTCATCTCTCTCGAACCAGAAATCAAATAAATCTCCCGCAATGACGAGTTGCTCCGCCGGTTGTCCGCTCCCGGGGCCGTCTGTTCCGACCCCGTCCCGGAGATGGTCGAAAAAATCCAGCAGCTTTTTGCACCTTCCGTCCTGAGCGCCTTTCAGGTGGGCGTCGGAGAGGAAAATCGTCTTCACAATATCATTTCCCCTCCCCCGGCAAAGATCCTCCGGACGGCAGCGGTCTGCCGGCAACAACGGTATCGGTCATGTCTCCTCTTCGCGGCTTTCAGATTCTATCCCGTCCTTCAAAATCTCCTCCCCCTTGATGGGGGAGGGTTAGGGTGGGGGTGAAAAGCGGTTGTATTTCAGTGAGTTTCCCCCCTCCCCTTGGTCCCCTCCCACCGGGGGAGGGGAAATATTATATTTTACGAGTGCATCATTCATAGCACAAATGAAAAAGGCGCAAAAGGGTTATCATTGCGGCCGCCGGCAGTCTTCGGTTTCTTCAGGAAAATCGGTTGACAAGACTACCCGCGATCCGATAGAAGAACGGCGTCGGGCCTGAACGCGACGCCGTGACCGCGACGGGCGGCCTGATCATCCTGGGGATCGGGATCAATCTTTTGAATATGGCACGCATCCGCATCGGCAATTTTCTCCCCGCCCTCTTCTACGCCATCGCCTGGGCCGCCTTCTTTGCCGGATAGGCGGCGAATTTTTGCAATAGAGAAAGTGCGGCAATGGATTTAATCATTAAAGACGGCACTGTAATTGACGGAAGCGGCGCCCCGGGTTTGAAAGCCGATCTTGGCATAAAGGACGACCGCATCGAGGTCCTGGGGAAACTGAACAATTGCACTTCGGCTGCGGTAATTCAGGCCGGCGGGAAGGTCGTCTGCCCGGGATTTATCGATATCCACTCGCATTCCGATTACCACCTTCTCATAAACCCCCAGTCCGAGAGTAAAATTCGTCAAGGGGTGACTACCGAAGTGGGAGGCAACTGCGGTTATGCGGCGGCCCCCATAGGGAATCAGGAGCTTGAAGAAAGACAAGTCCGTTATAAAGAAACTTTCGACCTCGAATTGGACTGGCAGACCCTGCCCGAATACCGCCGGCGCCTGGAAAAAGCCAAAATATCCGTTAATTACGCGCCCCTCATCGGCCATAATACCATTCGGGCGACCGTCATGGGGATGGAAAACCGCCCCCCGACTTCCCGGGAATTGACCCAAATGGCGGCATTGATGGAAGAGGCCATGCAAGACGGCGCCTTCGGCATATCAAGCGGCCTCATTTATCCGCCCGCCTGCTATGCCCGGGCGCCGGAATTGATCGCCCTCTGCAAGGCGGCGGCCAGATACGGGGGCTTTTTAAGCTGCCATATGCGGAGCGAGGGCCCCCGGTTGCTGGAAGCTTTGGATGAAATCATCCTGGTCGCGCGTAAAGCCCGCATCCCGCTGCAAATATCCCATCTGAAAACCGCGGGCGGCGCAAATTGGCATAAACTGCCTCAGGCTTTCGAAATGATAGAAAAAGCGCAGGATCAAGGGGTGCCAATCACCGCCGACAGTTATCCCTATCTTGCATCCAATGCCGGACTCCAGGCCTTGTTGCCGGATTGGGCTCTTGCGGGAGGAACGGGAGCCCAATTGAAGCGCCTGCAAAACCAATCCACGCGGCGACGAATTCAAAAGGAAATTTTGGCGAATCACCCCGAAGAGGAATACTGGGAAAAAATCCTGATCTCCGAGGCAGTAAGCGAGGAAAATCAGCGATGGGTGGGCAATACCGTTGCCGAGGCAGCCGCCCGGCAAGCCAAGCCCCCCCTGGAATTTGTCTTTGATTTGTTGCTGCAGGAAAGCATGCATGTGGAAGCCATTTATTTCATTATGAGCGAAAATAACCTCCTTGAAATCCTGTCAAAACCTTATGTCATGATCGGTTCGGACAGTGCGTGCCGGGCGCATTACGGCCCTTTGAGCAAAGGCAAGCCCCATCCCCGCGCTTTCGGAACTTTCCCGCGGGTTCTGGATCACTACGTGAATAAAGAAGGCGTCTTGAACATGGAGGAAGCTGTTTATAAAATGACCGGCGCCCCGGCGCAAATACTGGGACTCAAGGATCGGGGACGGATTCGTGAGGGCTTCAAGGCCGACATCGTTGTTTTTGATCCCCAAAAAATACACGACACCGCCACCTATCAAAACCCTGCCAGCTACCCGGAGGGGATTGATTGCGTTATCGTCAACGGCGCGATTACCGTAGAGAATGGCAGCCATAGCGGCATCGGAAAAGGCTGTGTGCTCGTAAAAGGAAATTAGACCGATGCGCCCCTTGATAGGAATCACCTGTGATTACGACTCTGCCGATCCGTGCAAATTCTGGCTGAGGGAGGAATACGCGGCAGCGGTCCTTGACGCGGGGGGAATGCCCGTTCTTCAGGCGCCTTTGGCCGGTTTAAAGGTCGGGGATATTGCGGGGAAATTAAGCGGCTTCGTAATTACCGGCGGCGATTTCGATATTGAACCGCACTACTATGGAGAAGCGCCTTTACCCGGTCTGGGAAAGCTCAACCCGAGGCGCAGCGGATTCGAACTGGAACTGGTCCGCTGGGCTTTCAGGAATGATTTGCCTGTCCTGGGAATCTGCGGGGGGATGCAAGCAATCAATGTGGCTTTCGGCGGGACGCTTTACCAGGATATTTCCACCCAATTGCCCGGCGCATCATTAAACCATGAACAGGGCCGGAACATCCAGGCCCATAAAGTGAGCATCAAACCAGATACCCTTCTGGCCGGCCTGCTGCAGAAAACCGAGACTGAAACCAATAGTTCCCATCATCAGGGCGTTAAGGAAGTCGCCCCCGGCCTTCGGGTAAGCGGCACAGCCTCTGATGGCATGATAGAAGCGATAGAGAACAAAAACTCAAAATTCATGCTGGGCCTGCAATGGCATCCCGAATCCCTGTATGTGAATGACCCGATCTGGCTGAAAGTTTTTGAGGGATTGGTTGGCGCGGCATAATTAGGGACAGAGCCCCTATTTTCCAGCAGAAAATAGGGGCTCTGTCCCTAATTATGCCGCGAAGACCAGGGAGCAAATTTCACAAGAAGCAATATCCCTGGTATGGCGATCAGGACGCAGGCAATAAAGAAACTCTCCCAGCCGAAATGTTTGGCTAAAAAACCCGTCGGCGCCGATGCAACAACCCGGGGAACACCCATGAGACTGCTCAGCAAGGCATACTGCGTGGCGGTAAATTTCTTGTTCGTAATGCTGGCCATAAATGCGACATAGGCAGCGGTGCCCATGCCGGCGGTGAGATTCTCAAAGGCGATGACCCCCGATAAGGCCGGCAAACTGTGACCGATCCTTGCCAGGAGGGCAAAGCCGGCAGTGGACAGTGCCTGAAGAAAACCAAACACCCAGAGAGCGCGGTTTATGCCGAGCTTGAGCATAAGCATCCCCCCGAGCAACGCCCCGCCAACGGTTGCCCAGAACCCAAAAAGCTTGACTATGGCGCCGATCTCGGTTTTGGTGAATCCCATATCCAGAAAAAACGGGGTGGTCATGGCGCCGGCCATCGTATCGCCGATCTTGTACAGGAGGATGAAGGCAAGCATCAGGATTGCATTTTCCCTGGTGAAGTATTCGATTAAGGGGCCCGCCACGGCTTCCTTGAAAGTCCTTGGCACGTCGGTCATCTCCGGTTCCGGCGTCAGCAGCGTGGTAACGATGCCCGGGAGCATGCAGAAAGCCATGATAAGGTACACCGTCGAAAAGGGCACGTAATCCGATAGGATAAGGCCGCCGCCCGAAGCCAGAAGCATCCCGGTGCGGTATCCGTTCACATAGAGAGATGAACCCAGGCCAAGTTCCTCATCGGCGAGGTCTTCCCGCCGATATGCATCCACAATGATGTCCTGGGAAGCGCTGAAAAAGGTAACCAGAAAAGCGACAAAAGCCATCATCCAGGGATTGAATACAGGGTTGGTCAAACCGAGTGCGGCAATCGCCATCATCAGCGCAGTTTGAGCCATGATGAGCCACCCGCGCCGGCGGCCGAGAAAGTGCGGGATGTAGCGGTCAAAAAAAGGCGCCCAAAGGAATTTAACGGTATAGGGGACCCCCACTAAAGCCATCATGCCGATAACGGTCAGATCAATCCCCTCTTCCTTCATCCATGCCTGC
>JAHJXP010000291.1 GCA_018827585.1 Pseudomonadota bacterium | reverse complement strand
TGACAACGTTCAGGACATCGTGGACAATAATAATAGTCACGACATCGTGGACTCGCAACTTTGAAACTATTTTATCCAGCGATGCCGTGACAAGAATCTAAGCGGTCATCGCAATTGATATTTGTATTCTTCGACCTGGATCGTATCCAGGAAGAGCTTTAGCTTTTGTTCTTTGACATCGACAGTAGCCACGACGTATTCGTATTGGGTCTCGGGTGGAACGGAGAACATTTCGCTGAAGATGTTCAGCCGGCAGTCGCTTCGAATGAATCGCACGAGATGATAGCAACCTTCCTCCGGCTTGTCCAAGGGATGTCTTGGGACATCGCCCTTGCTCGGGAAGACCAGTTTTTTCTCCGTGCAGGCTAATGCCTTGAGAGGGGTTTTCCCCTTGATCTTGCTATAGCGATAGGTACTGTTGTGTCTGTGCTCGAATGTTAGCGATTCTTGCCGAAGCTGCGTCATTGACGACATCGTAATCTTGGCGAGAAACTTCTGCTGGAAATGGTCGTTGAACTTCTCGACGACTCCGTTCCACCACGGCTCGGAAGGTGGAATGAACCAGAGATTGACCCCATAGCGCAGGCAGAGACGAATAAGCGGTCCCATGCCTCGTGGATGGACTGGACTGCCGAAGAAAGCCATCTCATTGTCCACTTGAAGATTCTCAGGGATGCCCATACGCAGCCAAACCGCATAAACAGCGTCCAAAACGCTTTGCGCTGCACGGGATGGGATCGGCTCTATCCCGCATCGGTTGATTGCGGTATCGACGGCATGCAGGCTATAGAACCGGATCGGGCCAGTAAGGTAACAAGGGCCGACCATATCAACCTGCTGAGTTTGGTTGGGTTCTCGTGACGGAAGTTCGGGATATTTCTTTCCCTTCGGTGTATATCTTCCAGTCCGCCGATGAGTCAATTCGCGGCGGCGTAAGATACGGCCGATAGTGCTGAGTGAGGGAATCGGCTGGACCTCCATGTCGTTCATCTCCCATTGGATGGCCTGATTGCCGCAGAAGAGGTCCTTGTTGTACAGGCTTAACCGCACCAGCTCCACGATCTTTTCGATCTCCGCAGGGGTGCGGTCAGGGCTGGAAAGTGGTTGCCGAGACTGATCTTCAAACCAAAGCGAATCATCGGGGGTATACCGCGTCACCCATTTGTACAGCCATGATCTTGAACGGCCAAGAGAATCGCAAATTGACTCCGGTTCTTCCCCATTGAAGAACCGCTGTACAGCCTTCAGCCTTTCTTGCTTAATTTTCTTTTTCATGAACACCTCCTTTTAGGTAGGTGTTCATGATACGTTGATGTTGTGGCTATTCGATTGTCAAAGAGCGTTTGTCCACGATGTCCTGAACGTAAAATTTGTCCACGATGTCCTGAACGTTGTCAAGTAACGACTGAAATAACCCGCGCAGGCAACCATCTGCGCTTAAACCCACCGACGCTATTCTACGTCGGGTTGATTGACTTGTTCAGTGAAGCCAGACAGCTATTGTTTAGAGTCAGGCCAACTTTTTCTGAATTGAAAAGGATTGCCTCCAGCTATTTCTGAATAAGTCTTATATGGTCCCCCCATATAATGTCGACCGGCATCTAATTCATAAATTACTCCACCTTCCTTATAGGCAACAGTCCAATGATAGGGGGTTGGATTGGTGTAACTCATAAGCTCCCGCTGAGGGCCGCAAAAGTCAAGTGTGCAGTCATATCTGATGACAACGGTCTCATACCCTGCCTTTTTTAGGCAATAATCGACAAATAAGGCTTGTATACCGCAATTTCCGGTTTTTAATTTGAATGTTTGCTCTGGACTACGCTTATAGGGCGATTCCAAGCCTGATGTAAAGCGTAATGTATTTGGGTAGTACAAATTGGGTTTGACATATTTAAAAACTAATCTCGGCGAGTTTAACCTGTCGGTTACCTCCTCAAAATTTGACCATTTTTCTCGGACTTCGTCTTGGAAAGAATTATTTCTGAAAATGCTTGAATCTGTTGAGAGTTTTGATAAAACTGATCGTATTTCTTTTTTATCTTCCACATAAACACGCTCGGTAAGTATCTTTTTTACATCTTCTTCAAGGAGAACAATGCCATGCACCCCCCAGGCTTTATTGAGAAGGCTTTCCAAGTCGTAATTGAGTAAGGGATTATTTTGTTTTGAAAACTGAACTTTCCCTGAGAGCCAAAAAAGGGCCTGCAGGGGGGTGCAGAATTTCCTGATTTCAGGTATTCCCTCTTTGTACATTTTATCGAAGGCGCTATTGAAGGCAAGGGGATCAATCTCGTATAGCGTAAGAATATTCTTTAATGACTCCAATTCCTTAATGGAAATAGTCCTCTTCAGTTCCGGCAATTTGGCCAGTTCCAAGGCCAATAAACTATTCTTTTCTGCAATTTCAGTCAGGATCTTCTTTGCTTCGAGTATATTTTCATATTCTCTGATTTCGCTTGGGGGAATGTTGTTTTCAGCGATACTATTTGCCTTGGGGCTAATCGCCAAAGAACAACCCGATAAGAACAATGAAATACAAAGTATAAGAGGAACTGTTTTTTTTGCATTCATGTTTTGTCCCTTCTTTTTTGGCACTTCACAAATTATTCTAAAGTTTCCGGATAACTCCACGCCCCACGGGAAACTTCAGAGCTCTATGCAATGGCCATTCATCTGTTGTCTTTGCACTCGCGGACTACCGGCTTCCCCTATCCCTTTCTAAGTATTCTAAAACGAACCCTATCACAATTATTTTGGAAAGAACATCAATGATAACGGATTGAAATCCTGCATTTTCTTCAAGGGCGACGTTTTACTGACTTCAGAAAGGAACGTGCAAAAATCAATTTCCTGATTTTTGGGCAGGGCTAAGTCATATATGTGCATAAGTATCTGAAATTACATGAATATTATAAAGAAACCGTAATAAAACGTATGTAGTTGAATATTAAGCATTTTTGTCTAACTTTGACGGGGCCTTGGATTTTTGGGAAGGAAGCTATCATTTTAAAAGCCTACGTGATAACGTTCAGGACATCGTTCATAGAAATAATGGTCACGACATCGTTCAATCGCAACTCTGAAACTGTCTGATATTGCGATGCCGTGACCTCATCACCGGTCATCGCAATTGATACTTGTACTCTTCGACCTGGACTGTATCCAGGAAGAGCTTTAACTTTTGATCTTTGACATTGACAGTAGCCACAACGTATTCGTATTGTGTCTCCGGTGGAGCGGAGAACATTTCGCCGAAGATGTTCAACCGGCAGTCGCTTCGAATGAACCTAACGAGATGATAGCAACCTTCCTCCGGCTTATCCAAGGGATATCTTGGGGCGTCGCCCTTGCTCGGGAAGATCAATTTCTTCTCCATGCTGGCCAATGCCTTGAGAGGGGATTCCCCCTTGATCTTGCTGTAGCGATAGGTGCTGTTGTGCTGGTGCTCGAATGCCAGCGATTCTTGCCCAAGCTGCGTCATTGACGACATGGTGACCTTGGCGAGAAACTTCTGCTGGAAATGGTCGTTGAACTTCTCGACGACTCCGTTCCACCACGGCTCGGAAGGTGGAATGAACCAGAGATTGACGCCGTAGCGCAGGCAGAGACGAATAAGCGGTCCCATACCTCGTGGATAGGCCGGACTGCCGAAGAAAGCCATCTCGTTGTCCACTTGAAGATTCTCAGGGATGCCCATACGCAGCCAAACCGCATAAACAGCGTCCAAAACGCTTTGCGCTGCACGGGAAGGCATCGGCTCTATCCCGCACCGGTTGATTGCGGTATCGATGGCATGCAGACTGTAGAAACGGATCGGGCCGGTAAGGTAACAAGGGCCGACCATATCAACCTGATGGGTTTGGTTGGGTGACAACGCCGGAAGCTCGGGATATTTCTTGCCCTTCGGTGTATATCTTCCGGTCCGCCGGTGAGTCAATTCACGACGCCGGAGGATACGGCCGATCGTGCTGAGGGAGGGAACTGGTTGGACTTCCATGTCGTTCATCTCCCATTGGATGGCCTGATTGCCGCAGAAGAGCCCCTTGTTGTAAAGGTTCAGCCGAACCATCTCCACGATCTTCTCGATCTCCGCAGGCGTGCG
>JAHJXP010000180.1 GCA_018827585.1 Pseudomonadota bacterium | reverse complement strand
TAATCTTCCGATGTTCTGCCGTAATCTTCCGATTTCGTCGCCTGTTGAGATCCTTCGGAATCATCCGGCATTCATCTGGTGAGCCGGAATAACCATCCGAAACGCCTTGGAGTTGTCATGGTCTACAAGAAAAAGCTCATAGAAGTCGCCCTGCCGCTGGACGCCATCACCAAGGCCGCGGTTCGGGAAGGAGCACCTTTATGAAACCACTGAATCCACTACCGCCCTTTGTTTGGCCCGAACCTCGCGTGCTCGTGGAGATGTGCACATACGAAAATCAGCCGCCCTTTAGCGAGTTAGCCGAGAAAGCGCATTTCCTGTTCGGAATTGTATCTGCACTGACTATACAGGGTATCGATGTCCTCAAGACATGGATGGAAAGTAATAAAGATCTTAAAGTTTCTCTCATCGTTATGGTCTATCCAACATGCGCGACGAAACAGGAGGATCTTTCCCGGCTTCTGGAGCTTACCGAACGTACTTCGCCCCGACTGTCAGTTCATGTCTGCCCTCTTGAGTGGGTCACTGATCGTGCAAGCAATACGCTTTGTTGCCTTGCTCCGGATAAGGACGTAGTACATATCTTCACAGGATCAAGCGAAGATTTCGGTTTGGCGCCAAAGAATAACGGGCATATCAACTTCGTATTCCGAGGAGCTCCTGTGCTGGTCGAAGGCTTCAAACGCTATTTCGATTTGCTGTGGGCTAATTCTCGGGAGATTACCGCCAAAGGGGTGGCACAAATCCCTGATCTCGTTCTTCCCCAAGGGTCCGAAGAGGGGGTGCGGTTATGGCGGGATTACATGGATGCATGTGCCGGTCCCGAGGCATCAGGGGATACGCGCGGCGAGGTCGACCCCGATACAGGTGACGTCAAAATCAAAGACAAAGACGGCAAAGACATTACACCACCGACGGAAGACGGTGGCCTCAAGAAACTGGATCCACTCGCCGAATTTGTGGCACGCCTTTATGAGAAAGGTTCATTGATCAGCGTCGATAAGCTTAGCCGTATTCCACCCTTAGACGCTCCGCTTGATCCGAACGTCTTTGGCGATGTCTCTGAACTCCAAAAGGGTAATGTCACACGTAAGGTCAGCATGAGAGTATCCATCATTGATGAAAAGACCCTCAAGGAGATCGACAAACGCCGCCAGGGCCTGCGTACATTGCTTACGAAGTTCACCTTCGGGCTCGCGGACAATATGCGCTGGATGCCGGAAACGGCACGCGTGTTATTCGAGTCGGAGTTGAAACGCATCAATGAGGAAGGGCAGAAGCTCATCTCTGTTCTATTGGAAGGGGGCGTTGAAAAATTCATAGATGCCAAAAGACCTGCTCTGGTCAAGGACATCAACGCCATGTATGCTGAGCTCGGCAGGTCCGGACAGGTTACCGATGATGTCATCGTCCGGGTCATTGAAAATCTGAAAGAGCGATTGGGCAAAGCACAATCGGCCAACTTTATGCCTAAACTCTCTTATTCCGTAGTCAGCTTTGCGAGCACGGACAACGCCATGGTCTCTCCGTGGGGGCAGGCTTTCTCGATGCTTGCGGATGTTGCCGCTTTCCCGCGCAAAGCACTGACGGACAGCTTTTTCTTCCGTGGCTTGAATGTGCATGAGGACATCCTCATCGAAGCCATGAATGTGGCGGACGATGCGCTGTGTCGCGACCTCAGAACCCGAAGTATCAAAGATCGTTGCAGAGAGGAACTCGATCTTCTCTCCCGAATCGAGAAGGCGCCCTTGGAGTCGAGAGACAGGTGCGAATTGGTCAGACGAATACTCGCGGGTGACTCGATAAAGTTAATCGATGAAGAGCTAATCAAGAAAGAATCAACATAATGGAAATATTATTGATGTTGTTTTACCAGATGGGAACCCGCACAAGACATTGGTGAGTAAAGCATTGAAATTAATGATAGATAAAAGATGACCAAACGAAGCACCGCGCTAAAGTCAATTGCGAGCACTATTGCCGATTATCGTGAGGGTGAGATTCCCGAACCCACGCCACAACATGTGGACCAATGGATTTCGCAGTTCTCGAAGGAGATGCAAGAACCTCTGCTTGTAGAGGTTGATCATGTTCTCAAACAGACGTACTTCGAGAAAGCATGGGTCTTAGATTGTTTCAATGACCGAGTAAAAAACGAGAAAATCACTGGCGAAAAACCTCGTGCCTTTTGGCGATCTGCAAATTTCTTACGTATTCAGCAAGACGGCCACAGCCAAGAAGAGTTGCTTGCCCTCTTTGGCGAATCCCTAAAGGCACAGTTGGGTGTTGAAATCGATATTTGTGGTAAAGAGGGTGGGCCTTTCATTTATTTGGATGATGCTTTGTTTAGTGGAAACCGCATTGGGAACGACATCAGCACATGGATTAAGGAAGCTGCACCCGCGACCGCCGTCGTCAACATCATGGTTTTTGCGGTACACACACTTGGCGAATGGCAGATGATGAACCGGATTAAGAAAGAAGCGGCTGCGGCGGGAAAGAAAATAGATTTCCATTTATGGCGCGCAGTGACTTTTGAGAATCGTAAACGTGACCGTGATACATCCGAAGTACTCTGGCCAGCAACATTACCTGTTGATATATCCTTAGATGCATATATTGAGCAGGAGAAGAAGTTCCCATTTGAGCCCCGAAAACCAGGAAAAAAGTTGAAATATGAGATTTTTTCCTCCGAGGAGGGGCGTCAACTCTTGGAGAGTGAATTCCTCCTAGCGGGAATCAGGATACGAGGTCTGTGTAAGAATCCGAAAAAAGTGATGAGACCTCTGGGATTCAGCAAGTTCGGTTTGGGCTTCGGATCGATGATTGTTACATTCCGGAACTGCCCAAACAATTGTCCGCTGGCACTCTGGTGGGGAGACGCGACAGCATCTCCGTCAAGTCCATTAGGCCAATGGTATCCGCTTCTGTCTCGCAAGACCTATGGGCGGGATACTGAATTCTATGGGGATTTGTTTTAGATGAGAAAAGATCTTGATACTCGTACCTACATGCGTTCAGAATGCGTGGTATTCCGTAAGACAAAGGAGGCATTCGGCGGTCTATCAAATATGGCGGCGGGGTTCCATCTTAAAGTCAACGGAACTCGCATTCTAACATCTGAAGCCCTCTACCAGGCATGTCGCTTCCCCCACATGCCTGAGATTCAGCGATTGATCATACAGCAGGCCAGTCCGATGAGTGCGAAGATGAAGAGTAAGCCTCACCGGAAGGACTCACGATCTGATTGGGACAGAGTCCGAATCAAGATCATGCGGTGGTGCCTACGTATAAAACTGGTCCAGAACGGGGCCGAATTTGGCAACCTTTTGCTCTCTACCGGCGACCGCGCGATTGTTGAAGACTCGCGGAAGGACGATTTTTGGGGCGCTAAGGTAGTCGACGATAAGACGCTGGTGGGCGTCAATGTTCTGGGCCGTCTGCTGATGGAACTTAGAGAGGATTTAAAAAATACTAACCATGAACAATTTATAAGAGTCGCACCACTTGACATTCCGGATTTTCTGCTGTTCGGTGAGCCGATCCGCGTAATCGAAAGTCAGGACTTAAGGTCATCTACTCAGGTTTATTCGACACCGTCGGATCTATTCAGTAGAGTTGAAAGAGGTCCGGACTTGCTCCAGCGGGAGGATAGAATATCATCCCCAAGAATCGAAGAGAAAGGCACTATAGATCCTTTGTTTAAACAAATAGGCGAACATCCTTCAGGCCTACAAAAAGAATCAAGAGGACCTATGATCGTAAAGAAGAAACTTATCGAAGTCGCCCTGCCGCTGGCGGCCATCAATAAGGCATCGGTGCGGGAGAAGTCCATCCGCCACGGCCATCCGAGCACCCTGCATCTCTGGTGGGCCAGGCGGCCCTTGGCGGCGGCGCGGGCGGTGATCTTTTCTCAGATGGTGGATGACCCGTCTGGATATACGGAAACCCTGCTGAGCGATTCCAACAAGAAACGGGCGGCAACCCGGGAACTCAGCAAACGGAAAAGCGCCTGGAACGAGCGCAAGGACCGATATGAGGAGGCTTGCCACCAAGGTGATACCACAGTCCCAGATTCGGGCGCTGAGCCCACGCTGCAGAACTGCATCGCCGATATCGAAAGGGAAAGGTTATTTGAAATCATCAGACATCTCGTCCTGTGGGAGAACACAACCAACGAGGAGGTGCTACAGGCAGCGCGGGACGAGATATGGCAGAGCTGGCGCAGGGCGTGCGCGGAGAATGCCGATCATCCACGGGCAAAGGAACTGTTCGATCGCTATAAATTGCCTGCCTTCCACGACCCCTTTGCCGGCGGCGGGTCTTTGCCTCTGGAAGCGCAGCGGCTGGGTCTTGAGGCGTATGCGAGCGACCTGAACCCCGTGGCAGTGCTGATCAACAAGGCGATGATCGAGATCCCGCCGAAGTTCGCCGGCCGGCCGCCGGTGAACCCAGAGGCAAGGAAGAACAAGGAGCTCTTCACGAAGACGTGGCACGGCGCCCAGGGTCTCGCCGAGGATGTTCGCTATTACGGAAAATGGATACGTGACGAGGCGGAAAAACGTATCGGCTATCTTTATCCAAAAGCCGAGGTGACGGCAGAGATGGCAAAGGAACGGCCGGACCTCAAGCCCTACGTGGGGCGGAAGTTCGCCGTCAT
>JAHJXP010000179.1 GCA_018827585.1 Pseudomonadota bacterium | reverse complement strand
TGATCTAAAAGCTGAAAGTTCAGCATCAAATTCAGCAGGGATCGTTATAGCGGTTTTGGGCTCATCAATAATTATTTTACTGTCACCGAGTACGTTAAATAAGAATGTGTTGGCTACCGATAAATTGTGAGAAATAGCATCTTGTTTGAAATGCTGAAATTCATGGGAAGCCACCCAAACGAACTTAATCGCATCTCCGGTGTTAATTCTTTTAGAGATCCAAACTAAATTTGAATACTTATTTGACCCCATGATCTCAAGCAGATATTCAGGACTCATTTCCTCGATTCCGCCTAATCTAATATTAAGATGGAGTCCTTGATTCCTCCATATTGGATTAAAATAATTTTCGTAATCTTCGTTATCTAATATAATTACAACGCCTTTCTTGGGAATCGAATATTCAAGCAGTAGCTTTTCGAGGTATTGGCATTTATCTGCGCTTACTTCAGCGCGATCCACAATTTTTGTTTGGGAATCCCACATAGAGAATCATCTTCACATAACCATTGATTATCAGGTCAATATGCCCTGATAATATACTAATGACTACGTATTCGGGCAATTTTGCCCTGATAATAGATTTGCCTTGATTTACCCAAATTAGCTTGATATGGGGACCTAAAGTATCTGATGATCTATTTATATTGGACCATATTATAAAAGCCATGTCAATACAAAAAAATCGTAAATTACTGGACGAAGTTCGGGACTTCATGCGGCTTCATCACTATTCGATCCATACCGAACGGACCTATTGCGATTGGATCAAAAAATACGTTCACTTTCACACCATGAAATCCCGGGAGGATCTTTCTGAGGGTGAAATAAAAATAGAGGCGTTCTTGACCCATCTTGCCGTTCAAGGAAATGTGTCGCCGTCCACCCAGAACCAAGCCATGAATGCGCTGGTATTTTTATATAAGAAGGTATTGAAGCTGCCGCTTGATGATGAAATCAATGCCGTGCGCGCCAATAAAAAAGTGAATGTGCCGGTGGTCATGACCCGCGAGGAGACCGCCAAAGTGATCGCCTTGACGACGGGAACGCCGCAGCTTCTGGTAAAGCTCATGTATGGGAGCGGGTTACGTATATCGGAGGCAATCCGGTTTGTTACCACCGATGAGTATTGGACCCACCCAGCGCCGATAAGCGGACCCACCTGATCGTTATTTTTTCTTCATGCGGCTGTAAATTAATGACGGCTGTTTGAAAAAGCAATCGTTTTCATGGAAATTCTTGCGAAGTTGTCCAAAGTTCAAGGCTTTTGAGACTTTTTACGAGAGCGTTAAACATTATTCAGCGGCGGCTGCCCCGTCGTCTCCAGGACCCGCAGCCATACATTTCCGCCGGTATCGACCTTAGCGCCGGAGCCGACCATCTTCAGGGGAATGTGAACATACTCGTCCTTCATCAACCCGACCAGCATGCCCGTCTTTCCGGCCATGCCGGCATGGACCGCATACTGGCCGAGGGCGCTGCAGTACATGCTGTCGCTGGCATTGGCGGGAACGCTGCGGATGAGGTAGCTCGGATCGATGTACTTGATGTTGACCTCCATTGAGATCTTCTGAAAATAGTCAGCGAGGGCGGATTTCAGGAAGACGCCGATATCGAACAGACGCGGGTTGCCCGAGGCATCCGTCTCCGCCGGCTGGCCCTCCCGCCGGAGATATTCCTGTCCGGCCCCCTCGGCCACAAGGATCACGCAGTGCGCCTCGCTGCGCAGGCGTTTTTCGACCGCCTTCAACAACCCCTTTGCCCCCTCCAGATCGAAGGGCGCCTCCGGGATCAGGACGAAATTGACATCGGATTGCGCAAGGGCGGCGCCGGCCGCGATATGCCCCGACTGCCTGCCCATTATCTTGACCAGGCCGATGCCGTTGGGGGCCCCTTTGGATTCGACATGGGCGCATTGAATCGCCTTGACCGACTCGGAAATGGCCGTATCGAATCCGAAGGTCTTCTGGATCAGGTTCAGATCATTTTCGATCGTCTTGGGGATGCCGATCACTCCGATGCTCAGATTCCGACGGGCGATCTCCTCCGTGACCAATTCCGTGGCCCTCATCGTCCCGTCCCCGCCCACGCAGAACAGGAGATCCACATTCATCCGCTTGAGCGCATCCACCATCTCTCCGGGATCCTGGCGACCCCGTGACGAGGAAAGGATGCTGCCCCCGAGCGTATGGATATCCTTCACGACATCCGTTGTAAGCTCGATCACCGGATGGCTGTATTTGGGGATCAGGCCCTGAAACCCGTATTTTATCCCGATGATGTTCCGGACCCCGTACCCGTGATGAAGCTCCAGGACCAGCGCCCTGATCACGTCGTTGATTCCCGGGCAGAGTCCGCCGCAGGTGACGATGGCCGCCTTGGTCTTGGAGGGATCGAAAAAGATCTTCTCCCGGGGGCCGGCCACCTCCAAGGCAAGGGGGGTTCCGTCGGAAGACTTCAGGCGGTCGTACTGGTCGAGATAAATGCTGAACAGGATCTTTTTGGCATCCGTAGTGAAGTAACTGACGCTAACGGGCGACGGAAGCGTGCATTTCTCCAGGCTCGGAATGGTAAAATCGTAGGAAAACTTCTCATCCATGCTTTCAAACCTCTCTTTCTGCCCAGAAGGCGGCATTTATCCCGGAGCGGATCTCCCCCTCGAAACCCTGCCCCGCCAGCAGCATCCCCCCCGTCAGGAATACCTTGCTCCGGGGCGTTTCCTGCCGGAGGGCGCTGATCCCGAAGAAGGGGCGCTTCCGGGTATGGTATTTCTGGTTGACAATCTCCTGGCACCGCCTCGAGAGCGCTATGGATTTTTCAACATGGAGGTAATCTATGCTCTCGCGGAGAAAGGGAAGGAACCCCTCCAGGGAATCGATGACGCCCGTGGCCTGCTCCTTCAGTTCACGATCAGTGAGCCTCAGCGGCGAATTCTTCAGAAAAACGGTGGCGGTGACAGCGCGACGGCCTTCCGGCGCCCGGCCCGTCTCACCCGGGAAACTGGTTTCGAGGAAGACGAGATTCCCGTCCGTTACCGGGCGGGTTTCATCCGGGACCACCACGGCATAAGGCGCCAGCCTCTCCGGAATTCCCTTCTCATGAACTCCCTTATGGAGGCAGAAGGGAT
>JAHJXP010000178.1 GCA_018827585.1 Pseudomonadota bacterium | reverse complement strand
CGATCTGGACGTAAAGATCAGCCACGCCCCCCGGGGCCCCGGCGTCTATCTCATGAAGGACGGGGCAGGGGAGATCCTCTACGTGGGAAAGGCCCGGGACCTGAAGGCGCGCATCCGGGCCTACTTTGCCCGGACCGATTCGCGGGCAATGGTCCCCTTCCTCGTTTCCCGGGTCCGGGATGTCGAGTTCATCATCACGGAGACGGAAAAAGAGGCGCTGATCCTTGAGAACAACCTGATCAAAGAACATCGTCCCCGGTACAACGTCGATTTCCGTGACGACAAGTCCTATTACAACATCCGCATCGACCCGTCGGAACCGTTTGCCCGTTTCCAACTCGTCCGCCGCCCGAAGAAGGACGGCGCCCGCTATTTCGGACCCTATCCTTCCAGCGCCGCCGCCCGGGAGACCCTCCGTTTCCTACAGACGATCTTTCCTCTCCGGAGTTGCCGGGACCGGGAGCTGAAGGTCCGCCGCAGACCCTGCCTCGAATACGAGATCGGACTGTGCTCCGCGCCCTGCACCGGTCGGATCGAAGGCGCCGCCTATCAGAGCCTCGTCAAGGAAGGCTTGGCCTTTCTCGAAGGCCGGGAGAAGACGCTGATCGCTGACCTCCGCGCCCGGATGAACGCGGCGGCGGCGGCCCTCCGGTTCGAGGCGGCGGCGGCCCTCCGGGATCGGATCGCGTCTATCGAAGAGACCCTGGAAAAGCAGCGGGTCGTCTCCCTGACCGGCCGGAATCGGGATGTCTTCGGCCTTTGCCGGGAGGACGACCTCACACAGATCATCGCCCTGTTTGTCCGCAGCGGCCGGATGATCGGCCAGAAGTCTTTCCCCCTGATCCGCCTCCGGGCGGAGAGCGGCGAAATTCTCTCCTCCCTGCTTAAACGTTATTACGACGGAGTCGTGGATATCCCGGACGAGATCGATCTCCCCGCGCCTCTGGAAGACGGCGAGGTCATGGCGGAATGGCTTGCGGAGAAGCGGGGGAGGGGCGTGGCCATCGTCGCGCCGAAGAGGGGGGAACCCCTGGCGCTGCTGGGGATCGCCGCAAGGAACGCCGAGAACGTCTTTCGGACCGCGCGCCTTGCCGCCGACAGCCCGGAGGAGGCACTGTCGCTGATTGCGGACAAGCTCCGCCTTCGCAATGTTCCCCGGCGGATCGAATGTTTCGATATCTCGAACATCGGCGGGCGGTATGCCGTCGGGTCTATGGTCGCCTTTACGGGCGGCCTTCCCCGGAAAGAGGGATACCGCCGGTTTCGCATCCGGACGGTTCCCGGGGCCGATGACTATGCAATGCTGTACGAAGTCATGAAACGGCGCTATGAAAGACACGAGGAGTTCCCCGATCTGATCATGGTGGACGGGGGAAAGGGACAGCTTGGGGTCGCCCTGGCCGTCCTGAAGGACCTGTCCGTAGAGGGAGTGGATGTCATCGGTCTGGCAAAGGAGCGGGATGAGGGGCAAGCCAGTGCGCCTGCCGGAAGGTCAGGCCGTTTGCCGGATCCGCTTTCTTCTCCGGAAGGGGTGCAGCGCATTTCCGAAGGCGGTCCGGTGGATTCCGGGTTTCCTGCCGGGGCGGTGGGTGGTTCCGAAGAGGGGTCAAGGGTATACAGGCTCTCCCCGGGTGCCGGCGAGGCGGAGGGCGCGGCACCGAAGGCAGGCCGGAGCCGGCGCGAGGAGACGCCGGGGAAGGGGGAGGACCGCATCTATCTCCCCGGCCGGAAGGACCCGGTTTACCTGTCGCGTTGGCCTGCGGCCCTCTTTCTGCTCCAGCGGGTACGGGATGAGGCGCACCGCTTTGCCGTCTCCTACCACCGGAAGGTGAAGGAAAAAGAGGACCTGAAATCGCTTCTGGACCGTATTCCCGGCATCGGACCCGCCCGCCGGAAGGCCCTGCTTGTGTTTTTCGGAGACGTAGGACGGATCAGGGCCGCGTCGGTGCAGGAGCTCAAGCAGGTTGAAGGGATAGGAGAACAGACGGCCCGCAGGATCCGAGAATTTCTCGATGCTGTATGACTTATCAGGGAAGGCCCCGCCTTGAAGCGGGAATCGCTGCGAGGGTGGAAAGATCGCCAAGATTGCCTCTCCAAGCGACCGGGCGCGATCGGTGGAACAACGTGGAGAAGATTCCGCAAGACAACGGACAGGGCTCTCGTAAAAACTCATAGGAAGCCTTGAAATGGGGACGGCGAGAAGCTCTTGACCTTAAGACAGGAGGTATGGCGATGAAGGGCGGTTTTTCTTTTGATCTCATTCCCTCGCCTCTGGGTGAAGTAGGGCTCGTCCGGCACAGGGAAGGCGGGCGCACCCTGATCCGGCGGATCTTTCTCCTGCGTGAGGGTGTTTCAACAAGCGAGCGAATTCTGAAGACCTTCCCCGGCGCTGTGCCGTCGTCGGGGAAAAGGGATAAAACCGGTATGCAGATCAAGGCATTCCTGGCGGGTGATGCCGTGGATTTTTCGATTGCCGAGCTGGATTTTGAAGGCGTCGGCGGATTTGAACGGCGCGTCCTTCTCGCGGACTTCAACATCCCGCGAGGCCGTGTCATGACCTACGGGGGGCTGGCGGCGAAAGTGGGGGTCCCCGGCGGCGCCAGGGCAGTGGGGAATGTGATGGCCGGCAATCCCTTTCCCCTTGTCATCCCCTGTCACCGAGTGATCCGGAGCAACGGCTGCCTTGGCGGTTTCGGCGGCGGATTGCCCATGAAAAAGGCGCTCCTGGCCATGGAAGGCGTCGCCTTTGACCGTAACGACCGCGTCCTTCCGCAGCACATCCTCGGCGGAGGGTAAGGGGAAAAACAAACGGCTCAAGAAGTTTCCCCCGGGATAATGGAGATAATTGGAAGAAATGGTTTTAAAGACCCATGCGCTACATAAAGAAAAAGTCAGTTCCATGGGCGTTTGCCTTACCCATTTCACCTACCTTATCGACGATATCAAATATATCAGGTGCATATCGATTATTTATTGTAGTCAGTGAGGGAGGTCGGTTCGATTTTGTAGTAGAGTTCAACCCGTAATGCTTAACCAAAAAGACATGTGCTGGTCATTGAAGCCACCTACGAAGCGTGAAGATGAATCAGAGTCAAATCAAAATGAATTTTCATTGAAAGTCAGCATCCCCATGACGTGGACAGCCTATAATTAGTGGCTATTATTCAATCATTCAGACCATATTATTTAACGTTTGACTTTATGTTTCAGCTTTCTTGGGGGAGTGTGGATCTTTTTGTGCTCAACATTTGCATAAACGATATCATTTTCCGATACGCTTCCCAGCGGCATATCCAGGAAGCCTTGTGTAAGCTCCAAGTCTTTGATCCCATTATTGTGTATACTGAACTCCGGTACAAATCCGTACTGGGGATGTTCCACCCAATATCCGGATCTTACCTCAAATAATGGACGCCATTGCTCTAAAGGGCCTATTTCAGGAGTGCTAAACTGCCCTAAGAATATAAACTGGTGGACACCTCTGAATAATTCAAATTTGGGGGTATCCACTTGACTGCAGTAAGTAGCTGTTATCATATTGAATATAAAGACAATTTAACCATTGGCGCTTCCATATTGAAAAATGACCGAAAGTTCCATTGATTCAATCTGTTATCTCCGATTTACTGAAGTCAAGT
>JAHJXP010000019.1 GCA_018827585.1 Pseudomonadota bacterium | reverse complement strand
GGGGTTCCCCTCCAGGAGGCTGCGGTCCATGTAGGCGCCGGGATCGCCCTCGTCGGCGTTGCAGATGACGTACTTGGGCTCCCCTTGCGCCTTGCGGGTCTCGTCCCATTTCCAGCCGGCCGGGAATCCGCCGCCGCCCCGGCCCCGGAGGTTCGCCTTGATCACCTCATGGATGATCTCTTCTGGTTTCATCCCCGTGAGGGCCTTCCCCAGGGCGCCATAGCCGCCGATGGCGAGGTAATCCTCGATGCTCTCCGGATCGACCTTGCTGTTGAGACCGAAGACCAGACGGGTCTGTTTCTTGTAGAACGGCACGTCGTCCTCGTGGACCACCTTCTCGCCCGTGGCGGGATCCACGTAGAGCAGCCGGTCGATGATCTCTCCCTTGAGGAGGGTCTTGTCGATGATCTCCCCGGCGTCCCCGAGCCCCACCCGCTGGTAGAAGGTCTTCTCCGGGGAGATGACGACCATCGGGCCCCGCTCGCAGAACCCGTGGCAGCCGCTGGTCCTGAAGTCAATCTTGCCGGCGAGGTCCCGTTTGGCGAGCTCTTCGCGGAAACTGTCCACCAGCTTCTGTGTCCCATAGGCCAGGCAGCCCGTCCCGACGCACACGGTGATGCAGGGCTTGTTCGGGTCGCGGCCGGCCTTGAGCCTCTCCTGTACGCTTTTCAACTCATCGAAGGATTTAATCTTGCTCATCATCAGTCGTAACCTTCTTCCCTAATTTCTTGAGGATCTTTGTCGATTTCGCGATGTTCATATGCCCATGATACTCGCCGTTCACCACCAGAACGGGCCCCAGGGCGCAGGCCCCCAGACAGCCGACCGTCTCGAAGGAGAACTCGAGGTCGGCCGTCGTGTCGTTTTCCTTGATGCCCAGGATGTCTTCCATATTGCGGGTGATCAGCTCGGCGCCCCGGACGTGACATGCCGTTCCCATGCACAGGCTAAGCTGGTAGCGTCCCTTGGGCTTGAGGCTAAGGGCCTTATAAAACGTCGCCACCTCGTAGACGCGGCTGATCGGCACGCTGAGGTGGGCGCTCACCGAAAACAGGGCGTCCTTGGGAAGGTAGTTGAACTCCTTCTGGACGTCCTGGAGGATGGGAACCAGGTAACTCTTGTCCCCGCTGTATCGCTGAACGATTTCCTTAACCTTTTCTTCCATTCTCTTTTTACCTCGTCTTCAATGGTATGGTCGCGGGTCACCGGCTCCGCCGTGCCCTGAGCGCTTCCTTGGATCTGGAGTGTTCCACCTTGATCATCAGGGTCTCCCACTCGATGTCGACCCGCTCCTGGATGACCTGGATCTGGTCCGGCGTGAGATGGCGGAAGCGCCCCTGCCCCTTGAGGTAATCCTGCACGGGACGCCGCTTCTCGGGAACCTCCACCGTGAGACGGTATTTGCCGTCCTCCACCTCGTAAAGCGGGAAGATCCCCGTCTCGAGCGCGAGGCGTCCCAGCTTGATGCAGGTCTCGGAAGTGGAGCGCCACCCGGTCGGGCAGGCGACGAAACAGTGGATGTAGGAGGGCCCCTTTATCTGCCGCGCCTTCTTCACCTTGTTCATGAAATCGATCGGGTAGCTCGGGGTGGCCGTCGCCACATAGGGTACGTTGTGGGCGACCATGATCTCGGCGAGGTTCTTCTTCCAGACCTGGTTTCCGGGGATCTTCTTGCCGGCGGGGGCCGTCGTCGTGGAGGCGAGGAACGGCGTGCCGCTCGAGCGCTGGATACCCGTATTCATGTACGCCTCGTTGTCGAAGCAGACATAGAGCATGTCGTGGCCGCGCTCCATCGCCCCGGAGAGGGCCTGGAACCCGATATCCATCGTCCCGCCGTCGCCGCCGATCGCGACCGATTTGATGCGCCGATCGGCGATCTTCCCCTTGCGCCGAAGCGCCGTGAGTCCCGCCTCGACACCCGATCCCACCGCCGCGGCGTTGGGAAACGCCACATGGATCCAAGGCAGGTTCCAGGCCGTCGTGGGATAGAGACTGGAGATGACCTCCAT
>JAHJXP010000177.1 GCA_018827585.1 Pseudomonadota bacterium | reverse complement strand
CTCCCAACATTTTCCCCATTGCCTTGCCCATTCATTTTTCTGCTTGCCCGTTAATCCCTTTCGGCGCATGGAGGGCAGCGGTTCCCCAAGCCGATTCTCCGGAATTGCGCCGGCCTAAATCTGACGGCTTCGTAAAAAGTCCGGATGCTGCGTTGCGCTTTATCCCTCGTCGTTGCGGCGTACGCCAAAGTACGCCTCACTCCTCAAGATTCGCGCGCCTTGCCTGCGGCCTTTTTACGAAGCCGTCCCAAATTCAAGGCTTTTACGACTTTTTACGAGTTCGTCAAATCCCTTCAGGGGCGCAACTGAATGAAGTCGCGCCTGCCCGGTATTATTTCACTACCGTATCACAGCGCCGCTTATTTCTTCCAGTCCGTCCAGGGATGATCCGTAACGGACGGATCTGCAACGCGGTTAAAGACCTTCAGGATCATTCCCGCCTTCGCCAGCGGCTCCATTTTCTTGTCCGTGTGGACGATCAGCTTCGCGCCGAATTTCTCGCCGCAGAGTTTCGAGAGGGCCTCTATCGTTTTGGGGCTTCCCGTCACCGGCAGGCAGGGCCAGAAATAGGTCGAAACGCCCATTGCCACCAGGCTCAAGGCCTCGCCCGCCTCGGCGCTCCGGTTGGCCTCCGCAAAGCAGGCCAGGATCGGCAGTTCCTTGAGGGACTTCCCGGCGGCCGCGGAGAGGGCCAACAAGAACTCGGTCACGCCGCCGTTTTCGGCCAAACCGAGGTCGATCACGGCCGGGAGGTTCTTCCCGGCGGCCTTGAGGAGCTCCGCCACATTCTGGCCGCAGTGCTTCTCGCTCTGACGGGGGTCGAGGAAGCCGTACTTCGCGAGGCTCACGCTCGCATCGCCTTCGGAGAGGCAGAGGATGCCGTCCTTCAGGAACTCCTGCGCCAGGGTCACAAAAGGCAGATCCTGGGTGAATTTTACGTTGTTCGTCCCCGCGAGGATCGCGATCCCCTTGATCTTCCCCCCGGTCAGGGCGGCAGCGATCTTCTTCACGTCGAGATCCGCAGCGGAAAGGCCCATGAGTGCGGTTTTCTTCGCATCCGGGATATCCCGCACGATCGACCGGCGGAACCCAAACGCGTTTACGGCCTTATCCACGATCGCCTTGGCAAAGGCGTCCGGATTCTGATCCTTCAGGGTTTCCGTCGGAACGACCGCCACCGAGTATTCCTCGGCGATCGCAGTTAGGGATGGATTGACGAACTGGTCCCCGACCACGATCAGATCGACGGCGCCGGTCATCAGGGGCAATTCCTGGGAACCATAGCTCGTTACCGGAGAGAACACATAGGGCGGAAGCAGGGGATCGGTGCAGACGCCCATGACGGCCACCTTCTTCTTGGCCGCCGCTTCGGCGATCTTCACCTTCAAGACCGGAGAAAAACGGCCGTACAGAAGAATCGTCGCTGTGTCCTTCTTCAGAACGCCCATGTCGACTTCGATCTCGGCGGGGGCTGCGCCGAAGGCGGCCTTTTTAAGACCACCCTGGAGTTTCCGGGCGAAAGCGCCCAGGAGCGCCGCCTTGAAAGCCCAGAACAGCGTCTCCTCGACTCCGGCGACGCCGCCTTCCACTTTCTGGGAGGCCTTGAAGAGATCCTTGGCCACCCCCTGCGGAACAATCCCCGCCTCTTCCCAGGCGGCGAGCATGGCCTTGGGGAAGGCCTTCTTCAGGCCGGCGCCTCCGTCCTTCAGGAGGGCTTCGATCTCGGCGATGATCCTGTCCGCCGCGGTCTTGTCCTGGGGCGTCACCTTCCCGGAGGCGACCCCCTCCACAAAATCGCCTACCTGATCCAGGGTGGCCATCGTCCCCTTGAGGATCAGCTTCAGAAGGGTCTGCACGGCCAGGACATCCCTATCCTTCCCGCAGACGCCCAGCTTGTTCGCATCCCGGAAGGGATGGCTGATGCACGGCCCCTGGAGGCAATCCCGGCAGCTTAATCCCGATTCACAGAAACCGCACTCGGGGAGCTGTCCCTCGTAGCGGTCCCACGCCAGTTTCGTACCCCTGTCCGCCGCTTTCGTCAGGAAATGCTCCACTGCGTTGTCGGCGGTCTTTTTCTGAATAAACTCCATCTTCAATCTCCTTTCTGATCCCTATTTTCCACGATTCGTTTGGTCAAAAGTTCCATTACGCAACGAGACATTTGCGCAACTTGTAAATCATGTCCCGGAAGCACGCATTGGAGATTTTTAAAATTTCTTCTTCCGGTAATCCTTCCTCTCCACGAGGGCCAGCGCCCCGGTGGGACAGACCTCAGCGCAGATGGGATATCCCATGCTCCGGCAGCGGTCGCACTTGACGGCCACCTTCAGGGAAGACGAGGGGTTGATGATTCCGAAAGGACACACCATGACGCACATCCAGCAGGCGATGCAGGTCGGTTCGTTGACGTAAATCAGCCCCGTTTCCGGATCGCGGCGCATGGTCCCGTTGGGACACGCATCGAGGCAGGGCGCACTCTCGCAATGCCGGCACTGCAGGGCGAACGGCTTTCCCTCCACATAGACCCGCGGCACCGGCTGAGGCTGCTCATGGATCGCCATGGTCATCTCCTTGGAGGTGGAGGCGATTTCTGCCCCGCACCAAAGCTCGCACTGATGGCATCCCGTACACTTTTCCTTGTCCACCATTAATACTTTCACGTTTTCCTCCTCGCTTGAAACCCGCGCCCTTTCCCGGCTGCAGGTCAGGGAATTACATTCCGGTATCCATCAGTTCCTTGTATTCCGGTTCGCTGAACTGGTCGGCGTTCCTCCTGAGAATCGGAAGCAGGTCCATGAAGCTCAGGCGGTCGCTCATCAGCATGGGGATGGCATCGGCCACGTAAACCTGCTTCCGAAGCAAGATCGACATCAGCCCGGCCTTCTGGGTCTGCCCGACCAGAATCGCCCCGACGATCTTTCCGTTCTTCAGGACGAGTTTCTTGTAGCTGTCCTTCGTCCTGACCCGGATTTCCCGGAATTCATCTTCCGCGGATGCCATGGCGCAGGATTCGGCCTGGGTCACGCCCATCGAGATGGCGGGGATCCCGATGAAGTTTCCGATGGAATTTCTCCGGTAGGAACCGGGATAGAGGGTCTTCTGACCCGCCATGTTCAGACCGGCGATGCGTCCCTGCTCGAAGGCGCAGGGCCAGATGGCGTTGAGAAACCAGGTGTCCCGCGCGATGTCCATGGTCTCTGCGACGTCGCCTGCGGCATAGATGTCCCGGACGCTGGTCATCATGGTCTCGTCGACCCGGACCCCCTTCAAGTCGCCGATCGTGAGACCCGCCTGGACGGCAAGCTCTGCGGACGGACGGACCCCCACCGACAGGACGACCATGTCGCAGGGCAGCTCCCGGTTGTCGGTCACGACGCCGGTGACGCGCTTGTCGCCCGTGAACTTCACGGCCTTCTCCCCTGTGAACACCTCGATCCCGAGGTCCTCGATCCGCTGCTGGACGATCGCGGCCCCCTCCGCATCGAAGACGGTGGGCATCACCTGCCCCAACTGTTCCAGCAGGGTGGCCTTGATCCCCCTTCTCGTCAGGCTGATGCAGGCCTCAACGCCGATAGAGCCGGCGCCGATGACCACGGCCCGGGATCCTTTCATGTTATAGATCCTCTCCGCATCGGCCATGGTCTTGAGAGTGGAGATCCCCTCCTTGTCGACCCCCGGGATGAGCGGCACGATCGCCTTCCCGCCCGTGGCCAGCAGGAGTTTGTCGAAGGCATATTCCTTCCCCTCTGTCGTCCTGACGGTTTTGGTATCGGGGTCGAGATCCGTGACCTTCACACCCAGGTGGGCCGTGACCCTATTTTCGTCGAAGAAATCCGACGTCCGGAAATTGAGCAGCGGCTTGGAGAGCTCCTCCGCAACATAGTACGGCAGGAGGACTCTGGAAAAGAGGGGAGTCTCTTCATCGCTGAACAGGTCGATCCGGGATTCGCGATCCAGTGACCGGATGGACTCTACGGCGCTGATCGCTGCGGCGCTCCCTCCGATGATGATATATTGCATTTCATTCTCCTTTTCCTTGATTGGCTCTCAGTACAGGCTGTGGACCGTGTAGATCGGTAGCAGCTCCTTGAAGAGCTGGATTCCCCGGGTCACATTGTAGTTGCCGCAGGAACAGCATTCCGCCATTTCAATGCAGCAATCCTCGATCGTTCTGCGCCCCCTCTTCACGTCCCGGACCATCTTGCGGACCAGGTCCGAGGCGATCATCGCGTGACCGCACATGGTCACCGTCTGCAGGATCTCGAAATCCGGCAGCCGTTCGGTCTTGCCCCAGGTGCCGAGGGAATATTCGAGGGAGTGGATCCGGCCCAGCCCCGCCTCCGTCATGCACTGCTGGACGACGTCGGTCACCCCGGAGATGACGATCGAGATTCCGGGCCTGTCCTCCTTGAGTTCTTTCAGGAGGGAAACGATCTTCTCCCGGTTGTCGAAAGTGCACTCGACGATCGTCCCGTCCGTCACGCGGCTGAGAATGTCGTCCATTGTCGTATTGTAAATGTTGCCCGTTTTCATGTCGCCCAGGTTGATCGGGCCGTGCTTGTAGCAGATGCTGAGAAATTTTCTGGTCTTGGGCGCCGATCCCTTTTTGTTGACGCCGGTCGCCGGGCAGCCCAAGACGATAAAATCGTTGCTCAGGCTCTCCCGGGTACCCCTGCGGTGCAGACTGTGTGTCATAATCTTCCTCCTTTACTGCTCGTCGTAGAACTTATAAGACGGTTCGCCCAACCCCATGTTGTTCTTGCTATTGATGGAATACCACATGCCCATCTTTTTCAGGACGGGATCGATGGGAACCTCACCCACAGGCGGGACCTTCGTGATGACCTCCACGGTAAAAACCGTGTCCAGCGTCTTGGCCACATCCTGGAGAACCTTGACGACCTCGGGTAGTCTTTCGAGCTTGCACTTCCCCTCGATGATGGCCGAGGTCGCCTTTTCCCCGAGGACGTCCTCGCGGAGCTTTCCCGTGGTCTTGTCGGACATGAAATGGGTCACGGGGTTTTCCGCCGCCAGTTGATAACCGAGATCGGCCTTCATCAGCGCCATGGCCACCGTCTCGACATCCCGGAAATAGGCGCCGACGCCGGGCCTGCCCAGCTCGATACCCACGCCCACCTCGCCGGGGAGGAAGGTGCCCTTGACGTCGTTGGTCTTCATCTCCTCCGTCCCGCGACCTGGCGTCTGGGAGCCCATGAATTCGATCATGGGATTGCTCAGGACGCCGCGGACCTCGCGGGGCCATGGCTCTTCCGGCTGGTAGATGGCGTTCACCGGACAGATCTTCGCCCGCAGGCACATCCCGCAGTCGGTGCAAGCGTCCTGGTCGATCTCTATGTAGACCCGGCCGGGAATCTGGTCGTGCCTTTGGTAAATCTGGATTCTTCCCATCGGACAATAGGGAAAACATCTCTTGCATGCTATGCACTTATCCTTGTCTGCCTTCATACAACCTCCTCATTCGTAATGCCAGTATCTCGTCCTTGCATTTCCCGCATCTATGGGACAGGGCTTTCTCCGGACGAACCGCGCCGGGGGCCCTTCAGTTCGCCTCGCGGTTGGTCTGGAGCGCATCCTCCTTGGACTGACGGATATGGGCGCGCATCACCCGCTCGCACAGCTCCGGATCCCTCAGTTTCAAGGCCAGGAGAATCTGTCGATGACCGTCGATGGCTCTCTTTGCCGCACCGAGGTACTGGAGCGTGTCCTTCCGATATCTAAGCACGTATTTCCTCATATTCACGATCAGGCTGTGGAAACGACGCTTGTCCGCGACCAGGCTGTGCAGGGTGTCGTGGAACTGCGTGTTGAACTGAAAGACCTCGTCTATTCTCTTCCGCCGGAGGGCGCCATCCGCTTTCTCGACGATCTCTTCCAGTTGCGCAATCTGCTGATCGGTGATCCGCTCACAGATGAGCTTGAGGGTATATCCCTCCAGGACCGTCCGGATCTCGAAGAGGTCTTCGATCTCCTCCGCGGAATTGCGGGGAATGCAAAAACCCCGCGACTCCAGGGGTTCGATCAACCCGTCCTGTTCGAGCTTGTGGAGGGCCTCCCTCACCGGGGTGCGGCTGACCCCCAGCTCCTCCGCCAAATGTTCCTCGGCGAGTCGTTCACCGGGCACGAAGCGCCCGGAAAGAATGTTTGATTTGAGGTATTCGTAGGTCTTCTCCCGGACGGAGACGCCGTTTTTGCCAGGTTTGCCGGCCAAACTCATGTTCATGATTGTATCCAATGCCGATCTTTCATTCACAACGCGTTTTATTCCTATTCGATTTAAAGCGACTTGTCAAGCGCATATATTGCTAATCATGGCAGGTACTTATCTATGTGTTATCATTTTTCTTGCTTTATTCCTTTCGCCGGATCAAAACCGAACAGGCCCTCCGTCCCCCGATTTTTGGATACATCTTTACGCTTGTATCAAAATCCGACTTGTGTTAAGGAAACGCGAACGGAGGGGAATACCCCTCTGATTTGTTTGCGGAAAGGGGTTACGCGATACGCAATGGCCTTTCAAGTGACGGTGGATCTGAAAAAATGCAACGGTTGCGAGGAGTGTCTTGAAGTTTGCACGGCAGGCATGTTAAGGATGCAGGGCGGCAGGGCGGCGCCTGTCGAGGACAGGGAGTGTCTGGGCTGCGAGCTCTGCGTCGGCGTGTGCGATGAAAACGCCATAACTATGACCGCCACCGGGGTTTCTCTGTCGCCGACCTGCCTGAGCCTTCTGGGGGGCTTGGACGAAGAGGAGGCTGAAACCGCAAGCCGCCGCAGGGACGGTTTATAAAAAAACACAGGAGGACCAAGATGCGTTCCGACAGAATGAAAAAAGGATTGGAGAGGGCGCCGCATCGCTCCCTGTTCAAGGCGCTGGGGCTTACGGACCGGGAGATCGAAAGGCCGATGATCGGCATCGCCAACTCCGCCAATGAGCTCATCCCCGGCCATCTTCACCTGCACCAGATCTCCGACGCGGTGAAGGCCGGCATTCGCATGGCCGGCGGAACGCCGCTGGAGTTCTTCACGATCGGGGTCTGCGACGGCATCGTCATGGGACACGAGGGGATGAAGTATTCCCTGAGTTCGCGGGAGCTGATCGCCGACTCCGTGGAGTCCATGGCGATGGCCTACCCGTTCGACGGCCTGGTTCTCATCACCAACTGCGACAAGATCGTCCCGGGGATGCTGATGGCAGCGGCGCGCCTCGACATCCCGGCGATCGTGATCAGCGGCGGCCCGATGCTTTCAGGCGAGTTTCAGGGGAAGAAGATCGACCTCATCAAGGTTTTCGAATACGTGGGCAAGACGAAAGTCGGGGAGATGACGATGGAGGAGCTCCGGGAGGCGGAGGGGTGCGCCTGCCCGGGCGTCGGCTCCTGCGCGGGGATGTTCACCGCCAATTCGATGAACTGTCTTACCGAGGCTTTGGGTATGGGTCTGCCGGGAAACGGGACGATCCCCGCCGTCTGGGCGGAGAGGATCCGCCTGGCCAAGGAGGCGGGGATGCAGGTCATGGAGCTCGTGGAGCGGAACCTCAAGCCCTCCGACATCCTGACGATCGAGGCCTTCGAAAACGCCCTGCGTGTGGATCTGGCCTTCGGCGGCTCGACAAACACCTCGCTCCATTTGCCGGCGATCGCCAAGGAGGCGGGCGTACCTCTGACGCTCCAAACCTTCAACGCCTTCAGCGACAAGACCCCGCACCTCTGCTCCATGTCGCCCGGCGGCCCCCACGACCTGGCCGAACTCCACCAGGCCGGGGGCATCTCCGCCCTCATGCAAGAACTCTCCCGCGGCGGTATGATCCACGCGGGGGCGCGAACGGTCACGGGAAAGACGGTCGGCGAGAACCTGGCGGGACGAAAGGTCCTCAACCCCGAGGTGATCCGCCCCCTGGAGAAGCCCTACCATGCCACGGGCGGCCTCGCCGTGCTGTTCGGGAATCTCGCCCCGGAGGGCGCCGTCGTCAAAAGCTCCGCGGTCGACGATTCGATGCTCCGGCACACGGGACCGGCCCGCGTCTTCGATTCGGAGGAGCCGGCCATGCAGGCCATCCTCGAGGGGAAGATTAACAAGGGAGACGTGGTGGTCATCCGGTATGAAGGGCCCAAGGGCGGCCCCGGCATGCGGGAGATGCTCTCGCCGACCTCCGCCATTGTGGGGATCGGCAGGGACCGGGACGTTGCGCTTTTGACCGACGGCCGCTTCTCCGGCGGCAGCAAGGGAGCGGCGATCGGTCACATCTCACCGGAGGCGGCCGAAGGCGGCCCCATCGCAGCGGTGCAGGAGGGCGACCGGATCGAGATCGACATCCCCGCCAAGAAATTGAATCTGCTTATCTCCGACAACGAGATGAAGGAGCGTCTCGCCCGCTGGAAACCGGTCCGGAAGGAACTCAAGGGCTACCTGAAGCGCTACGCCCAGCTCGTCCGTTCCGCCCACACCGGCGCGACGTTCGAATAAACGTCGTCAATCAGGCGGTCGATCCGTCGGTCCGCGGCATTTATCCGGTGCTTCAGGTTGGTCCGCTCGTGGTCCGTCCGGGCGGCGGCAAGCAGCCGGTGGAGGGAAATCATCTCCTCGACCAGTGCGACCATCCGGTCGTGCCGCACCCGGTCAGCCGGATCGGCAAAGTCAATGAATCCTTTCACTCAATTTTGATGCCGGTCTTCTTGATCTCATCGATCAGATTGCCGCCGTCGGAGAACGCGGCCGGTGTAAACGGCATCGGTTCGATTCGGTTGTCGATCTTTCTCCGGAGCGGGACGATCCGCCGCCGGTCCTCAAAGCGGTCACCGGTAAAAGCTTCGGAGATCAGGGCTACATCGATATCACTTTCCTCCCTGACTCGCCCATTGGCGTATGAACCGTAAAGAATGGCTTCACGCACCGGGATATGGTGCTTTTCCAATTCGGCGATGTATTTTTTTACGATGTCGATGATGGAATCCGGCTGCGCAGCCATGTCATCATTTCCTCAATTTTCTTCAGGTAATGTTCGGCGGCGGTCATCCAGTACTGAATCTTGTCCTGTTTCGTCACGAGAAATCTCTAGAAACATTATGTATTTGCAATCATGCACTATTGAGATTGCTTTGTCAATCCTTCTCGATACTCGCCGGGGTCAAGCCCAGCCGTTGTTGGCCCTCTTCGCAGAGAAGACGTCGACGTTCATCGGGAAGTCGCAGGAATGTATCCATGCGGTCACTTCTTCTCCGGGCCGGCAACACGGCGCAGAATCGCGGCAATCCAGGCCGGGGCGTAGCGGATGTCCTGGAGCAACTGCTTCCTGTCGTCCACGGAAAGCCGCTTTCGCAGACGAGCCACGGTCGAATCGTCCACATGCCGCTGACCGATATGGCGCAGGGCCTGAATGACCAAGCCGCTTACACGCCCGGCGGTTGCCATGACGCGGGGGGTAGTGTGTTTGAGCATGATGACCTGCTTGCCAAGCTGCACGCGGCGCGCCGGTCCGTCCGTGAGGAAGACGATCTTCATCGGCACCTGGTCGGAAAGCCCCAGCAGGTTGGCGGCATAGCCGCCGGAGGGTTGCAGAAGAATATTGTCTCGTCCCTTCAACGCTTTTACAACGGCCTCGGTCGTGGGAGACAGGGGGCCAAGGTCCGCGTCAACACGCGGGTAATCGTACAATCCGCGGGCCAGGCGGCGCAGCGTCCCTTTTTTCGCCAGACGGTGCAACGCCAGGTCCACCGCCTGACGACTTCCCAGGTCCAGAAAGTCTCCTGGGGTGATGACGCAACCCCTTCCACACCCATATATACGGCTTAGTATTTTTGAATCAATGCTTTGCATGATATATCCATATCAAATTTTGTAAGGAAAAGTAGCACATTTTTCTTACAAAATCAAGACAACACGGAGGATGGCCATTCATCCTCAATACAGTGGATGGTGCTGAGTGGCAGGCAAAGTTCTCCAGAGTTCACCTTGGCGAGCATCCGCTGCGCAATCCCGCGGTGCGTCGGCCTATGCGGCTTCCCCCAGTAGTCCTTAGCCAGGTAGATCCACTGGTTCTGGTCGAGATATGCGGACCTGCACGCCATCGTCCCCCACGTTTCTGCCTAACAGTCACCATTAGCCGCCCGCGGTTAAGCGAGTCGGCTGCATGGTTGGGCTGCTTAAAGTCATTGTCAATCTTTCTCCACGATCCGGATTTCTTCTTCTGAGAGGCCATAGAGGTCGTAGACCAGGCGGTCGATCCGGCGGTCCGCGGCGTCGATCTGGCGTTTGAGGTTCGTCTGTTCGTGGTCCGTCCGGGCAGCGGCCAGACGCCGGTGGAGGGCGAGCATCTCTTCAACCAGAGCGACCATCCGGTCGTGGCGCTCCCGGTCTGCCGTGTCGGCGAAGTTGATGGGGCGGATGGGGAGCTGCGAGAGAAATTGGCGGTTTGCGGACAGCCATCCCCCGCGAAAAGGTGCGCTGACGAAGGGAAAGTACCATCTCGACAGTTTAGAATTGAGGATGCCGAGAAGATAGGGAAACCCTTGATCTTGATACATGCTCCGCCACACGACACCCCCGACATCGACATTGTCCAGATAGTGTCGCCCCTCTGCGTCATACGCGGCGTAAAGATGATTCACCAGGCGTGGAATACAAATTTTTCTCGTCCCTTGACGCGCCATATTTTTCAAATAAATATACCCATGCCACCTTGATCCTCTTGATTTCCCCCTTTCTCTGCCTTCCAACCTTTTCCTGTTGGCCGTCAGATAAGCCGCCGTTTGGGGGTAACATTCGGCAAGTCGCCTAAATTCGATCAAACTAACCGTTGTTCCCGACACCTCATAGGGAAACAGAATGTACTGGCGATCAGGAAGCTCCCCGTACCTTTGCACATCCGTTCCGCTGACCAATGGGAAAAGGAGGCTTTTTTCGAACGTCCAGTCTTGGCTGAGGGATTTCGAATGCAATTTTATGGCGTTTTCATTTTCTTCCACGATGTTCATGATAAAGACATCATCGGCGCTGGTTTGCAGACCTACGAAGATATCCGCCACATCGCCTAACTTCACCGGCATCCGGCGGAGTTTTTCGAAGAGGTCGGCGCCGCGGCCGACGGTGAAGTTCCATTCGGCGGCGGTGATCTCCGTCACGGGAATCGCGCCCTCGGTCCCCTCACCCGTCTGTCGCCAAGCCTCCAGATCATCGACTTTCGTGAACCGGCAGCTCCACGAACCGGCCTTGTCGAGGAAAAGGAGACAGGTGTAGGTCGTCGCCCCGGTGAAGATTTGCGCATCGCCGAAATGGACGACCTCGCTTAGGTGTTTCCCCTTCGCCAGGAGGTTGCGCAAGGACTCGCCGTACTGGGCGTTGAAGAACTTGTGCGGCAAAATGAACCCCAGGCGGCCTTTGGCGTTCAGAAGCCCGAGCCCTTTTTCGACGAACGCAACGTAGATGTCGTAATTCCCTTTGCCTGCGGAGGCGAAGGCCGTCTTGTAGAACTCCACCTCCAGGGGCGCCCATTCCTTCATCGTCTGGATGCGGATGTAGGGCGGATTGCCGATGACGGTGTCGAAGCCGCCCGCAGCGAAGACCTCCGGAAATTCCCGTTCCCATTCGAAGACATTGATCCGGTAGCGCTCCTCCTCGCAGAGAAGACCTGGCAGTTCGCCATCGTAGAAGTCGGGACCGATGAGGGAGTTTCCGCAGCGGATGTTCACGGAGAGGTCGGGAAGGGCGCGTTCGTGGAAGAGCTTGAGCTGGCTCATGAGGGTCTCGCCGCTCTCCCCCTCCAGGACCTTGAGGAGAAGCGAGAGCTTCGTCACCTCGACGGCCTGGGGGTCAATGTCCACCCCGAAGATACTGTTCAAGAGGATCCGCTTCCGCTCCGCCGTCGTCAGCCGCCATTCGCCGCTTAAGGCTTGATAGAGGACCGGCTTCCGGCCCTTAGCGCGCTTTTCCGGTCCACTCTCGATGTAGCGGTCCCGGTATCCGTCGAGAAGGCGCTGGTAGGCCTGGATGAGGAAGGAGCCGGAACCGCAGGCGGGATCGAGGATCCGGAGCCGGTCGGCCTGGGCTGGAGTCCGGCCTTCAAGGAGACGGCCGACCGTCCTCTCGACGATATAATCAACGATGTATTTCGGGGTGTAGAAAACGCCGCCCGCCTT
>JAHJXP010000176.1 GCA_018827585.1 Pseudomonadota bacterium | reverse complement strand
CTCGCTGATTTCTTCTGCCTTGATGCTTTCCATGCCCTACATCTCCTCTCCCAAGAGGTCCTTTATTTTGTTGAGTTGTGTCCGGATACTGCCGTCATAGAGCGTGTCTCCTATCCGGACGACGACGCCGCCGAGCAGGGAAGGGTCCAAAAGAACGGTCATCTCGACCTGTTTGCCGGTCAGCCTTTCCAGGCTTTCCTGCAACTGCGCGGCGAGCTCGCCGGTCAGCGGGAAAGCTGTGCTCACCGTGACCCTGACCTTATTGAGGGCTTCGTCCATCAGCTCCCGGTAGCGGCTTTCGATGTCGGAGATGATCCCGATCCGGCGCTTGTCGACCAGCAGCTTCAGGAAGTTGGCGGTCAGCTCCGAGATCCCCGCCTTCTGCAGGATTGTTTCCACCACCGCCTTCTTGTCCGGCCGGGCGAAGATCGGGTTGGCCAGAAATTCATTCAGGCCCTTGTTTTCCTTGAGGATAGCGGAAAAGCGGCCCAGTTCCCGGCTGTAATCCTCGTAACGCCGCTCCTCTTTGGCAACCTCGAAGAAGGCCCGGGCATAGCGTTTGGCGATGTTGCTGCTGGTCAATTTTTGCGCCCTCGTAAAAAGTCGTAAAAGCCGCCGATCATGTCTTGTTTGCCACCTCCCCTATATAGTCCTTGACCAGGGCTTCGTGATCTTCCGCCCGGATTTGTCCCCGGAGGAGCTCTTCGGCCAGCTGCGTGGAGAGGTTGGCCGCCTCTATCCTGAGGTTCTGGCTGGCCTTTATGAATTCCTGTTCCACCCTCGTGCGGGCGTCCTCCTTGATCTTTTCCGCTTCTTTCCGTGCATCCTGGATTATCCGTTCCTTTTCGGCCAGCCCCTGGGCCCTGATCATTTCGCCGAGTTGCTCGATCTCTTCGGTTGCCTTGTCCAACTTCTCGGAATACTCGCGGAACTTCTTTTCCGCCGCCTCCCGGGCGGACACCGCCTCGGCCAGAGCGGTTTTGATCCCCTCGCGCCGTCCGGTAAAAAAATCTCTCATCTTCCCGGCCAAAAGCCAGTAGAGCAGGCCGAGCAGGACGGCGAAATTCAACAGCCTCCAGAAGAAGCCCAGCCAGTTGGGCGCCTCTTCACCACCGCCGCCGGAGGCGTAAGCCGTCGAAAGATAGAGGATGCCGGAGATGATGCACGCAGTTAGGCAGCAGCAGATCCTGCGTCCCGTCCCTCTTTCTTGCGCCTCTGGGCGTGATGCGCCCTGGGCGCCGGGGCGGACGGATTGATTCGTTTCATGCCGCCCGCTCATCGGAGACTCCTTCCGAGGACTTTTTCCGCGATTTCCAAGGACAGACTCCGAGACCGGCCGGTCAGGATCCTCTTTGCTTCGGCGATTTCCGCCTCCATGCGGGCCTGGAACTGCTCCATCATCACCGGGATTTCGGCGCGGACCGCCGCGATGACGGCCTTGGCCTCCTCGGCGCCCTGGCGGATGATCTCGTTGTTATGCTCGACCGCGGCAGCCTTGGCCAGACGGAGCTTCTCCTGGTAGGCGGACACCTTCTGTTCGACGGTTTCCTGGAGGCGATTGATCTCCGCCTCCGAGACCTCCAACTTTTTTGCGCGCTTGTCGATGATGCCCATGATCGGCTTGTAGAGGAGGCGATTCAGGACGAGTATCAACAGGAGAAAATTTATTATCTGGAAGCCCAGTGAATAATCAAGACTGATCACTCTCCTTTACCTCATCTGGTGCAAATTAAAAAAACGAAATATATCATTCCGGCCGCCGGCATCCTGGATCCCTGCCGAAAAAAGTCCCTGCTGGTCTTGCGGAGATCTTCCGGTTTGACGGTCGGAAGCCGGAAAGAAAACTAAGGTAAGTATATGACCACTGGCCACTATTTACAATGCCGTGTCACTATCTCATTCCCCCGCCCGCTGTCAAGAAAAAAGAGGGCAGGATGTCCTGGCATCATCCCTTTCCCGCGTCTGCGGATCGTTCCAGAGGCAGGGCATGAACCTCGGTCTCGGTGCGGGTCATATGACAGTTCCCCTCGAAGAAGGCCCCTTCATCGATGGAGAAGGCGGGGGCATTCACATCGCCGAGCACCTTACCCGTCGAATAGATCTGGAGTCTCTTCTTGACGTCGATCTGCCCGCGCACCTCGCCGCTGACCAGGACGCTGTCCACGCGGATGTCGGCCTCGACCTCGGCGCCTTCACCGATCACCAGGGTGCCGTTCCCGAAGATGTCTCCCTTGAAATCGCCGTCGATCCGGACCGAACCGTTAAAAATCAGCTTTCCGGTAAATTCGGCGCCTTTTCCCAGAAAGGCCCGGACCTCTTCCTCTTCCTCACCCTTTTTCTTTTTCCCAAGCATTTTACGCCTCCTCTGACGGCCAAGCCGCCCCCTTCGCGGGAACAACTCCGCTATGCCGGTTGATCACGACTGAAGAATGAACCGTCTCACGCTGATATTCATCAGCAGGCCGATGGACGTCATCAGGACCACCATCGACGAGCCGCCATAACTGAGAAAGGGCAGGGGGATTCCGACTACGGGGAGAATCCCCAGGACCATGCCGATGTTGATGAAGACCTCCCAGAAGATCAGCATGGTGATCCCGAAGGCGATGAGCGCCCCCAGGTAATCCTTGGAATGAAAGACGATCTTGAGTCCCCACACGATCAGCAGGAGGAACATGACCATCAGGATCACCCCTCCCAGGAAGCCCCACTCCTCCGCAAAGACGGAAAAGACGAAATCCGTCTGCTGTTCGGGCAAAAACTTGAGCTGGGTCTGGGACCCCTTCATGAACCCCTTGCCGAAGAACCCTCCCGACCCGACGGCGATCATCGACTGGATGATATGATAACCGGAACCGAGGGGGTCCCGCTCGGGACTGAAAAAGGTCATGATCCGTTCCTTCTGGTAATCTTTGAGGAGATGCCAGCCGAGGGGGGTCAGGATGAGGCCCCCGGCGGCGGCCAAAAGAAACGATCTCCATTCCAGGCCGACAAAGAAAACGATCGAGAAAAACAGGATGATCAGTATCAGTCCCGTTCCCAGGTCCGGTTGTTTGAGGATCAGCAGAAACGGGATCAGGACGATGAGAGCGGGGATGAACAGCTCCCGCAGGCGGTAATTCCGTCCGATCTGGTGGCGGTCGAAGTATTTGGCCAGCGCCAGGATGATGGCCAGTTTGATCAGCTCCGACGGCTGGAAGGTGAAACCGCCGAGGGCGATCCAGCGCTGGGAGCCGCGGGTCGAATAACCGGCGGCAAGGACGATGACCAGAAGGGCGATGGAGATGCCGTAAATGAGGTAGGCGTGCCGGCTGAAGGTGCGGTAATCCACGAAAAAGGCGATGGCCATCCCTGCGATGCCGATGGCGATCCACTGGACCTGCTTGAGAAAAAGCGGCGTCTGCCGCAGATCCGAGAGGCTGAAGCCGGCGCTGTAGATGTTCAGGAGGCCGATGCCGCTGATGATAAGGACCAGGACAAGCAGGGTCCAGTCGAAATTGATGATGAGACGGCGGTCCAACTTGATCATGGTTCTAGTTTCTCCCTGGAGCCCACCTTGACGAACTTGGCCGGCGGCTGGTCCGTTTTCTTTCCGGCAAAGTAGGCATCGATGACCTTTCTGGCCACCGGTGCGGCTGCGGTCCCTCCGTGGCCCGCGTTTTCCAGGATAACCGCCACCGCAATCTCCGGATTTGCGTACGGCGCGAAACAGGCGAAAAGGGCGTGGTCCCGAAAGGCGGCCGAAACGCGCTTTGTCTTTCTGCCCTTTTCATCCTGCGGAAGTCCAACCACCTGGGCGGTGCCGGTTTTGCCGGCGACGTCTTCCCCTTTTCGCTTGAGGGCATACCCCGTTCCCCCGCGCTCGTTCACCGCCCCCCACAAGGCCCGGTTGATGATCCGGATGTTTTCCGGGCGGACGGGCAGCGCCGCCTGTTTCTCCGGTCCGTATTCCTTTACGACACGTCCGTCCGAAGATTCAAGCTGTTTTACAAGCCGGGGCCGGTAAAAGGTCCCCCCGTTGGCCAGGGCCGCATAGATGTTGGCCAACTGGAGCGGTGTGACGAGGTTGAACCCCTGGCCGATGGAGATGGAGAGGGTCTCCCCCATCTGCCAGGGTTCCTTCAGGCGGTCAAGCTTCCACTGTTTCGTCGGGATCAGGCCGCCCTTTTCCCGGGACAGGTCGACGCCCAAGGGGGCGCCGAGACCGAAGGCCCTGGCGTAGAAGGCGATCCTGTCCACGCCGAGCATCTTCCCCAGGTTGTAGAAATAGACATCGCAGGACTCCACGAGGGCCCGGTGGAGTTTGACATGGCCGTGTCCCTTCTCCTGCCAGCAGCGGAATTTGCGGTCGCCCAGCTCAAAGGCGCCGTTGCAGAAGAATGACGTCTCCGGCGTGATGAGTCCTTCTTCGAGTGCGGCTGCGGCAATGACCGACTTATAGGTGGAGGCCGGCGGGTACTGCCCTGAGATCGAACGATTCTCCATCGGATGACGGGGATCGTTGGAGAGGCTCTCCCAGTCGTCAAAGGAGATGCCGCCGTTGAAGAGGTTCGGGTTGAAAGAGGGCGAACTGACCAGCGCCAGAACGTCGCCGCTGCGGGGGTCCAGGGCCACCAGGGCGCCGGCCCTGTCTCCGAGGGCTTTCCATGCCGTCTCCTGGAGCGCCGAATCGATGGTCAGCACGACATTGTCCCCTGTCGTCGCCGGGATTTTGCCGAGGGAACGGACCGTTTTGCCGGCCACGTTGACCTCGACCTGCTCGGCGCCGCTCCTCCCCCGGAGGTGTGAATCGAGGAATTTTTCGATCCCGAACTTGCCGGTAATGTCGCCGGCAGCGTACCGGCCGGACATATCCCGCTCCAGGTCTTCCCGGCTGACCTCTCCCGTAAATCCGATAAGCTGCGCAGTCATCTCCCCGTTGAGGTACTTCCGGATGGGGGTGACCTCCACGACCACGCCGGGGAGATCGAAGGCGTGGGTCTCCACCACCGCCAATTTCTCCCGGCTGATATTCCGCTCAAGGAGCACCGGCACGAAGGGCTTCAGGCGGCCCGGGAAGGATAAAATGGGCGGGAGCGCAAGGGACCGTTCGGCGTAGAGGGCCTTGATCTTTTCGATGACGTTTCCGATATCCCTCGCCCGGTTGGGGATGAAGACGAGGTCGAAGGAGGGTTGGTTGTCCACCAGGACCCTTCTTTCGCTGTCCATAATCAGGCCGCGCATCGGCTTGATCTTCCGCAGGCGGACGCTGTTGTTCTCAGAGCGCTGCCGCAGCTCCTCTCCCTTGATCACCTGCAGATGCCACATCCGCAGCACGAGAAGCGCGAGGGCGACCGAGACTACGATGACCGCTATTTTGAATCTTTGCCTGAGCTGCCCCGGCTCATATTCGTTGAGCCGGTTGCGTATCTTCTGCATGCAGAAAAACCCCAAATCGATGGAAAAGTTTAAAAAACAGGGGGCTCAGGAGTCCCATCACGACGGCCTGCGGGATAAAGATCTTCGGGATCGCAGAGAGGATGTCGGCGCCAAAGAAGGAACGGTAGAACAGTACGATCACCAGGCCTTCCAGCAGCGTGCAGAAGGCCGTAAAGGAAGCGACAAGCGTCGGCTTTTCCCTGTAGACCCTATCCGCAACGATCTGGGCAAGAAAAAAGATGAGGATGTAGAGAAAGGTATAGAGCCCGAAAATCGGGCTGGCCAGGCAATCGAGAAAGAACCCGAGGACGAGGGAGAGCAGGCCCCCCCTGAGAGCGTCGAGGTGGAATCCGGCATAGATCACGATAATCAGGGAGACCTCGATGCTGAACCAGCCGAAGGAGAAAAGGTCCAGAATCGCTGTCTGGACGATCACTGTGATCAGCAGCAATACGGGGAGGAGAAGATAATGGATCATGGTTTCGGTTTCGCGTCCTTGGTCAGGACCAGGACCTCCTCTAACTTTTCGAAATCGACGGCGGGCGCCACGTCGATCTTCTGAAAGAGGCCGCCGTTGCTGCGGGAAGCCCCGGTGACGACGCCGAGGGGAAGCCCTTTGGGGAAGACCCCGGCCAGGCCGGAGGTGATCACCGCATCGCCCTCCAGGACCTCCTCCGTCCGGGAGATGTATTTCAGGCTGCATCCCGCCGATCCGGCGCCCTGGAGGATTCCCTGGGCGCGGGACTGCTGGATCATGCCGTCGATATTGCTTTGTGCATCGGTGAGCAGAAGGACGCGTGAGGCATGCCAGGACGTTTCTATGATCCTTCCCACCACCCCCTGGTCGGACAGAACGGGGAGCCCTGCCTGCAGCCCGTCGGCGGTCCCTTTGTTGATCAGGAGCGTCTTGAACAGGGGGGCGCGGGCGCGGTCGATCACCCTCGCTGCTACCGGCCGCTGCGGGAAATTTTCCTTCAAAGCGAGGAGCTTCCGGAGACGCTCTGCCTCCAGGCGTCCCTCGCGGTAAAGATTGAGCTGCTCAGTCAGGGCGGCGTTTTGTCTCCGGAGCCGCCGGTTTTCATCCTCCAGGCCGACGAGGAAAAGATACTTCTTCCAGCCGTCGTGGAGGCTTTGGAGCGGGATATTGATCGCATCTTGGACAGGGGCCGCCGCCTCAAGGATAATCTTCCTCAGGAACCCCGTTTCGGACAGCCGGGCCGTGCCGTAAGAAAGGACGGTTAGAGAGATGATCAGCAAAACTGCCGCCACCGCTATGGATTGGTATTTTCTGGGGATCAGCATGCCTCATGCCCGACGACTTCGTAAAAAGTCTTAAAAGTCGCGAAAAATGGGACGGCTTCGTAAAAAGGCCGCAGGCAAGGCGCGCGAACCCTGAGGAATGCGGCGTACTGTTGCGTACGCCGCAATGACGAAGGGTGAAGCGCAACGCAGCATCCGGACTTTTTACGAAGCCGTCAT
>JAHJXP010000175.1 GCA_018827585.1 Pseudomonadota bacterium | reverse complement strand
TCATTTCCGGAGGTCGAAAAGAGATCGCCCTGCTCGATGTAGCCGTAACCCGTCTCGGGCCCGGTCGGCCGGATGCCGATCGTGACGAGGGAATCCCCTCGGGATGCCGCGCCGGCCGCCGCCTGGAGGACCTCCCGGAAGGCCGGCTCATTGCCGATCCGGTGGTCGGAGGGGAGGACCATCATGATAGCGTCGGAGTCCCTTTTCAGAATATGGGTCGCCGCGAGGCCGATACAGGGGGCGGTGTTCCTTCCGACGGGCTCGATGAGAATGTTCTCAGGCGGGATCTCGGGAAGCTGGCGGATCAGCTCGGCGGCATGGCTCCTGCCCGTGACGATCAGGGTCCGCTCGGCCGGAACAAACGGCCGGATCCGGTCGACGGTCTCGCGGATGATCGTCCGCTCGCTGACAATGTCCAGCAGATGTTTCGGCATCCTCTCCCGGCTCCGGGGCCAGAATCGCGACCCCTTTCCCCCGGCCATGATGGCGGCGAACATGGATTCCCCTCCTTCTTGATTCAAATACCGAAACCTTTGAATTAATGCCCTCCCAGTCATTGCGAGGCGCACAGCGCCGAAGCAATCTCATGAATGATGGAATGCTTATGGGATTGCTTCGCTTCGCTCGCAATGACTCTGGCGTATTTTTTCAAAGCTTTCGCCCCGAAAAAAGTTAAGACAGGATACCACTTTCCCCATGTCAATTTCTATCACTTTTTCGCCCTGACCGTTCGCTTAAGGATCGAAGATTCTCCGCAGCTTGCTGCGTGGAGCTTCAAGTGGAAAAAATATTATTGGGGAAATTTGGAAAAATGGATTAAATGTTTTGCAGCAGCGGATATTTATGTATAAATAACACGATAGCCTTTGAGTGGGATCCTGACGATGAAACCGTGAACGGCAAGGGGGAGGATATGTCTGATCAGAACTGGTTCCAGAGGCTTGCAAGATCGGAGGATGACCGCTGGCTAGGCGGCGTCTGCGGAGGGCTGGGAAAGCATACGCCATTGCCCTCATGGGTATGGCGTGTGATATTTTCAGTGCTCTTTCTTTTCGTGGGAACAGGATTGCTCATTTATGTCCTGTTGTGGATTTTTATGCCGAAAGAACATTGACGACTTCGTAAAAAGGCTGCAGGCAAGGCACGCGAAACCCGAGGAGTGAGGCGTATTTTGGCGTACGCCGCAATAAGCCTGCCCCTGCGAAAGCAGTGGAGGGATGAAGCGCAACGAAGCATCCGGACTTCTTACGAAGTCGTCAAGGAGAAAGAATTTGAATCGATGGGGGGGTTGAAATGGGGATTGACCGAACAGTCACAACGGTGATTGATGCGGACAAATGTATCGGATGCGGCCTGTGCGTCAGGGTATGTCCATCGAGGACGATATCCATCCGGGGAGACAAGGCCGTTGTCACAGGCGACCGTTCCCTTTCCTGCGGTCATTGTGTCGCGGTCTGCCCTGTGGACGCCATCACGGTCCATGCCATAGATCCCGGATCGTCGTCGTTTGCGACTTTCGTTGCCGACAGCCGTTGGCTGCCCCATGGGGAATTCAACACCGCCGAACTGGTCCGCCTGATGGCTTCGCGTCGCTCCTGCCGGAATTTCAAAGACAAACCGGTGGAGCGCGCGTTGCTCGAAGATCTTGTGAAAATCGGCATCACCGCCCCTTCGGGTACAAACAGCCAGGTGTGGACATTCACGATCCTTCCCCACAGAGAATCGGTTACCGCCCTTGGAGATCAGGTCGCCCAGTTTTTCAAGCGTCGCAATGGACTGGCGGAGAATTACTGGCTTCGAAATGCATTACGGTTGTTTGGAAAGGGGGAGATCGCCCTTTATTATCGAGAGTATCACCAATCGGTGAGCGAGGCGCTGGCAGAATGGGAACAAGGCGGCAAGGACCGGTTGTTCCATGGAGCGACGGCGGCCATCGTCGTGGGATCCGGACCTGGGGGAAGCACCGCCAAGGAAGACGCCCTCCTGGCAACGCAGAATATTCTTCTTGCGGCTCACAGCATGGGGCTGGGCACGTGTCTTATCGGATTTGCGGTCATTCCGTTGCTGAGGGATATCCGGATGAAGCGATCTCTGGGGATACCGGACCGGGAAAAGGTCCATGCAGTCATCGCGATGGGATACCCGGATGAAACCTACCTCACTGTCGCCGGCAGAAAGGAGTACGTCCGGAGGTATTGTAAGGAGAGCCTCAATGAAAAAAGGAGGTAAATTCTTAAACGGTCAGGAGAACAGCTTCTGGAGTCCCGCATGGAAGAAATATCCGGCGAAGAAAACGAGCAGGACGGCGCAGCCGCCGATGATCGCCCGGTAGAGGCCGTCGCTCAGAAAGCGCCTCCCCCTGCCCACCGCGCCCGTCACGGCCGAATACCAGGCGAAATCAGCCAGGATGTGGCCGGCAAAGAAAAAAGAAATGCCGGCCAGACCGAACTGGCGGCTGTGGAGGATATAGGCCAGGCCGACGGTGGCCCACCAGATGACCCAGTAGGGGTTGAGGGCGCTCAAGAGGATTCCGGTCAGGACGAGGTTGCCCCGTTTCCCCTCCCCGGTCTCCAGCGCGAGGCTCAAGGAGGGCAGGGACCGGAACATCCCGAAGGCCATCCAGAGGAGGATGGCGGCGCCGGCGAGGGCGATTGCGACAAAGACTTCCCCCTTCTGGAGATACGGTGCGAGACCCAGCAGGAGGGCGGCGACCAGGGCAAGCTCCAGGATGCCGTGGCCCACGATGAGCAGCGGCCCCGCGATGAAGCCCCGGCGCGCCCCCTCGCTGATGGCGGCCGTCAGCAGCGGTCCCGGCATCATCGCCCCGGAGAGGGCGATCAGGAATGAGGAGAAGAAGATCATCAAGAGGTCCATGGCAAGCTCAGGCTTCCTCTTCGATCAGACGGAGATAATTCCGGTTTCCCCCCGGAAGGAAGAGTCCCGCGACCAGATGGTACAGGGCGAATAGTTCCAGGGAGAAGGGCAGGTAGCCGAGGTAGCCCGCCAGCGGCATTTCGAAGACGCGCAGCCAGTCGGCGTAGGGGATCCGGTAGACCCACTTCGGATAGGAGTAAAAGTTCCACATCTCCCAGAAGAAGCCGCATATGAGGCAGCCCGCGGCGAGGGCCATCACCGGCCGCCAGTCGCCGTGGGCGAGGTCGTCGAAAAGCGAGCGGTGCCCCATCTTCCGGTTCAGCGGCTCAAGGAGGCAGTAGACGGAAATCCAGACGAGAGGGAAAAAACAGTCCGGCCATGCCAGCACAAGCAGCAGCATGAGGCAGCCGGCGGCGGACATGCCTGAGAGCACGGCGGGCGTGGGATTGATGACGGGGCCGGGGCGGGTCCGCTTTATCCGGCCCCAGGAACCCGCCCATTCGGCCGTCCCGAAGACGGCGGGTATCACCGTGGAAAAGCTCAAAGTAGCGAAGAATGCGTACTGAAGGGTGGTGAAGTCCTCCTCGCCGAGATATAACCAGTTCTGCGTCCGGAGGTTGATCAACTCGAAGAGCCACCAGGCGGGGGCCGATACGAAGAAGAGACCTGCATAGGCAGTGGGGCTGCGGGTCAGCAGGGAGTGCCCCTTTCGGGAAAAGACGAGGGCGTCCACGGTGAGACAGTATCCCAGCCAGAGGGAAAAGAAACCCCAGGGATTCGCCCCTGGGAAAGTCCAGTTGAGGGTCCAGAAGAGGGCGATCAGGGCGAGGCCGAGCCAGCCGTGAAGGGGCCATTTGCCCGTCTGTTCCGTGGTTTCCGCGGCCATCTCAGCTCTCCATCTTCAGTACGGAGCAAATCAGGTTCTCCGTCGCGTACCAGCCGTTCGTAAGCTGGGCGAAGCCGTGCATGCCGCCGAGCTCACGGCTCATCCGGATCTGCGTGACCTCTTCGAATGACACGGTTTCGATCATCGTCTGCCTCCTTTTCGGTGATTTCTTATATCACAATCCTGGGCCGGCCGGTTAGCCCTTTAAAAAACGCATCCTGAAAAATCGCATGCGTCAAACAATCGGTTCTGTTATAATTCTCTTCAGATTCTTATGCGGATCAGCCGACGGCAGCCATTGCTGAACGGCGGGAAGACCATCCGGCGAAAGGCCCGGCGAGAGGCTTTTCTTTCGCCGCGGTGCACTGAACACGGATCAGGGAGGGTGCGGCATGGCCATCCATCCACTGGCAGGGAAGCCGGCGCCGCCATTTCTTCTGGCAGACATCCCGGGGCTCATGAGCGCCTACTATTCGGGCCGACCCGACCCGGCGGTCGCGTCGCAGCGGGTGGCCTTCGGTACCTCCGGCCACCGGGGCTCCTCCCTGCTGAACAGTTTCAACGAATCGCATATCCTGGCCATCAGTCAGGCGATCTGCGAATACCGGAAGAACGCGGGGATCACCGGACCCCTCTTTCTTGGGATGGACACCCACGCCCTTTCCGGGCCGGGCCGCATGACGGCCATCGAGGTTCTGGCGGCCCACGGCGTGGAGGTCATGATCCAGCAGGGGTTGGGATACACGCCCACCCCGGTGATCTCCCATGCCATCCTGGTCCATAACCGGGGCCGGCAAACCGGCCTCGCCGACGGCATCGTCATCACCCCTTCCCACAATCCGCCGGAGGACGGGGGGATCAAGTACAATCCCCCCGAAGGCGGTCCCGCCGACCAGCATGTGACGACGTGGATTGCAGACCGAGCCAATGAGCTGCTGGCGTCCGATCTTCGCGGGTTGCAGCGGATCCCCTACGAGCGGGCCCTTCGGGCCTCCACCACCCGCCAACACGATTTCGTCGGGTCCTATGTGGAAGACCTCCGCAACGTCATCGACATGGAGGCGATCCGCGCCTCCGGTCTAAAGATGGGCGTCGATCCGATGGGCGGGGCGTCCGTTGCCTTCTGGGGACCCATCGCGGAGCGCTACAGGTTGAATCTCGAGGTGGTCAACCCCGCGGTTGATCCGACTTTCGGTTTTATGAGGGTGGATTGGGACGGCCGGATCCGCATGGACTGCTCTTCCCCTTATGCCATGGCTGGACTCATCGCTCTCCGGGACCGCTTCACCATTGCCTTCGGTAACGATCCCGACAGCGACCGGCACGGGATCGTGACCCCTGAGGGACTGATGAATCCAAACCACTACCTGGCTGCCGCGATCTGGTATCTTTTCCGGAACCGTCCCGGATGGCGGGCCGAGGCCGCCGTGGGAAAAACCCTGGTCAGCAGCGGCATCATCGACCGGGTGGCGGAGCGCCTGGGGCGCCGGCTCTGCGAGGTCCCCGTGGGGTTCAAGTGGTTCGCGGACGGGCTTCTGGACGGTTCGCTCGGTTTCGGCGGGGAGGAGAGCGCCGGGGCGTCCTTTCTGCGGTGGGATGGTTCCGTCTGGACGACGGACAAGGACGGATTTATAATGAATCTCCTGGCCGCGGAGATGACAGCCCAAAGCGGAAAAGATCCGGCGGAGCTTTACTGGGAACTGACGGACCTGTTCGGCGCCCCCTGCTATGAGAGGCTCGACATGGCCGCCTCCGAGGCCCAGCGAGCCGCGCTCAAGGCGATAAACCCGCAGAAAATCCGCACCTTAACGCTGGCCGGCGATCCCATCGTAGCGAAGCTGACGGAGGCGCCGGGCAATTCCGAGCCCATCGGGGGTATAAAGGTGATCACCGTCAACGGCTGGTTCGCCGCCCGGCCCTCGGGAACGGAGGACATCAACAAGCTCTACGCGGAGAGCTTCTCGGATGAGGCCCACCTGAGGCGGATTCAGGAGGAGGCAAAAGCCATCATCGGTGGAATTTTTGAGGAAGCCAGGGTCTGATTCCGAGGTTGAAAAAAAACAAAGACATGATTATATTATAGCCAAGTTAGGGGGCGGGGGTGTTGTCAGCAGGCGGAAATGCCGGATAAAAGACCGGATAAAAGAAAGGAGGTGGAGGAGATGTATAAGAAAGTCTTGGTTCCTCTTGACGGTTCAGATATCGCTGAGAGTGCTTTGTCGCAGGTAAAAAACATGGCAGCGGGAGATTTTATCGGGGAAGTTGTCCTTTTGAGCGTCATTGACATCCCCACGTTGTATCTTTCCGAAGGCATCGATTTTAACGCTCTCAAGAATGATCACTTCAACAAATACCAGAATTATCTTGTGGATCTGCAAGCGAAACTCAGTGCGAAGGGGATCAAGGTAAAAACCGAGATAATCGAAGGTCGGGCCGCGCAGACCATCGTCGATTACGCCAAGAAGAACGACGTGGACCTGATCGTCATCGCCACCCACGGTTATACCGGCATGAAGAAGCTGATGTTCGGCAGCGTGGCGCTCAGGGTGCTGCATGAGTCTCCGGCGCCGGTGCTCCTGATCAGGCCGGAATCCTGCCAGACATAGGACAGGCTGGGGAAGCGCAGGAAACAGCGAGGACGGCATGGCATCCTTGCCGGGATATCGAAAAGGGGGTTCGTTGGCTCGCAATAGCAATATTGCGGGGGGGGGGCCTGGGAAAAGGGGAGTTGGGGGAATTCGTCAAGGAATCGGCGATCTGCAAAAAATGACGCCCCCGATCCGCTTTATAGTGTCCCACCACATTAACCAACTCTCTCCAATCTCATGGTATTTTATCCAGAACCCCGAAAATCGGCATGAATACCGGAATGATTGTAACCGGATAAAAAATCTAAATTGGCCAATCTGGGAATCTGTTCGATGGGCAATGACGAAATACCCAGGATACTGCGCTTTTGAAATCAATTATTCGATTCCAGTAAAACCTCTATAATTTAAAAGTGATAGCAAAAATTCTCTTACCCGGAATAATTGAATACACGATATATCTTGACTTTGCTATGAATGAGCGTATCCTATAACCAACATACTGATTGACTAAGAAAATTGAGTAATTGTCCTTCCCATATAGGGAAGTGAAAAATGACTTCCAAGCCCTGTCTCTTATGATGTGACAGGGCTTTTGTTTTTTGGGCGTCAAGAAATTAAGGGCGTTGAATTCCCGTGAAGCCTGTGAAGGAGGGTAAAATGAATATACATTTGGTTGAACCGTTGAATCATTTTGTGAAGCTGCAAGACAATGTGTGGGAAAGCGGTTCGTGGGGACTGGATGATAGTCAAGCGAAGAAATTGGTCGGTGGCAAAATCTATTTTCATAAAAAGCGGCAGGAACCCTCTTTTTATGGAGGGACGATACTTGGATACAGGGTTCATCAGGATGGCGAGTATCAGGGAAAGATTGTTTTCCAGCTCCAACATAGCCAGTCATGCAGAAATGTCAGCACGGGTAAATCCGGCTGGAACAAGGTGATTAAGATCACGGAGCTTGAACAGTAGCAGCCATTCAAATCGATGCTCGGGAACAAAGTGTTCACGCGCAGATAATAGTCAGTGACATGGATGATCTCCATTGCATTGAATACTAAGTGATATTCTGAAAAGTATGAACTCTTGGATTATCGAAAGAGGGGGAGATGCAGAAAGGTTAAAGAAACGACCACCATTGAGAAAGGATTGATCGATGAAGGCAGAGACGGAAGTGAAGGTTAAATATGGAGTTTGGGGACTGATTTGCGGGGCCATTGTCGCAATGATCATCGGGTTTGCATGGGGTGGTTGGACAACTTCCGGCACGACCCAGAAGATGAGCAATGAGGCGGTCTTGGCGAGTCAGGCGGCGATCTGCGTCGCCCAATTTATGAAGGATCCGAATCATGAGGCGAAACTTAAAGAATATGAGGCAATAGATAGCTGGAAGAGATCTGAATTCATTGAAAAAGGGGGCTGGGACAAAATGCCCGGGCAAAAAGAGGCTGGTTCCAGTGTATCTCGCGCATGTGTCGCGGGGATTGACGTTCTTATCAAGAAATAAGGGAAATCAATACAGGAGGACTAAAGATGTCAGAAGGAAAAGTGAAATGGTTTAATGATTCAAAAGGATTTGGTTTTATC
>JAHJXP010000018.1 GCA_018827585.1 Pseudomonadota bacterium | reverse complement strand
TCAGCATCACCTCCGACGTGATCGTGGGGTTCCCGGGGGAACAGGAGGAGGACTTTCAGGCGACGCTGGCGCTGATGAGGGAGATCCGGTTTGACAATCTCTTCTCGTTTCAGTATTCGGAGCGGGAAGGGACGGCGGCTGTCGGGATGGACGGGGCCGTGGGCGAAAGGGTAAAGCGCGAGCGGCTCCGCATCCTCCAGTCCTTCCAGGAGGAGCACACGCTTGAAAAGAACCGCGCCTGCATTGGAAGGATCGAGAGGGTGCTGGTCGAGGGGCCAAGCAAAAACAGCGGCGAGGAGATGACGGGAAGGACGCGGGGAAACAGGATCGTCAATTTTCCCGGGGGAAGGGATCTTATCGGGAAAACGGCGCCGGTGCTGATTACGGAGGCCTTCCTCCATTCCCTGCGGGGGGAGAGCGAGAGGAGAGAGAGGGAAGATGTTCATTGAGATGAAGATATCCGGTCTCACGATGGATCCGATCACCAACACCCCAATCGTCATCCTCAAAGACATGGAAGAGAAGAAGGCGATCCCCATCTGGATCGGCATCTTCGAGGCGAGCGCCATCGCGACCGAGATGGAGAAGATCACGTTTTCGCGCCCCATGACGCACGACCTCCTGAGCGAGATCCTCAAGGTCCTGAGTGCCGAGGTGACGCGGGTGGAGATCCACGACTTGCGCAACAACACGTTCTTTGCAAATATCCACCTCCTGCGCGAAGGGAAAACCATCGTCGTCGATTCCCGCCCCAGCGACGCGATTGCCATCGCGCTGCGCGCCGGCGCCCGGATCTTCGTGGAGGACAAGGTGATTGAAAAGTCCCGTAACGTCGATTTCGGCACGAAGATGACCGACCTCGATCGCCTGAAGAAAGAAAAACTCGCCGAATTCCTCGAGAACCTGTCCCCGGAGGATTTCGGAAAGTACAAGATGTAAAAAGCGCTGCATTTTTTCCGCCATGAAGGGAAGGCAGAGGGGATCCTTTCGTGGCGATTATTTTCTTGAGGCAGGGATGACGGCTTTGGAGCAGGCCATCGCCGAATTCGGCAGGCACATGCAGGTCGAGAGAAATCTCTCCCCCCATACCCGGAAGAGTTATCTTGCGGACCTGGGCCAATTCCGGACTTTTCTCGCTGAGCGCGCGCTCCCGGCAGGGGAGGAAGAGGGGATTCTCGCAGATCAGATGGCGATCCGCTCTTTCCTGGCCTCCTGCCACCGGCGGAAACTCCGGAAGACGACCATCTCCCGGAAGGTGGCCGCCCTCCGCTCCTTCTACGGGTATCTCCTCAGGGAGGGGAAGGTGGGGTTCAACCCCGCGGAGCTTGTGCAGCTCCCCCGGCAGGAAAAGTACATTCCCGTCGTCCTGTCGGTGGATGAAATGCTCTCGGTGCTTCAGGTGAAATTTCCAGAGAGCCCTTCCGGGCGCCGGGATCGGGCGATGGTCGAGCTTTTCTATTCCGCGGGGATCCGACTGAGCGAGCTGACGGGGCTCAATGTCGGCGACGTCAATTTTGCGGCAGGACTCGTCAAGGTCCGCGGCAAGGGAAGAAAAGAGCGGATCGTTCCCGTAGGGACACCGGCGCTCCGGGAGATCGAAGCGTATCTGCTCAGGCGCGGCGAGCTTTCGCCGAACGCCCCGGCTGCGGGAAGCGAGGCGCCGCTGTTCCTCAGCCGCCGGGGAAAAAGGATGAATCCGCGGGGGGTGGCCCGGGTGGTGGAAAGGGTGGTCCAGGAGAGCGGAATCGGCAGGAAGATCAGCCCCCACGCCCTCCGCCACACCTTTGCCACGCATCTGCTGAACGCGGGCGCCGATCTGCGTTCCATTCAGGAGATGCTCGGGCACAGGAGCCTTTCGACGACGCAGAAATACACGTCGGTCAGCGTGAGCCGCCTGATGGAAATCTATGACAAGGCACATCCGCGGGCGGGACGAGAGGAAAACGAGCGATGAAGATCAAAGGAACAACCATTCTGGCGGTGAAGCACCGGGGGAAGGTCACCGTGGCGGGCGACGGGCAGGTGACCATGGATACGACGATCATGAAACACGGGGCGAGAAAGGTCCGCCGTCTCTACCGCAACCAGGTGATCGTCGGTTTCGCGGGGGCGACCGCCGACGCCTTCACCCTCTTCGATCGTTTTGACCAGAAACTGGAACAGTACAAGGGAAACCTGCTCAGGGCGGCGGTGGAGCTGACCAAGGACTGGCGCACGGACCGCGTGCTCCGTCACCTGGAGGCCCTCATGATTGCCGTGAGCCGGGATTCCTTCCTGATCATCTCCGGGAACGGCGACGTCATTGAATCGGACGACAACGTGATGGCCATCGGTTCGGGAGGGCCTTTCGCCCTTGCGGCCGCCCGGGCGATGGTCCGCTATTCGGAACTGACGGCGACGGAGATTGCGCGGGAATCCCTGAAGATCGCCGCCGAACTGTGCATCTTCACGAACGACCGGATCACCGTGGAGGAGCTCGACCTCGAAGAGGCGCCGGAAGAGAAATCCGGAAAGGAAAAGAGTTGAATATGTCTTCTGATGATTTGACGCCAAGGAAGATCGTCGAAAAACTGGACCAGTACATCATCGGCCAGCACAAGGCCAAACGGGCCGTAGCGATCGCGCTCCGCAACCGATGGCGGCGGCAGAATGTCTCCGCGGAGCTGGGGGAGGAGATCTCTCCCAAGAACATCATCATGATCGGACCCACCGGCGTGGGCAAGACGGAAATCGCCCGACGGCTGGCGAAACTCGACAATTCCCCCTTCATCAAGATCGAGGCGTCGAAATTCACCGAGGTGGGCTACGTGGGCCGGGACGTGGAATCGATGGTCCGCGACCTCGTCGAGCTTTCCGTCGGCATGGTCAAATCCGAAGAGCAGGGCAGCGTCCGGACAAAAGCCGCGGAGCTCGCCGAAGACCGGCTGTTAGACGTCCTCCTCCCGCCGAAACCCCAGGAAAAGAAGGTGATGGACATGATCGCCGACGGGAATGGGACGACCCTCCCGGCGGAGTACGTCCCCGAGCAGGAGTCGACCCGCGAGAAACTCCGCCGCTTCCTGCGCGAGGGGCGTCTCGACAGCCGTTTCGTCGAGATCGAGGTGAACGAGGTCCGGAGTACGCCGATGATCGAGATCTTCTCCTCCGCCGGGATGGAGGACATGGGGCTCAACGTCAAGGAAATGCTCGGAAATCTCTTCCCCCAGAAGAAGAAAAAAAGACGCCTGAAGGTCCCGGAGGCCCTGGAGATCCTCTCCGAGGAAGAGGCCCAGCGTCTCGTGGACATGGAAAAGGTGACAAGAACGGCCATCGAGCGGGTAGAGCAGTCGGGGATCGTCTTCCTGGACGAGATCGACAAGATCGTCGGCAGCGACCAGACGCAGGGACCGGACGTCTCGCGGGAGGGGGTTCAGCGCGATCTGCTGCCCATCGTAGAGGGATCTACGGTGAACACCCGCTACGGGATGGTGAAGACGGATCACATCCTCTTCATCGCGGCCGGGGCGTTCAGCGCCACGAAACCATCGGACCTGATCCCGGAGCTGCAGGGCCGTTTCCCCATCCGGGTGGAGCTAAACTCTCTCGGCAAGGAGGAATTCATCCGGATCCTCACCGAGCCGCACAATGCGCTCGTCAAACAATATATTGAGATGATGGCGACCGAGGGGGTCCGCATCACGTTTAAGGAGGATGCCATCGCTGCGATCGCGGAGACGGCGACGCTGGTAAACGACCGGATGGAGAACATCGGGGCGAGACGCCTCTACACGATCATGGAGAGCCTCCTGGACGAGATTTCCTTTGAGGCCCCGGAAATGAAAGGCCAGGAGGTCGTGATCGACGCGGACTATGTGGCCAAACAGTTGGACGCGATCGTGGAGGACGAGGATCTGAGCCGGTATATCCTCTGAGAGAAAAAGCGCAAACGGATCATCGCGGGCAGGGCCGCGCCGCTTGCGCAGCCCGACCTTTTTAAGAAAACGGCGGGGAAGCGCGGGAGGGGATGAGAATGGGCGAGGAAAACGGGATGGACGCAGTGAAGAAATCCGTGGAGAGGGCTGATATCCTGCTCGAGGCCCTTCCCTATATACGCCGGTTCTACGGCAAGACCGTCGTGATCAAGTACGGCGGCCACGCGATGGTGGACGAGGAGCTCAAGAACAATTTCGCCCGCGACGTGGTCATGATGAAATACATCGGGATCCATCCCGTCGTGGTCCACGGCGGCGGCCCGCAGATCGGGAGATTCCTTAAAAAACTCGGGAAAGACTCCAAGTTCGTCCAGGGCATGCGGGTGACCGATCAGGAGACGATGGACATCGTCGAGATGGTCCTCGTGGGCAAGGTAAACAAGGAGATCGTCGGCCTGATCAACCGCAACGGCGGCAGGGCGGTGGGGCTCAGCGGGAAGGACGACAGCCTGATCCGGGCGGAGAAATATTTTCTCAGCGCGGAGAAGATAAAGGACACCCCGCCTGAGATCATCGACATCGGCCTGGTGGGGAGGGTGACCAAGATCAATGCGGCCCTGATTTCCTCTCTGACGGCGGATGGCGTCATTCCGGTCATCGCGCCGACGGGGGTCGGCGACGGGGGGGAGACGTACAACATCAACGCCGATCTGGTGGCCGGAGCGATAGCGGCGGCGCTCATGGCGGAGAAGCTGATCCTGCTGACCGACGTCCCCGGGGTTCTCGACCGGCAGGGGGAGATGATCCACGCGATGGATGAAGCAATGACCCTCAAGCTGATCGACGAGGGGACGATCGGGGGAGGGATGTTCCCGAAGGTCAAGTGCTGTCTCAAGGCGCTCAAGGGGGGTGTGAGGAAGGCCCATATCGTGGACGGCCGGCTGAAGCACACGATTCTTTTAGAGATGTTCACCGATCAGGGGATCGGGACGGAGATCGTTTTGTCAGAGGGGTAGACCGAGATGACTACAGAAGAGCTGATTGCCCTTTCCGAGCGCTGCCTCATGCAGACATACAAGCGTTTTCCCGTTGTCCTGACAAGGGGGCTGGGCGTTCATGTCTGGGACAACGACGGCAAGTCCTATCTTGATCTGGTCGCCGGGATCGCCGTCTGCGCCCTCGGCCATTCGCATCCGTCGGTCGTGGAGACCATTAAAAGGCAGGCGGAAACCCTCACCCACGTTTCGAACTTCTTCCATATCGAACCGCAGATCCTTCTGGCGCGCTTCCTCGTGGAGAATTCGCCCTTTGACAAGGTCTTTTTCTGCAACAGCGGCGCCGAGGCTAACGAGGCGGCGATCAAGCTGGCCCGGAAATACGCCTCGGAGAACATGGGCGGAAAATACGAACTGATCGCCATGCAGGAGTCCTTTCACGGGCGGACTCTGGCCACCGTGACGGCGACGGGGCAGGAGCGGTTTCATGCCGGGTTCGCCCCGCTGCTGGAAGGATTCCGCCATGTTCCCTACAACGACCTGGCCGCCCTGGAGTCGGCCATAGCGGACAAAACCTGCGGCGTGCTGGTCGAGCCGATCCAGGGGGAGAGCGGCGTCGTCATTCCCGCCCCGGGGTATCTGCAGGGGATCAGGAGGATCTGCGACGAGCGCGGCCTTCTGATGATCGTGGACGAAGTGCAGACCGGGATCGGGCGGACGGGGACCCTGTTCGCTTGCGAACAGGAGGATGTCGCCCCGGACATGATCACCATCGCCAAGGCCCTGGGGAACGGTTTCCCCATCGGGGCGCTCCTCGCGACCGACCGGATCGCCGCGGCCTTTGTCCCGGGGTGTCATGGTTCGACATTCGGGGGGAACCCGCTGGCGACGGCCGTCGGACTGACCGTTTTAGAGACAATCCTGGCGGAAGGCGTCCTGGAAAACTGTCGCCGGGTAGGGGATTATTTCCTCAAGAGGCTCGGGGAGCTGAAGGAGAAACATCCCCGGATCCGGGAGGTCAGGGGCAGGGGCCTTATCCTTGCCGTCGAGCTGACCGAGCCCGGGGCGGAGCTTGTTCTCGAGTGCATGAAGAGGGGGCTTCTGATCAACTGCACCAACGGCAACGTCCTGCGCTTTGTTCCCCCGCTGATCCTCACCCGGGCGGATGTGGACAAGGCGGTGGAGATCCTCGACGCGGCGCTGGAGGAGAGATGAAAAAGGATCTGCTGAGCGAATACGACCTGGAGAGGTCGGATTATGAAGCCGTTTTCGAGAGGTCCCATTACCTGAAGAGGCTCCTCCGGGAGGGCAAGGAGCACACCCCCCTCAAGGGGAAGACCCTGGGGATGATCTTCGACAAGTCGTCCACGCGGACCCGGATCTCCTTCGAGGTGGGGATGTACCAGTTGGGCGGCGTCGCCCTGTTTCTCAGCAGCCGGGACACCCAGATCGACCGCGGCGAAATCATTGCCGACACCGCGCGGATCATGTCCCGCTATCTCAACGGGATCATGATCCGGACCTTCTCCCAGGCCTCCGTGGAGGAATTCGCCCATTATGCAACCATCCCGGTCATCAACGGCCTCACCGATCTCCTCCATCCTTGCCAGCTCCTGAGCGATCTGTTCACGATCATCGAGAAGCGCGGGGGCTATGAGGGATTGAAGGTCGCCTATGTCGGGGACGGGAACAACATGGCGAATTCCTGGATCAACGCCGCCGCGAAGCTGCCCTTTCGCCTTGACCTGGCCTGCCCCGCCGGGTATGATCCGGATGCGGCGATCCTGAAGCGGGGGATGGCCGAGGCGCCGGCGGGGGTGATCCTCCACCGGGATCCGGCGGAGGCGTTGCGCGACGCGGATGTCGTCTATACCGATGTCTGGGTCAGCATGGGTCAGGAAAGCGAGCGAGAGACTCGTCTGCAGCGGTTTAAGGGCTATCAGGTCAATCAGGCCCTGATCGACCTGGCGAGGAAGGACGTCCTGGTGATGCATTGCCTGCCCGCCCACCGGGGGGAGGAGATCACGGCGGAGGTCATCGACGGCCCCCGCTCCGTCATCATCGACGAGGCGGAGAACCGCCTGCACGTGCAGAAGGCTGTGATGGAAATTCTCATGCAGTAAGCAGGACGACCTCGTAAAAAGTTTTAAAAGTTGTGAAAATGGGACGGCTTCGTAAAAAGGCCGCAGGCAAGGCGCGCGAATCATGAGGAATGAGGCGTACTTTGGCGTACGCCGCAATGACGAGGGATGAAGCGCAACGCAGCATCCGGATTTTTTACGAAGCCGTCAAGGAGGACCGTGTTGTGAGCGATGTCAGAAAAGTGGTCTTGGCCTACTCCGGGGGACTGGACACCTCCGTGATCCTAAGGTGGCTCATCGAGACCTACGGCTGCGAAGTGATCGCCTTTGCCGCCGATATCGGCCAGAAGGAAGAGATTGCCGGGCTGAGGGAAAAGGCGATCAAAACGGGGGCCGCCAAGATATATATCGACGATCTGCAGGAGGAATTCGCCTGCGATTTCGTCTTTCCGGCCCTGCGGGCGAACGCCCTCTACGAGGGGACCTATCTCCTGGGGACCTCCCTCGCAAGACCGCTTATCGCCAAGAGACAATTAGAGATCGCAAAAATGGAGGGGGCCGATGCGGTCTGCCACGGCGCCACGGGAAAGGGAAACGACCAGGTGCGGTTCGAGCTGACCTACATGGCCCTCAATCCCGCCATCCGGATCATCTCGGCCTGGCGGGACGCGCACTGGAAATTTGATTCGCGCGCCTCGATGATCGATTATGCGGAGATGCACGGCATCCCGATTCCCCTGACGAGGGAGAAGCCCTACAGCAGTGACCGAAACCTGCTGCACATCTCCCACGAGGGGGGAATATTAGAGGATCCCTGGGCAGAGCCGAACGAAGACATGTTCGTCCTCACCGCCTCCCCGGAGGCGGCGCCCGACCGGCCGACCTATGTGGAGATCGCCTTCGAGAAGGGGAACCCCGTCTCTGTCGACGGCGTTGCCATGACCCCCGCTGCGCTGCTGGATCACATCAACCGGATCGCGGGCATAAACGGCATCGGCCGCGTGGACATGGTCGAAAACCGCTTCGTCGGTATGAAATCGCGCGGGGTCTATGAAACGCCGGGCGGGACGGCGCTCTGGGCCGCCCACCGGGCGGTGGAGTCAATCACGATGGACCGGGAGGTCATGCTGATGCGCGATTCCCTGATCCCAAAATACGCCCAGCTTGTCTACAACGGTTTCTGGTTCGCCCCGGAAATGGCGACCCTCCAGCGGTTCATTGACTCGACCCAGGAGCGGGTGACGGGAACGGCCCGCCTCAAGCTCTACAAGGGAAACTGCATCGTGGTGGGAAGAAAATCCCCCTTCTCCCTCTACAGCGAGGATTTCGCGACCTTCGAGAAGGACCGGGTCTACGACCAGAAGGATGCGACGGGGTTTATCCGCCTCAGCGCCCTGCGCCTGCGGATCGAGGGGATGATGAAAGACGGGAGATAAATGAAGAAACATGACAAGCCTTGGGGCGGAAGATTCAGCGAACCGACGGATCGGGAGGTGGAGGCATTTACCTCATCGCTCCATTGCGACCGGCGCCTCTACCGCTACGACATCGAGGGGAGCATCGCCCATGCCCGCATGCTTGCCAGGCAGGGGATCATCACGCCTGCCGAGGCAAGAAAGATCTGCGCCGGCCTCAGGGCGATCCTCGCCGAGATCGGGGCGGGGGAATTTGTCTTTTCTCCAGACGACGAGGATATCCACATGGCCGTCGAAAAGGCCCTGATCGGCAGGATCGGCGACGCGGGCGGCAAGCTCCACACGGGCAGGAGCCGGAACGATCAGATCGCGCTGGACATCCGCCTCTACCTGCGGGAGGAGATAGGCCAGACGCTGGCGCTTGTCGGGGCGCTGAAGGCGGGATTCCTCGCCCTGGCCAAAAAGGAGCTTGGCGCGGTCCTGCCCGGTTACACCCATCTGCAGAAGGCCCAGCCGGTGCTTTTGTCCCATTATCTGCTGGCCTTTTGGGAGATGCTGGACCGGGACGAGGGGCGCCTCCGGGACTGCCTGAAGAGGGTCAATGTGATGCCGCTCGGGTCTGCCGCCCTCGCGGGGACGGGACTTCCCCTCGACCGCCGTTGGGTCGCCCGTCTTCTGGGTTTCAAGACCCTGACCGCCAACAGCATGGACGCCGTTTCCGATAGGGACTTTATCGCTGAATTCATCTTCGCCGCCTCGCTCGTCATGATGCACCTGAGCCGTTTCTGCGAAGACATCGTCCTGTGGTCGACCGACGAGTTCGGCTACGTCGAGATCGCGGACGCCTTCACGACGGGAAGCAGCATCATGCCCCAGAAGAAGAACCCCGACGTGGCGGAGCTTGTCCGGGGCAAGACGGGTCGCGTGTACGGAAATCTCGTTGCCCTCCTGACGCTTCTCAAGGGTCTGCCTATGACCTACAACCGGGATCTTCAGGAAGACAAGGAGCCTCTCTTCGATACGGTCGACACCCTGCAGGCCTGCCTGAAGATACTCGCGGCCATGATCGGCCGTCTGAGTTTCAATCATGAGCGGATGGAGGCCGGGGCGGGGGGAGGGTTCTCCACGGCGACGGATGTGGCCGAATACCTGGTCATGAAGGGGGTGCCGTTTCGGGAGGCCCACGGGATCGTGGGGCGGATCGTGGCGCACTGCATCAAGGCCAAAAAGCCGCTGACCGGCCTGACCCTGGCGGAGTTCCGGAGGTTTTTCCGCGGGTTCGACAAGGACGTCTTCGGACGTCTGACGGTTCGGCAGTCGGTCAATGTCAGAAAAGTTGTCGGGGGAACGGCGGAGCAGGTGGTCCGGGAGCGGATTGCCGAGATCGAAGGGCCATGAGACTGAACCGACAGTTCGGGAAGGGTATCGCGGGGATTTTCGTGCTGATCATGATATTCACGGGCTGCGGAAAGAAAGGCGATCCCCTGCCGCCCCGCGCGAGACTTCCGGCGGCGATTGCCGACCTGAGCGCCTCGGCCGTCCCGGAAGGGATCGTCCTGACCTGGTCGCTGACCGGACCGATTGACGGCGGCGGCTTCCGGATCATCCGGAGCGAGACGGCCGCGGGCAACGCGTGCCCCGGATGTCCGCAGGACTACCGGACGCTCGTGACGCTCGCCGTCGCCGACGACCGGCTGGGCCGCGAGGGGGGCGGAAGGTTCCGCTATGTAGATGCGGCGGTTGCGGCCGGGTTTTTTTACTCCTACCGCGTGGCTGTCCGGGATCATTCGGGACATTACGGGGAGGAGTCCAACGAGGCGGGCGCATTCCGCAGTCTTCGCTGAATGACCCCGCAGAAAAAGGGATGCGAATGAGAAGGCGATCATGAATTACTTTCATTATCAGGATGAGGCGCTCCTGTGCGAGGAGGTTCCGGTCGCGGAAATAGCCGCGCAAGTGGGAACGCCCTTTTATCTTTACAGCTGCCGGACGCTCCGGCACCATTTCCGGGTCTTCGATTCCGCATTCGCGGAAGTGCCCCATATCGTCTGTTTCGCCGTAAAGGCCAATTCGAACACGGCGATCCTCCGGACCTTCGTTCGGGAGGGGGGAGGCGTGGATATCGTTTCCGGGGGGGAGCTCTTCCGCGCCCTGAAGGCCGGTGTTGATCCGGGCAAGGTCGTCTATTCCGGGGTCGGGAAGAGAGACGATGAGATCGATGACGCCCTCAAGGCAGGCATCCTCATGTTCAATGTGGAATCCGATCAGGAACTCGAGACGATCAATGAGCGCGCCCGGAAGTTAGGGGCAAGGGCGGGCGTCGGCCTGCGGGTCAACCCGGACGTCGATCCGGAAACCCACCCCCATATCTCGACCGGACTTAAGGAGAACAAGTTCGGCATCAATGTCGAGGCCTCTCTCGCCGCCTACCACCGGGCGGCCGCCCTGAAGCATCTTGACATCAAGGGCGTGAGCTGTCACATCGGTTCGCAGGTGACGAAGCTCTCGCCCTTCACCGATGCCCTGGCGCGGTTGAAGGAACTGGTCCGGCGGCTCCGGGAGGAAGGGAACGCCGTCCGCTATCTGGACCTCGGTGGCGGTCTCGGGATCACCTACGACCGGGAGGCCCCTCCGCATCCTTCGGAATACGCCCGGGCGATCATAGACGCCTCCCGGGACATGGAATGCACGTTCATCTTCGAGCCGGGAAGGGTGATCGTCGGGAATGCGGGGATCCTGGTCACCCGCGTCCTCTACACCAAGGGGAACGAAGGCAAGCGGTTCGTCATCGTCGACGCCGGGATGAACGATCTGCTCCGCCCCAGCCTTTACGGCTCCTATCATCAGCTCCAGCCGGTCATCCGGCGGGAGAGGGAGAAGATCACGGCGGATGTCGTAGGCCCGATCTGCGAATCGGGTGATTTCCTCGCCAAGGGACGTCAGATTCCCGCCTTCGAGCGGGGCGAGCTCATCGCGGTGATGAGTGCCGGCGCTTACGGTTTCAGCATGTCGTCCAACTACAATTCTCGTCCCCGGATACCGGAAGTCCTGGTCCGGGACGGCAGCTGCTACGTCATCCGGGAACGGGAGACCCGCGAAGATCTGATCAGAGGAGAAAAGATCCCCGATTTCCTAAACACATAAAAACGAGACAAGGAGGGCAAGTATGTTTGGAGGCGCAATGGTCGCGATCGTAACGCCGTTTAAAAACGGACAGGTGGACGAGGAGGCGTTTAGAAAACTGATCGAGGAACAGATCGCCGCCGGGACCGATGGCATTGTGCCCTGCGGCACAACGGGGGAATCGACCACCCTTTCCCACGAAGAGCATGACCGCGTGATCGAAATCACGATCGATGCGGTGAAAAAGAGGGTTCCGGTCATTGCCGGGACCGGCTCCAACAACACAGCGGAGGCGCTCCGGCTGACGAGGCATGCCTGGAAGGCGGGGGCGGACGGCGCGCTGCTGGTATGCCCCTACTACAACCGCCCCACGCAGGAAGGACTCTACCAGCACTATCGGGCGGTTGCGGAAGAGGTCCCGATTCCGCTCGTCGTCTACAACATTCCCGGCCGGACAGGGACGAATATGCTGCCGGAGACGCTGGCGAGGCTGGCAAAGATCAAGAACATTGTCGGCGTCAAGGAGGCCTCCGGTTCGCTCAAGCAGATGAGCGACGCCATCAATCTCTGCGGGCCCGATTTCGACGTCCTGGCGGGCGACGACATCTTTACCCTCGCGCTGATGGCTATCGGCGGGAAGGGCGTCATCTCCGTCGTCTCCAACGTCGTCCCGCAGGACATGGCGGCGATGGTGGACGCCTTTGCGGCCGGGGATCTGGAGAAGGCGCGCTCCCTCCATTACCGGATTAGCCCTCTGATCGACGCCCTCTTTATCGAAACCAATCCCATCCCGGTAAAGGCCGCGCTCGCGATGATGGGGAAGATCCAATACGATCTGCGTCTGCCCCTCTGCCGGATGGCGGAGAAGAACGAGGGGGCGTTGAAGAAGGTCCTGCAGGACTACGGTTTGATCGCATAGAAGGGGGCTGGTATGATCAGGGCCATTGTGACGGGGGCCGGCGGAAGGATGGGGGGGCGGATCATCAGTCTGATCGCGGAGACGGAAGGGATAGTCCTGACGGGCGCCGTCGAGAGAAAGGGGCATCCGGCGATCGGCGCCGACGCCGGCGAGAGGCTGGGGCTCGGCCGGACGGGGGTTGTCGTCGGGGACGATCTTGCCGCCTGTATCGACCGGGGCGACGTCGTCATCGATTTCACCTCCCATGAGGTATCCGCAAGCCATCTGGAGATCGCGGCTAAAATGGGAAAGGCCATTGTGATCGGCAGCACCGGGTTCACTTCGGACGAGCTGAAACGGGCCCGGGAGATGGCCGGGGACATCCGCTGCGTCCTGGCCCCCAACATGAGCGTCGGCGTCAATGTGCTGCTCAAGGTCCTCGCCGACGTCGCCGGGATCCTCGGGGACGACTACGATGTGGAGATTGTGGAGGCCCATCACCGCCTGAAAAAAGACGCCCCGAGCGGCACAGCCCTGAAGATGGCGCAGGTGATCGCCGAAAGTCTCGGCCGGGACCTCGACAAGGTCGGCGTCTACAGTCGTCGGGGGATGATCGGGGAGCGGACGGGTCCGGAGATCGGAATCCAGACCCTCCGGGCCGGCGACATCGTCGGGGAGCATACGGTGATCTTCGGCGCTCTGGGGGAGAGGCTCGAATTCATCCATCGCGCCCACAGCCGGGACAATTTTGCCCGCGGGGCGATCCGCGCGGCCCTCTGGATCGTCGGTTGCCCGAACGGTCTGTACGATATGCAGGATGTTCTCGGCCTCAGGTCCGGCTAAGGAGTCAGTGATGGAGGGAGAGGGTTTGTCGACAGGGGAGATCAGGGGGGGCATCGCTTTTGTCGGCGTAGGTTCCAATATGGAAAACCCTGCCGAGAGGTGCCGCGAGGCGGTCGAAAGGCTCTCAACCCATCCGGGGATCAGGCTACTTGGCCGTTCTTCTTTCTATCGGACCGAGCCCGTAGGACCGCAGGACCAGCCCTGGTTTATCAACGCCGTCGCGGAGATCAGGACGGTCCTCTCGCCCCGGCAGCTCTTTGCGGCGTTGAAAGAGATTGAACGGGGGATGGGGAGAAAAGAGGAAAAGAAATGGGGGCCGCGGCTCATCGACCTGGATCTGCTCCTCTACGGTCAGGAGGTCGTCCGAGAGGAGGGATTGGCCGTCCCCCACCCGGAACTCCACCGGCGCCGTTTTGTCCTTGAACCTCTGTGCGAGCTGGCCTCCTATGCGATCCATCCCTCCTTCGGCGTCTCCGTGCGAGGATTGCTTGATCGCCTGACGGACGCCGCGCGGGTGGAGCTTTGCGATTCGACGGCCGCAATTTTACGAGAGCGTCAAAGATGATCATTAGACTTCTTATCACCATTGTTGTGATCTATTTCCTGTATAAACTTCTCAGGAAATGGTTTTTCGAGGCAGGGAAAAAGTCTGCTGCCGAGGGGCCGAAAAAGCCGGCTATCGACGAGGATCTGATCGAGGATCCCTTTTGCCACACCTATGTTCCCATGAGTGACGCCTGCCGGGCGTCGATCGACGGGAAAACAGTCTATTTTTGCAGCCAGAAGTGTCTTGAACGGTATATAAAGGAAAAAAGGGTAAGTTGAGAAGGAGAGGAGATTCCCGCCATGATCGATTTTCTGAAGCGTTATTTTGACCGGCTTCCCATCTCTCCGGAGAAAAAGGAGATCTTTAATCTCCCCAACACCATTTCCATGCTCAGGATCGGGGTCATCCCCATACTTTTCCTGCTTCTTTTTTCCCCGGGGCGGGTTATGAGTCTCGTCATCGCCATCCTCTTTATTGCGGCGGCCCTGACCGATCTCCTGGACGGCTACGTCGCCCGGAGGTACCAGATCGTCACGACGATGGGGAAATTCCTCGATCCGATCGCCGACAAGCTGATCGTCAACACGGCGATGATCCTGATGATCCCGATCGGCCGCATCCCGGCCTGGATAGTCGCCGTCATCGTCATCCGCGATTTTGCCGTGGACGGCATCCGCACAATCGCCTCCTCGGAGAGGATCTTCATCCAGGCAAGCCCGCTCGGCAAGCGCAAGACGCTTTGCCAGATCTTCGCGGTCTCCGCCCTGATGATCCATTATCCGTTCATCGGCGTCGACGCCCATATGGTAGGCATGGTGATCCTCTATATCGCCCTGGTCCTGACGGTCGTCTCCGGGATCGATTACTTCATTAAATTCTACCGGACGGGCGTCCGGAAAACTGGAAGTTGAGCAAAAGGGGGGCAATCCGGATCGCAATCGCATCATATCGGAATATATATGGAAAAGGTCGCTTTGCCGCGGCATGGTCGGGGGCGGGGAGCGGAAGTTTTTTGTTGACAAAAGGATTTTATTTGTTATAGTCACGCCCCGTCACAACATGAGCGGGCGTAACTCAGCGGTAGAGTGCCACCTTGCCAAGGTGGACGTCGACGGTTCAAATCCGTTCGCCCGCTCCATTTTAAAACCTATCCGGCGGCATAGCCAAGTGGCTAAGGCAGCGGTCTGCAAAACCGTTATTCCCCGGTTCAAGTCCGGGTGCCGCCTCCAGTCATGAAAGGGGGCAGCGATCTTGAGCTTGCCCCCTTTTCTGTTGATTTTGGTTGACTCCCCCCCGCTCATTTGTTTGGCGAAACAGGGAACGATGACGTGTCTTTTTCAGACCCGGACGCTTTTCTGCGTGCCGGCGCCAGGGACAATAAAGCGGGGGCTTTTAGGAAGACGGATATGAATATTCAAGTGAAAAAGGGAAGTCTG